>NZ_NQLZ01000040.1:0-70395 GCF_002276395.1 Paenibacillus sp. 7541 | reverse complement strand
GACAATCTGAAGCGACCAGTTTGGTCGCTTTTTTAAGCATATGTATGGAGGCGAGGGGAGTCGAACCCCTGTCCGAAGATAACGACAACACAAGCTTCTACGGGTGTAGTCACGGTTTTGATGTCACCTGGATCAGCGCCCCGTAACCGGCTCTATTCCAGGTCAGCCTGATTGTCTTCTTCAGCTAGCCCCAGGCGGAGACTAGACAGCGTATCCCACTATAAGTTGAGCCCTCATCCCGGCACATGGGCGATGCAGAGCGAGAGCACGCGTGCAGGTTATTAAGCTGCTACAGCGTAAGAAGTTTGTTGTTTGCCATTTAATTGGCTTTAGCGTTGATGAAGTGGACGCGTCCCCACTACCCGCTACTCATGCCCGAACTATCCCCGTCGAATCCAAAAACGCCCCCTTAAATAGGAGAAATGTCAGCGTATCTAAGCACGCAAACCTTCCTGCCAAAAAGGGCTTCCGGATTAGATCATCGACGCATTCAGCATGGCAGTCGATCTATTCCGCATCCTTTCCCTCCAAGAAAGGATGACGAAGCATAATCTTGTAGTTGTCAAAGATCTGATGATCTTTCGTACATCACTTAGTATATCACATTCTGCATCATAATGATATATAGATACCAGGCAGAGCAGCTAAATGCTGCCACCTGCAGCGCATCCCCCTATTCATTAAACGATATTCCCATCTGCATAACATAAGACCTAACACACTTATCTTGCAATCTTCTGCTTCTCCCGCAGGGCACGCTGGATATCACGCTGCGCATCGCGCTTGGCTGCATCGGCGCGCTTGTCATACTGCTTCTTCCCTTTACCGAGACCGAGCAGCAGCTTGGCATAGCCATTGCGGATGTAGACCTTGAGCGGCACGATGGTGTACCCCTCCTGCTTGGACAGGCCCAGCAGCTTGGTAATCTGCTCCTTGTGCAGCAGCAGCTTCCTTGCGCGGGTAGGGTCGGTCGGGTTGAACCGGTTCCCCTGCTCGAACGGGCTGATATGCATGTTGTGGATGTGAATCTCGCCATTTCGGATCGTTGCAAAAGCATCAGCAATGTTCGCGCGGCCGTTGCGGATCGACTTGATCTCCGTTCCGGTCAGCACCATGCCTGCCTCGTACGTATCCTCGATGAAGTAATCATGGGAAGCTTTTTTGTTCTGGGCCAGAACCTTCCCGTCACTTTTCTTACCCATGGTCTCACTCCTTATCATCACGGTCTTAATGGGAAAAAGGACTTCCGGCAGACCGCCACAAATGCAATCTCACCAGAAGTCCATTGTATCAAACTGCCACCTGCAAAATCAAGGCAGAGCCAAGCGTTACGCAATGAAAAAGGCGGGGAAAAACAGCTATATTCATATTCAACCAGGGAATCTGGTGAAGCGAAGCCCCTTACTTTTTCTTCTTGCGGACAAAGGCAGCGGTGCCCCCGCCCTTGCCCTTGCGCTTACGGCCGCCCGCGGCGGGAGCGCCGCCAACGCCAGGGCCTGGCGTCGGGCCGTCGCCGATGAAGATGCCGCTGCGCGACGTCTTCTTCCGGCGGCTCTTGGCGCCGCCCTGGCGGGCGTTGCGGTCAAAGCCGAGGGAGCCGCCCCCGGACGAGCTGTACCCGCCTTTGCCAGAGCCAAAGGCGAAGCTCCGCTGCTCGCCCCCAGCGGCTTCCTCGGCGGCCCGCCCGCTGCCGGCGCCCTCGCGGCGCTTACCTGGCACCGGGCCACCGCCCGGGCCTGCCGCGCCGCCGCCTTCCGCCACGGCGCTGCGCTTGCCGCGGCCTTTGCGCGCCCCGCCATCGCGGGCGCGCCCCTCACGGCCACCGGCTCCGCCACGGTCGCCGCCGCCTTCACTGCCGCGTCCACGCCGGCGCGGCTTCATATCGACCATCTCAAAATCGATGGTGTGCTCATCCATGTTCACGTTGGCTACGCGCACCTTCACATCATCGCCGATGCGGAACACCTTGGATGTCCGCTCGCCGATCAGCGCCATATGCCCTTCGTCGAAGTGGTAATAATCATCCGTCAGCGCACTGAGCCGGATGAGGCCTTCGACGGTATTCTCCAGCTCGATGAACATGCCGAAGCTGGTCACGCTGCTGATAATGCCTTCGAATTCTTCGCCAATCTTGTCGAGCATGAACTCGGCCTTCTTCAGCGCCTCGGTATCGCGCTCCGCATCCACAGCCACGCGCTCGCGCTCCGAGGACTGCTGCGCGATATCCGCCATCCGGCCCGCCAAGTACTCCTGGCGCTCCTCGGTCAGCATGTTGCCGCTTTCGATCACTTCGCGAATGACGCGGTGGATGACCAGATCCGGATAACGCCGGATCGGGGATGTGAAATGCGTGTAATACTCCGCCGCCAGGCCGAAATGGCCCGTGCTCTCGGCATCGTACTTCGCCTGCTTCATCGATCGCAGCATCATCGTGCTGAGCACTGTCTGCTCTTTCGTGCCGTGGATGTCATCCAGCAGATTTTGCAGCGCGCGCGGATGAATCTGGTTGCCCCGGCCTTTCACATGATGGCCGAAATTAGCCGCAAACGCCATAAAGTTCTGCAGCTTCTCCGGATCCGGGTCCTCGTGAATCCGGTAGATGAACGGCACCTTCAGCCAGTGGAAATGCTCCGCCACCGTCTCATTGGCCGCCAGCATGAATTCCTCGATGATTTGCTCCGCGATGGAGCGCTCTCTTTTGACAATATCAACCGGCTTGCCGTTCTCGTCCACAATCACCTTGGACTCCACGAAATCAAAATCCACCGCACCCCGCCGCATCCGGCGGTCACGCAGCTTCAGCGCCAGCTCGCGCATCAGGCGGAAATCCTCCACCAGATCGCTGTAGCGCTCAATCAGTGCAGGGTCCTCGTCCACAAGGATCTTGCGCACATTGTTGTACGTCATCCGCTCCTTGGTCCGAATCACACTTGTGAACACGTCATGACTGACAACCTTCATCTGGTCGTTAAACTCCATCTCACAGGACAGCGTCAGCCGGTCCACCTGCGGGTTCAAACTGCATATCCCGTTGGAGAGCCGGTGCGGCAGCATCGGAATTACCCGGTCCACCAGGTACACACTGCAGCCCCGGTTATAGGCCTCCTTGTCCAGCTCCGAGCGCTCGCGCACATAGTAGCCGACGTCGGCGATATGCACGCCCAGGCGGTAGTTGCCGTTCGGAAGCCGCTCCACATTCACCGCATCGTCCAGGTCCTTGGCATCCTCACCGTCGATGGTGACGATGTTTTTGCCGCGCAGGTCGCGACGGCCCTGCTGAGCGATCTCCTCCTCGGTAATGGTGTCCGGCACGGCATCCGCCTCAGCCAGCACCTCTTCCGGGAAGCCTTCCGGCAGCTGATGCTTGCGGATGATGGACAGAATATCGACGCCCGGATCATTCTTATGACCGAGAATTTCGACAACCTCGCCCTCGGCCGCCGCTCTCCCTTCCGGGTAGCTCACCAGCTTCACCACAACCTTCACGCCGTCAACCGCACCGTTCATGGCATGCTTCGGGATAAAAATGTCCCGGTTAATCCGCTTGTCATCCGGCAGCACAAATCCATACGCCTCATGGTTCTGGAACACGCCGACCACCTGCGTGATGGCGCGTGTGACGATCCGGACGACCTCGCCCTCCATGCGGCCGCCGTCGCTGCCTTGCGAGCTGATGCGCACCAGAACAGTGTCACCGTTCATGGCACTCTTCAGATCGTTGGCATGAATGTACACATCCGGATGCTCTCTGTCATCAGGAATCAGAAAAGCAAAGCCCTTCGGATGGGCCTGCAAGCGACCGCGCAGCAGCGACATCCGCTCCGGGACGCCATAGCGCTGCGTGCTGGTCAGAATGATTTTGCCGGATTGCTCCAGCTCATTCAGCAGCTTCAGAAACTCCCTGAATTCATTGGCATCCTCAATTTGAAAATGCTTCTCCAGCTCCTGGTACGTCATCGGTTTATATGCAGTTTCCCGCATAAAATCCAGTAATATTTGTTCCGTTATCATTATGATCACCTCGGGGAACCTGCAGTATCATTGTTCCTCTATCCATTCTTTACCTAAATATACACTACCCTAGTATACACGAATTTAATCCGCGGTATCCTTACATTCACTGCCAGTTCTCGCTAGAACCGCCACTTTGCCCGCAACATAGAGCCACAGGGCGCTCTCCTGCAGCTTCCCGGGTATTAAAAAACCTCCGCTCTTCCATAAAATGAAAAAGCGAAGGTTATTGTTCCGAGAGTTATTTCAATACGGCAACGACAATGGCCAAAATCATAAATGCGCTCGCAAGACCAACGGTGATCCGCTGGAGCACCAGATCCAAACCGCGCGCCTTGGTTTTACCAAAAAGATGTTCCGCACCGCCGGAGATGGCACCGGCCAGACCTGCACTTTTCCCTTTTTGGAGAAGAACGACAGTAATCAATGCGATGGAGACAATAACAAGCAGCACTTCAAACAATACAACCATGAATTCCACCTCCTACGTATGTAAACATCTTGATCATTCAGAATCTATCCTTCAAATCAACATTCCGTAATAGTAATTAGAAAACAGCATTTTTATTGTACCACAGCTATTCTCCCCTGACAAGGATTGTTGGCGTATTCTCGCACGCCTCCTTATCCTTACCATCATAACAACTCTTCGTGACCCAAAGCCACTGAATTTCGATGTTTATCGTTACGATCAATCCACAGCGTTCTCCGCTATTCTCAGGTATACTGTACACACCTTCGCCGCCAAACCGATTCCTTAATTTTAAAAATCCAAATAAAAGGCCCGCCCCTCAAGCAGGACAGACCTTCAACGCGATCATCATCTTCTCATACACCTTCGCAGGCTTGGCATGGCGTCCCTTACCTTACCCGAAAAGATCCCGTGCTCAGCGCGACAAGCTCCCCGCGCTCATTGGTGATCCGGCTTTCCGTGGTGACAGAGCGATGTGTCTGGTGCACGATATGCGCGGTGACGTACAGCCGCCCTCCCCGGGCCGGCTTCACAAAATGCACATTCAAATTGCTCGTCACCGTGGACTCCCCCGGCCGCTGCAGCATGACCGCGATGCCCATCGCGTTGTCCATCAGGGAGGACAGCACGCCGCCGTGCACAATGCCCATCATATTCATATGGTGCGGCTCGGTATCGAGTGTGACCACGACTTCTTCCTCACTCGCAGATTCGAGCTTGCAGCCAAGGTAGCCCCAGAACGTAGGCTCTGCTGCGCGGGTCATCTCTTCAATGTAAGACTCCAGATTCCCGCCGTGCGCAGGCTGCCTGCTCTCCTTGTTTGCCAGACCCCCTCGCTGCTGCTTGCCCTGCCCCGGCGCAATACGAGTGGCCTCTCCCTCGGTATGCTGCTCTCGGTTTGCCTCCTGCCTCTGCGCTTCCTCTGTCTGCGCCTCCTGCTGCAGTACGGCCTTTTCTTCAGCACCAGAATGTCGATTCTCCATCAGGCCGCCTCCTTTCCGGCATACATCTCCAGTCCCGCTGCCTTCTCATTCGCCTCAACTAGCCGCTCGCCGCAGTGAATCCCGGCCTGCTTGCGGCATGCCCGCGTCCCACCTGGCCTTCACAATGGATGCTTTGCCAAGCGGGCTTCATGCCTTCAGCAGCATGCGCTCCTTACGCGGTCGGCTTGCCTTCCTCCTCTTCCTCCAGCAGCTTGCGCCGCAGCACCTTTCCGACAAGCGTCTTCGGCAGCGAATCCCGGAACACGAACTCCCTCGGCACTTTATAGGCCGCGAGCTGCTTGCGGCAGAACTTCTCCAGCCCGGCGGGGTCCGGCGCAGCCCCATCCTTCAGCACGATATAGGCTTTGACCGTCTCGCCCCGGTATTCGTCCTTGGTGCCCACCACCACCGCTTCCTTCACGGACGGGTGCTCGTAGAGCACCTCCTCGATTTCTCTCGGATAGATATTGTAACCGCTTGCGATTATCATATCCTTTTTGCGGTCGATAATTCGGAAGTACCCTTCCTCATCCATCGTGGCCATATCCCCGGTAAACAGCCAGCCGCCCCGAAGCGTGTCAAACGTATCCTCAGGCCGCTTCCAATACCCCTTCATCACCTGAGGCCCCTTTACGATGAGTTCCCCAGGCTCGCCCACCGGCACTTCATCCCCGGTGTCCGGATTGACAACCTTGGCCTCCGTATCCGGCAGGGGGATCCCGATGGTGCCGATTTTGCGATGCCCCCAGATCGGGTTCGCATGGGTGACCGGGGCGGCCTCCGTTAAGCCGTAGCCCTCGATCAGACGTCCTTTGGTCAGCTCCTCGAACGTGTCCTGCACCTCCACCGGAAGCCCGGCAGAGCCGCTGATACAGGCATTAATGGAAGACAGATCATAATCCTTGATTTGCGGATGGTTGATCAGGGCAATGTACATCGTCGGAGCACCGGGAAAGAGCGTCGCTTTCTTTTTTCGGATCAGATCCAGAATCATCTTCGGTTCGAACCTCGGCACCATCAGCAGCTCGCTGGCTCTGTACACCGCCTGATTCAGCAGCACCGTCAAGCCGAATACGTGAAAACAAGGCAGCGCCGCCAAATACCGCTCCTTGCCCTCCTCCACCTTGTAGCACCACATGGAGGATTGCAGCGTGTTGGCAATGAGATTGTAATGCGTAAGCATGACGCCTTTCGGGACCCCGGTGGTTCCGCCGGTATACTGAAGCAGCGCCAGGTCCTTCTCGGCATGGACCGATTCGCACACAGGGGCATCCAGCGCTTGCTCCAGCAGTTTTTTAAAGGGATATACCCCTTCTCGATAATGAATGACCGGCAGGGGCCCTTGCTTCTTGGCCTTGATCGGGAACAGCAGGTTTTTCGGAAAAGGCAAATAGTCCGCGATGCTTGTCACAATGATATGCTTCAGCTCCGTCTCGCCCTGCACCTTCTCCACCCGGGCAACAAAATGGTCAAGCGTAATGATCGCTTTAGCCCCGGAATCCTGCATCTGATGTGCAATCTCCCGCTCCATATAGAGCGGATTGGTCATCACCACCACGGCGCCTGACAGCAGCGCGCCAAAATACGAAATGACAACCTGAGGACAGTTGGGCAGCATGATCGCTACCCGGTCCCCTTTGTTAATTCCCTTGCCCCGGAGCGCGTTCGCCATTCGATAGGACGCCTCCAGGAGCTGTTTGTAGGTTAACGTCTTGCCCATAAAATAAACTGCCGGCCGATTCGGATATTTCTGCGCGGACGTTACAAGAAACAGTCCCAGGTTATGCTTCGGGTACTCGTACGAGGGGGCTACTTCCGGCGGATAAAATGGCAGCCAAGGCTTTGCATCCATACAAAACCATCCCTTTCCTCCCAGGTAAACTTCCAAATCCTCTTTCGTTGCACGGTTAATTTACACCGTTCTCCTTGTTACACCGTGTACCGCTCCCTGCTCACAACCCGCGCCGCGATGCTCCGCTTTAGCGCCACGGTGTCGAGCGGTGCGGTTCGGGTCAATTTTTTCAGCACCGACAGCTGCATGCGCAGCATATCGCCTGTTTCAACTGCGGCGAGCGTCTCTCTGGCCAGCCCTTCAATGCGCAGGAACGCCTCATACGCAAACACCTGCGTCATCTCGATCATCCCCGCAGCCTTCTCCTCCGAAGTCCGCGTCAGGTGCTTGCGGGTGCGAAGCAGTGCGCTTTCCAGCGCATAGATATCTGTCATGATATCTGCCAGGTTCGAGAGCAGCTCCTGCTCCTTCTCCAGCTTCGTCCCCAGCTTCTGAACCGCGAGGCCGCCGACGAGCAGGAAGATTTTTTTGCTCATATCCAGGAAGTGCGCTTCCCTGGCCAGCGTCTCCTCGAACGACTGACCCGGCACCATCTGCAGCAGCTCGCCTTGAAGCGCTTGCGCCTTTTCCAGAAGGGCGATTTCGCTTTTCATCGCTTTTTTCACGAGCGTGCCCGGGATGAGCAGGCGGTTGATTTCGTTGGTCCCTTCAAAAATCCGGTTGATCCGCGAATCGCGATAAATCCGTTCGATTTTGTACTCCTGGATATAGCCGTAGCCCCCGTGAATCTGCACCCCTTCATCCGCGACAAAATCCAGTCCCTCGGACGCAAACACCTTGTTGATCGAGCATTCAATCGCGTAATCGGCGATAGCCGCCGCCACCTGAACGCCGGAATCCGGCTGTTCATAATCGATGTCCTGCAGCGCCTCATCGAGCAGGCCCGCCGTGCGGTACACCATGCTTTCCATGACAAAAGCGGCGATGTTCATCTCGGCCAGCTTTTTGCGCATGAGCGGGAACTGGGAGATCGGGGTGTCGAACTGCTTGCGGGTATTCGCATATTTCGAGCTCAGTTCAATCGCCTCTTTAGCCGCGCCCACGGCTCCAGCAGCCAGTTTGTACCGTCCGATGTTCAGGATGTTGAAGGCAATCCGGTGGCCTTTGCCAATCTCCCCGAGCAGATTCTCCTTCGGCACCTTCACATCTTCGAAGAAGAGCGGCCGCGTGGACGAGCCCTTAATGCCCATCTTCTTCTCCTCGGGCCCGAGCGTAAAGCCCTCCATCCCTTTCTCCACGATGAATGCGGTGAAATGCTCGCCGTCAATCTTCGCATAAACGATGAAAATGTCAGCAAATCCTGCGTTCGTGATATACAGCTTCGATCCGTTCAAAATATAAAACTCCCCGTCCTCCGACAACTTCGCGGTCGTCTTGGCGCTGAGCGCATCCGAGCCGGAGGTCGGCTCCGTGAGGCAGTATGCGGCGATCAAGGCGCCGCTGGCGAGATCCGGGAGGTATTTGCGCTTCTGCTCCGGCGTTCCGAAGAACACAATCGGCAGCGTGCCGATGCCGACATGAGCTCCGAAGGACAGCGCAAAGGAGGAGCCCCGGGCCAGCGTTTCATTGATAATGGTCGAGCTGACCTTATCCAGCCCGACGCCGCCGAACGCTTCCGGCACATCTGCGCCGAGCAGCCCAAGCTCCCCGGACTTGCGGAGCAGATCCACGGTCAGCTCATAATCCAGCTTCTCAATCTCTTCGTCACGGGGCATAATCTCCCCGTCGACAAAATCCCGCACCGTCTCGGCAATCATCCGGTGCTCATCCGTAAAATCCTCGGGTGTCATCACCCGTTCCAGCTCCGGCGTCTCAATAACAAAGCTTCCACCTTTGATTTTCGGTTCTTTGGTTTGGTTATCGCTCATTGTGAGGACTCCTTTCGGGATAGTATGGCGGTGGCAGAGGCACTTCCTTCGGGCGATGACTGCTGCGAGGGTAGGGGGCTGGCATAGTCTAGTGTTGCTTCGAAGCTCTTTTGTCCGCTCAGGCGCGGATCGTCCTTCCGATCGCTGTTGTTTTCGGATTTCCTTGAACCCCCATTCCACCGTCGAAATCCGAAAACAAAGGCGAACGCTTGCGCTTCTTCAGGCCGATTCCGCTTTCTTCGCTCGGCTTCCCTCCGCAGCACCCCAGCCTCCGGCGGCTCTGCCTCCGCCTGGGTGGGGGTGAGACTCGTGGCCGGGCCGTGTTCGGCGGCGGCCACTTCGTTGAGGGCGCGCGTTGGCCTGCTCCAGCTTCGCTATGGAGCGCCAAAGCTGGTACCGGGCTGCGCCCCCTTGGCCTCGCAGCACGGCCACGGGATGCTCTGGCTGTTGCTTCGCTGTTAATTTGCCCACGGCCTCGGCCGGACAGGACCGGGTGCTGCGCTTCGCAGCCCTTTGTCCGCTCAGGCCGCGGACCGCCCTTCCGATCGCTGTTGTTTTCGGATTTCCTTGAACTCTCATTCCACTGTCGAAATCCGAAAACAAAGGCGAACGCTTGCGCTTCTTCAGGCCGATTCCGCTTTCTTCGCTCGGCTTCCCTCCGCAGCACCCCAGCCTCCGGCGGCTCTGCCTCCGCCTGGGTGGGGGTGGGCTCGTGGCCGAGCCGTGCTCGGCGGCGGCCACACTCACTCGGCGGGACGGCGATAGTGGGCGACGGCCTACAACCAGCTGCCGAAGCGGCTGGAGTGCATCGGGGCGTTTCTACGCGAGACCGCGCTATCTTGGCCCACAGCATCACCCGCCCGCGCCGGGCCAAATCCAGCGGCCACGCCACGGTGCGAGCCGAGCGGCCCTCACCGGGCCAGCTAGGCTGGCTGCACGGCGTCGGCCTCGGCGGCGAACACCTCGAACACACCGGCTGCGCCCATGCCGCCGCCGATGCACATGCTCACGACGCCATAGCCGCCGCCGCGGCGGGCCAGCTCGGATACGAGGCTGACGGTAAGCTTGGCGCCGGTGCAGCCGAGGGGGTGGCCAAGCGCAATTGCGCCGCCGTTGACGTTGACTTTGCCCTCATCCAGCTCCAGCGCCTGAATAATGTGCAGGCATTGGGAAGCAAAGGCTTCGTTAATCTCGAACGCAGCCACCTGATCCAGATCAATTCCCGCCATGCGGAGCGCCTTCGGGATGGCTTCCACAGGCCCCACTCCCATAATTTCTGGCTCCACGCCCGCCAGGGCAAAGGACCGGAAGGCCGCCAGCGGCCTCAGGCCCAGCTCCTCCGCCTTCTCGCGGCTCATGACCGCCACCGCCGCAGCGCCGTCGCTCGTCTGCGATGCATTGCCCGCGGTCACCGTCCCGCCGAGGGCGAAGGCCGGCTTCAGCCGGGCGAGCACATCGGTGGAAGTGTCCGGGCGGACACCTTCATCCATACGGAAGGTGAAGCTCGTGGCGCGCGGCTTGCCGCGCTCATCGGCTGCCGTGAGCGTGACGTCGAGCGGCACAATTTCCGCTTCGAATTTGCCACTGGCGATGGCAGCTGCTGCCTTGCGATGGCTGCTTGCTGCGAAGGCATCCTGCGCTTCGCGGGTAATCCCGAACCGCCGCGCCACCTCCTCAGCGGTATGCCCCATAGCCATATACACCTCGGGCATATCCTCGACGATGCCCGGGTGCGGTGCCGGCTTGAAGCCGGTCATAGGCACATGGCTCATGCTTTCCACGCCACCGGCCACGATGACATCGGCATAGCCCAGCATAATCCGCTCGGCCGCAAAAGCGATGGCCTGCAGGCCCGATGAGCAAAAACGGTTCACCGTCATCGCCGGAACGGTAACCGGATAATTCGCATACAAGGAAATAATGCGGGCCACGTTAAGCCCCTGTTCACCCTCCGGCATGGCGCAGCCCAGAATAACATCATCCACGTCCTCTTTTTGCAGCCCAGGAGCACGCTCGATGACGGCTTCCAGAACCGCCTTGCCAAGGTCCTCCACCCTCGTCTGGGCCAGGCTTCCCTTCTTGGCCCTGCCGACCGGCGTGCGGGCCAGTGATACGATGACCGCTTCTCTCATGCCATTCACCTCAACTTGAATTGTTGGATTGCCACACTCACTGGTTTTTTCGATAACGACCAGACTGGCCGCGATCAGCTCATACCGGTTGCCGAATCTCTCATTTGACGGCCCGCCCGCCAGGACCGGGCCCAGCCAATTCCCTAATTCCGCAGCGGCTTGCCCTTGGCCAGCATGTGCTGCATACGCTGCTGCGTCTTGACCTCGCCCAGCAGGCTCAGGAACGCCTCACGCTCCAGGTCGAGCAGATGCTGTTCGCTCACGACCGTTCCGGCAGGCACATCGCCGCCGGTGAGCACATGGGCGAGCTTCTTCGCGATCAGATAGTCATGATCGCTAATATAACCGCCCTGCTTGAGCGAGAGCGCGCCCATCTGGAGCACCGCCCGGCCATCGCGGCCCGTGACGCGGATGCGGCCCGGATCACGCGGCGCATATCCGGCGCGATCCATCTCCAGCACAGCCTGCTTCGATTCATAGATACGATAGTCCTGATTCATGACCACCGTATCCCCCGGCCGGCCATACCCCATCCGGATCGCGTCAGGCCCGCTTGTCGATGTTTTTGCCATCGCAATCATTTCAAAGACGCGATTGATCGCCGGCTGCAGATCGGCCTCCGGGTCCGGATGGCTGTCGCTGATCATCAGCGCCAGCTCCTTGCAGCCGCCGCCCGCCGGAATGAGGCCGACCCCTGTCTCGACCAGGCCGAAATACGTCTCAGCCGAGAAGATGATCCGGTCTGCCGGCAGGCAGGCTTCCACGCCCCCGCCCAGGGTCATCCGGTGCGGCGCGGCGACCACCGGCTTTTCCAGCTGCTTTAGCTTCATCATGCTGCCCTGGAACAGATGGATAATGTCATCCACCTCATCCCAATCTCCGCTCTGGGCCTCCATCAGCATCAGCATCAGATTTGCGCCCACACAGAAGTTGCGGCCTTCATTGGCTATGACCAGCCCGCGGTAATTGGCGCGCACCTCGTCCACGCTCTGTTGGATCATGACAAGAATGTCCGCTCCGATGGCATTGTTGGGTGAAGTGAATTCAAGACAAGCCACCTCATCCCCGAGGTCGATCAAATTGGCCCCGCTGTTGGCGCGAATGATGCGGTTTTGCTGTTTTAACAAGCTAAGCGATATCCGCTCCGGCTCTGTTTCAACACCGCGATAAGCTCCTTTATGATAGTGGAACAGCTGGCCCTCCTCCGTTTTGTAGAACGAGCGGTTTCCGGACGCAATCCATTCCTTCACCCATGCCGGCACCGTCAAGCCCTCGGCTTCCATCCGCTGCACCGACGCCGGCAGTCCGATCAGATCCCAGGTCTCGAACGGGCCCAGCTCCCAGTTGAAGCCCCATTTCATGGCATTATCGACATCCTGGACTGAATCGGCGATTTCGCCAAGCTTCTCGGCCGCGTAGACCAGCACCTGCTTCAGCACATGCCAGGCCAGCTCCGAATATCGGTCCGGGGTGCTGAGGAAGGCTTTGACCTTCTTCCGGGCCCCCTTTACGGCCTTGGCCGCTTCGAGCGATCCCGAGCTCACTTTGGCCACCGGATGATATTCCATGGAGTCCAGGTGAAGGGACAGAATCTGGCTCCCTTGCTCACCCTTGATTTTTTTGTAAAATCCCTGACCGGACTTCTCCCCGATCCAGCCCCGGGCGACAAGCTGCTCCATGACATGCGGAACCGCGAAGACCTCGCGCTCCTTCCCGGCTGGCGCCTGATCGTAGACGTTGCGGGCAACATGGCCGAAAGTGTCGATGCCCACAAGATCAAGCGTGCGGAAGGTCGCGCTCTTCGGCCGCCCCAGCACCGGTCCGGTCGCCGCATCCACCTCCTCGACCGTGTATCCGCCCCGGATCATTTCCTGCAGCGTCACGAGCAGGCCGTATGTGCCAATCCGGTTGGCGATGAAGTTTGGTGTATCCTTCGCCACCACCACCCCTTTGCCTAGACGCTTGGTACAGAACTGGACCATAAACGCTGTGATCTCAGGGTCGGTATCATAACCCGGAATAATCTCCAGCAGCTTCATATGCCTTGGCGGATTGAAGAAATGCGTTCCGAGAAAATGGCGCCGGAACTCCTCGCTGCAATCCTCGGCCATCGCATTTACGGAAATACCGGACGTGTTGGTACTGACGATTGCCCCTTCCTTGCGAACCGATTCGATCTGCTTCAGGATGCTTTTCTTAATATCCAGGCGCTCCGTGACGACCTCGATGATCCAATCGGCGTCCCTCAGCTGCGCCAGATGATCCTCCGTATTGCCAGGTGTAATTCTGGCGGCATCATCCGCCCGATACAGCGGTGCCGTGCTCGATTTCGGCAGAGCAGCTACAGCTTTTGCAGCCAGCCGGTTTCGGACCTGAGGATGCTCCAGTGTCAGGCCCTTCTGTTCCTCTTCGGGCGTCAGTGACGTTGGCACAATGTCGAGCAGCAGGCATGGAATGCCTGCATTAGCCAGATGGGCAGCGATGCCCGCTCCCATTACCCCGGAGCCGATCACGGCTGCTTTAGCGATGGTCCGGGTGGTCACCCCGGCACCCGCGGGCGTTCTTGCGATGGTTTTGTTCATTGCACGACAACCTCCTGTTCTTGAGTTTGAGACAGACCAAAGACCGATTCCTCCAAAATCTCCGCGATATCCCGCGTTCTGACGTGCTCCTCAACCTCCTTCAGCTTCGTGCCGTCCTCCAGCATCGTCAGACAGTAGGGGCAGGCGGAGCTGATCATCGTTGGCGATACGGCCAGCGCCTGCTCGGTTCGGGCCAGATTGACCCGCTTGCCCTCGTCTTCCTCCATCCACATCCGGCCGCCTCCCGCGCCGCAGCACATGCCGTTCTCCCGGCTGCGCGCCATCTCCAGCAGTTCTACGCCAGGAATCGCGCGCAGCACATTGCGGGGCTGATCGTACACATCGTTGTAGCGCCCAAGGTAGCAGGAATCGTGGTATGTGATTTTTTCCCGGACCGGATGTGTTGGCACCAGTCGACCTTCCTTCAGCAGCTGATCCAGCAGCTCCGTGTGATGAATTACCTCGGCTTCCAGCCCGAAATCGGGGTATTCGTTCTTGAATATATTGAAGGTGTGAGGACAGGCGGTAACGATTTTGGTCACGTTGTATTTGCGGAAGATCTCGATGTTCTCATGACACAATTGCTGAAACAGAAACTCGTTGCCGAGCCGGCGCGGCGTATCGCCGGAGTTCTTCTCCTCATTGCCGAGGATGGCGAAGTTGACATTTGCTTCGTTCATGAGCCGGACGAAGGCGCGGGTGATTTTGCGGCTGCGGTTATCGTAGGAGCCCATCGAGCCGACAAAGAACAGCACCTCAAAATCCGGGTTGTCCTTGACGGTGGGGATGCTCAAGTCCATCGTTCCTTCCGGATCGATCTCCTGCACCCATTTGCTCCGTTCCGAGCGGCTGATTCCCCACGGATTGCCCTGGCGCTCGATGTTCTGCATCGCCCGCTGGCCCTCCTGCGGCACGCTGCCCTCCATGAGGACGAGATGGCGGCGAAGGTCGACGATTTTGTCAACATGCTCGTTCGCCACAGGACACTGATCCTCACAATTCCGGCAAGTTGTACAGGCCCATATTTCCTCCTCGGTCATGACCTCCCCGATCAGCTGGACATCCCTCGGGCTTACACCTTCCACTTGATGCCAGGCGCGCTGCTGCACGGCCATCGTCGGCCCGATGTCTGTCATCCCCTGCCCCTTCCAGCCGACAAGCGCCAGATCCGTGGCAGCCATGCGGTGGACGCCCGGGGAACCGAATATGGCCTGCGGCATCCACGGGGATTTGGAGGTGAGGGCTGCGCCCTTTTCCGTAAGGTGATCGCGGAGTTTTACAATCATGTGCATCGGGGACAGCAGTTTACCGGTACTGGAAGCCGGGCAGACGCTGGTGCATCTCCCGCATTCCACGCAGGCGTATAGATCAAGCAGCTGTTTTTGCGTAAAATCCTCAATCGTGCCCGTGCCGAACGACTCTGCCTCCTCATCCTCCAGATCCAGCTTGCTGAGCTTGCCCGGAGGATCGGTGCGGCGGACCAGAATGTTGACTGGCGCGGTAATGAGATGAAAATGCTTCGACTGAGGTACGTACACCAGAAACGAGAGCAGAATCAGCAGATGAACCCACCAGAACCCATAATAAGCAGCCGCAACAGCCGCCTCCGGCATCCAGGCGAACCCGGCGGCAATGCTCGAAGATACCGGGGCCAAGGCCGACCACGGATGCCCTTCATGCAATCGCTCAAAAGCCATCGTCAGCAGCACCGACACCATCAGCGAGGTGATAAAATAGACCACAATGCTCGGCTTCCACCCCCGTTTCAGCCGTTTCAGCTTCTCGCCATAGCGGCGGTAGGCGGCATATCCGATGGCTGCCAGAATGAGCACCACGGTGATCTCCTGCATCAGAATAAAAGCTTCGTACCCCGGAATCGGCAGCGCATGCCCGCTTAATCCTTTCCAGATGATGTCCAGCGCCCCGAATTGCAAAATAATAAATCCATAAAACACAATGAAGTGCATGACCCCGCTCCTGCGGTCTTTCAACAGCTTGCTCTGGCCGAACACCTGAATGGCAAACTGGGACAGACGCGCTTTCAGCTCCCTTGTCAGCCGAACTGGCTTTCCCAGCCGAATGTACAAGTACCGGCGGTAAACAACGGCGGCAAACATATAGACCGCCCAGCCCGTAATTCCGACAAAGAGCAGGGCGTTGATCCATTGCAGTAACATAGCTTCTCAGCTCCTTGCGTTAATTTCCCCCTCTGCTTCACCTGAGTGTGAACGGTTGAATGGTTTTACTGATCAATAGACATGGTGCAGGTGCTGTTGTTCCGGTTGTCATCGGCATTTCACTCCTTCCGGCGTGTGCGGGATGTCCAATATTGTCACAACCACCATATTAAGCGCTTACATACGAGGAGCATGATTAGACCTTCCATGATCGCCCTGTGCGGTACCTGCGATGTCAGCTAAACGTCTGTCCTAGCGGAGTACGGATACTGCATGCTGCTTGCTGTTTGCTGAGCTCTCTGCCGGAGCACCATTCACAACGTGCTTAAAATGCTGCGTACTTCTACTGTGCGCCGTTGTACTGAGTGCTGAGTACTGAGTGCTGAGTCCTAATGCTAGGCTGAGCCTGGGCACGGATTTCCGTACTCGTTGCTGTTCCGGGCTGCCGTCACCGTTTCCGACTCCTCTCGCTGCCGAGCTCAGCAGTACACTGCCATCTTGTATTGCGATATGAAGGCCTATGTTATTCGATCCCAGAGGATGCCTGCTGCTCCATTTACGCCCGCTTGATCCTGGTTGGGCACAACCCGCCGTTGACAATGACCTGAACGTATTTTATGATGGAAAGCAAGAAATGAATGAGTATTCATTCATAATTTTAACTGTATTCTAACACCGGGGTGAACATATGACAAGTAAAAAAAATGAGAAGTACCACATGATCCTCCAGGGCGCCCTGAAAGTATTCGCCGAGAATGGCTACCATCGCTCACAGGTTTCCAAGATCGCCAAGGCCGCCGGTGTCGCAGACGGCACCATCTATCTGTATTTCAAACGGAAAGAGGATATTCTGATCCGCCTGTTCCAGGAGAAGCTCGGCGAGCTGGTCGGAAAGTTCCACGCCAGCGTGGAAGGAACATCCGGCGCAGTCGAGGCGCTTCGGACCGTGTGCAGCATTCACTTCTCGGAGCTGGAGAGCAATCCCGAGCTGGCTTACGTGACACAGATCGAGCTCCGGCAGAGCGACCTGGAGCTGCGCAAGGAAATTGGCAGTGCCTTGAAGCCATATATTGTGTTGATCGAGAATATTTTGGAACAGGGCATTCGGGAGCAGACCTTTCGTTCTGACCTGAACGTCAAGCTGGTGCGCAACCTCATTTTCGGTGCGATGGACGAAGCGGTAACCTCCTGGCTCATATCGGGACGCAAGTATTCCCTGTCCGAGCAGGTGGAGGAGACGCTGGAGTTTTTTCTGAATGGTGTGTCCAGCAGGAAATAACGCACGGCCTGCTGATTTTCATATTGATGAAGGCACCACTCGAAAGGAGAGCTGAACCGATGAAGATTGTTGTTCTGCTGAAACAAACGTTTGATACGGAGGAGAGAATTGAGATCGATAACGGATCTATTGCCGAAGACGGTGTCAAATTCGTCATCAACCCGTACGACGAGTATGCCGTGGAAGAAGCCGTCAAGCTTCGTGATGAAGCTGGCGGCAGCGTAACGCTCCTCTCCGTCGGGCCCGATCGGACGGTAGAGGCATTGCGAACCGCGCTGGCCATGGGTGCGGACGATGCCGTCCTGATCTCCGATGCGCGCATCCCCGATGACGAGCATGCGGTATCGAAAGTGCTCCATGCCTACCTGGCAACAGCCGCACCGGACCTGATCCTCGGCGGCAACTTCTCGGTGGACCGCGGCTCGGGCCAGGTGGCAATCCGGCTGGCACAGCTGCTCGGATTCGCTCATGCCGGCTCGATCACCAAGCTTGCGATCCGCGGCACGACCGCCGAGGTGCACCGGGACGCCGAGGGCGATCTGGAGGTGCTGGAGGTTCAGCTGCCTGCGGTCTTTACCGCCCAGCAGGGCCTGAACGAGCCGCGCTATCCGTCCTTGCCCGGCATTATGAAAGCGAAGAAGAAGCCGCTGCAGACGCTTACGCTGGATGACCTCGGCCTGTCTGAGGACGATGTCCTCCCAGCTACACGGCGCAGCGACCTGTCGCTTCCGCCGGAGCGAAGCGCCGGCCGTATGCTGAAAGGCGAGCCGGCTGAGGTTGCGCGCGAGCTGGTCACCCTGCTGCGGACACAATCCAAGGTGATCTAGGGAGGACAGCGGGGTCTACACGCTAGCGCGGTTGTCTTTTTACCCGCTTATCCACGTATCCGCTGCCTGCTTGCCGGACCCTAATTCACTCATCCAGCAGCTTGCTTGTAGGGATCGCTGCTATTCTTGCTGGCTTATGCGCCATCTGGCAGCAACTGTTCACACGCAATTGCAATTGTATGCGGTTACATCTCTTGAGCCAGCTATCCTTTGTTTGGCTGTGTACTCTGATTGTATGGCCTACGGGATGTCCGTCATGCACGCTTTTCACCATGCTTTCACCCGCCCTCACGCCAGCCTGCCGCTTGTTTCACTGCTTCAAGATGTGGCATGGGGAAACGGTCTTTTCCAATCTCGATAGGAACCTAAGGAGGTAATGTGATGAGCAAAACGATATTGGTATATGCGGAGAACCGCGACGGGAAGCTGCGTCAGGTCGCGCTGGAAACGCTGGGAGCTGCCCGCCGGATCGCCGCAGACGGAGACAGCATCCGCCTCGTGGTCATCGGCTCGAATGTCACGGAGGCCGTGACCGCGCTGAAGCCGTATGGCGCGGAGACCATATACACCGTGGAGCATGACGACCTGGAGCACTATAATCCGGACGCCTATGTCGCTGCCATAGCTGCTGTGCTGAACGAAGCCAAGCCGGATGCCGTGCTGTTCGGGCACACGGCGATTGGCCGCGATCTAGCCCCGCTCATAGCGGCGTCGCTTGGCGCAGGCCAAATCTCGGATGTCACCACCATCGAAAGCGAGGACGGTCAGGTGGTGTTCACGCGCCCGCTCTATGCTGGCAAGGCCTTTGAGAAGCGCGTGTTCGAGAACGGCCCCTGGGTCGTCACCGTTCGCCCGAACAACATTCCACCAGCCGAACCGTCCGGCAGCGGCGACCCTGCGATTGAGGACGTGGCATACCCCACACCCTCCCTTCGCGCCGTAATCAAGGAGGTCGTCCGGAACACCACAGGCACAATCGACCTCTCCGAAGCCAAGGTTGTCGTCTCGGGCGGCCGGGGCGTAAAGAGCGCGGAAGGCTTCAAGCCGCTGGAGGAGCTGGCCGACCTGCTTGGCGGAGCCGTTGGCGCTTCCCGCGGCGCATGCGATGCCGGATACTGTGATTATGCTCTTCAAATCGGCCAGACAGGCAAAGTGGTAACGCCAGAAATTTATATCGCCTGCGGCATCAGCGGGGCCATCCAGCACTTGGCCGGCATGAGCCAATCGCGGGTCATTATCGCGATTAACAAAGATCCCGAAGCGCCGATCTTCAAGGTGGCCGATTACGGCATCGTCGGCGACCTGTTCGACATCGTGCCGCTGCTGACCGAGGAATTCCGCAAGGTGCTGGTGTCTTAGTCAGCCCGCTGTCTATTCCCACACCTGACGATTTCCTCCCGGATACGGCCGGGCGTTGTATGATCGACTGCGCCCCACTGTCATTATGCGCATAGGCAACTCATAAAGGGCAGCTCCCGTATATCCGATGTGGCCGCGGATGTCGGGGGCTGTCTCTCGTTGTGATGTCATAAATTTTACATATAGAGGGAATCTTCTAGCAAGAGGTTTAACATAAGGCGAGTAGTATAATAACAGGGCTATCCTAGTATGAAGGGGCAGATACTGACCTTATCATGACATATTTTTCTATATATTGTATAATCATTCAGTGATATCACAACATCTTGTTAGGAGTGGCTTATTTGAAATCGATATGTGTATTTGCAGGTTCCAATCCGGGCGAGCACCCGGATTATAAAGCAACAGCAGCTGAGCTTGGCGAGCTGATTGCCCGCCGCGGATACCGGCTCGTGTACGGCGGATCGCGCGTCGGATTGATGGGGGAGGTTGCCAACACGGTTCTTGCCCTTGGCGGTGAAGTGATCGGTGTCATGCCCCGGGGGCTGTTCCGGGGGGAAATCGTACATAACGGCTTGACCCAGCTTATCGAAGTGGAAGATATGCATGAGCGCAAGGCCACGATGGGCAAATATGCGGACGGATTCATCGCCCTTCCCGGCGGCTTCGGCACCTATGAAGAGCTGTTCGAGGTATTATGCTGGTCCCAAATCGGGATTCATCATAAGCCGATCGGACTGCTGAATGTCCGCGGCTATTATGAGCCGCTGATGAATCTTATCCAATACAGCATTACAGAAGGCTTCGTCAATGCCTCGCATTTAAATCTCATCAACATATCCGAAGACCCTTTGAAACTGCTGGAGTTGATGAAGAGCTACACGCCCCCAACGCTGGATATGAAATGGAAGGAGCTTGACTAAACGAAGAGGTCCCTATCGGGGCCTCTCGACATTTCAAACGGACAGGAAGCGAGCCAACTATCCTCAAGCTCGCACACGCACGGTTCAGCAACACCATCGTTACTCCGGCCCCCAAGTGTCAAGAATCCCGCTAGCGGAAACGACTCATGCTCCAAAACCCGGCTTATCTCGTAGGCCTGTGACCATTTTTTAAGGTATAATCGGACTATAACTTTCATAACTGAACAACCTTAAAAGGAGAGTCATCCTATGCTGCCTTACCCTGCCGCTACGACGAGAGAAGCTAAGATGGAAATCATTGATCGCGTAACACAACGGCTGCTTGATCTATACGGAGACGATATTCTGGCCATTGGCCTGTACGGCTCGGTCGCGCAAGGAATTGACGGGCCTTATTCTGACATTGAACTTCGTGTGATCACGAAGGACGGGGTCTCCCTTCCCGGCCACGAATTTATCTATCATCCATTCAAAATCGAAATCGGCATGAAGCAGAAGCACGAGGCATGGCGATCCGCTTCAGCGGTCGACGATGCGTGGGCCATCAAGGCCGGCGCTTATGTTCACCTGCAGGCCCTTTATGATCCGCAGCATCTGCTGGACGAGCTTCGCGCGCTGCCGCTGCAAGCCTCCGATGAAGCCATCCGGGATGTGATGCGAGAGTTCATGATTTGGGAAGCGTATGAAACGATGGGCAAAATCCGCAACAGCAAGCAAGCGGGCAACTACAGCTACCTCCCCCTCGGGGCCAAGGATCTGGCCTGGCAAAGCGCCAAGCTGATCGGCCTCGCGAACAGAGCCTTCTACAATACGAGAGCACGGACATTCGAGGAGTCGCTTCAGATGCCGTCAAGGCCTGCCGGATACGAGGAACTGGTCGAGCTTGTGATGAGCGGGCAGCTGCATGATGCGGAGCTGGTATATGCACGCTGCGAACAGATATGGACAGGACTGAACGAGTGGTATGAAGAGCTCGGTATCGAATACAGGGTGAAGGAGCTTCCTTTTTAACCCCCCATGCAACTGAGCGTCATCGGAACCCGTACATAGCCAATATAATATATAAAAGAGGTTAGTCACCCATGCTATCAGCCATTATCATTTTGTGTACGATCATGTTCATCCTTGTGGCCGCGAGCTTTTACTTCTATCAAGTTGGCGTTGCCCGCGCGGAGAAGGACTTTCTGGAAGGAAACCCGGACCTTGCGGCGAATGCAGATGTCGAGGACCCCTTCGCGGGCAGCAAGGAATGGTGGAGCGCGCAGCGCTTCGAGAGCTGGAGTCAGGTCTCCGAGGATGGACTGAAGCTCCATGCATACTACCTGCCGGCGAAGACGGGCACCGACAGAACCGTCATTCTTGCCCACGGGTACTCGGGCCATGCTGAACAGATGAGCAGCTTTGCCCAAATCTATCATGAGGATTTCGGCTACAACGTGCTGTTGCCCGATGCCCGGGGGCACGGCCTGAGCGAAGGCCATTACATCGGCTTTGGCTGGCCGGAACGAAAGGATATCGTCAAGTGGATTCGGCTGGTCATGGAGCGAACCGGAGCGAATGCACAGATCGTCCTGCACGGGGTGTCGATGGGCGCGGCGACCGTTATGATGGCCAGCGGCGAGCCGCTCCCGCCGAATGTCAAAGCGATCATCGAAGACTGCGGATACACTTCCGTCCGAGATCAGCTGCGCTATCAGCTGAAAAGAATGTACCGGCTGCCTGCATTCCCTCTCCTTCAGACGACCAGCCTGCTTACCAAGCTGAGGGCCGGGTACTTCTTCGGGGAGGCCTCCGCCTGACTCAGGTTCGGCAGTCCAAGACGCCGATCCTGTTCATCCACGGCAGCGGTGACCTGTTCGTCCCTGTCGATATGGGTTATGAATTATATGAGAACGGACCGGCGGAGAAGCGGCTGTTCATCGTACCGGATGCCGGTCATGCGAAGGCGCTGTCGTTCGATCCGGAAGGGTACCAACGAGAGATCGCCGAATTCCTTTCAGCCTATGTATCCACTCGCCCGCAAGAAGCTGAGGAGGCAGGCAATAACTCCCGCAAGCATGCCGTGCAGGTTCAGGGCGCGGGCAGCTAAGTACAGCACTAGATTTCCAAACCAATCCGTTACGCAGCTAGGGACAGCGCATAGGTTTCAACCTCAGACAAGGGCCTCTGTCATCATCAGCAGGCCAAGTCACACGGTTAGAGGAGGGAGAACGATGAATATCGGATCCGCAAGAGCCGCAGCAGCCGACTGGGTCATGCGCTATGCCGCAGGGAGCCCTGGATATGTGGGCGCTTATTTCAGCGGTTCTACCGTAGGTAAGCCGGATCATGACGAGCTTGCCCCGGCATCGGACATCGATGTGGTGATTGTCACCGATGAGGACAGTCCGAGGCTCAAGCCGGGAAAGCTGATTCACCAGGATGCGCTGCTGGAGGTGACCTATATGCCGTGGGAGAGCCTCGGCACACCGGAACGGGTTCTTGGTTCATATCATCTTGCAGGCAGCTTCCGGGTCGATTCTTTAATCTCCGATCCGTCAGGCCGGCTCCGCCGACTACAATCCGAGGTATCCCGTCAATTCGCCGATCGCACCTGGGTTGTCCGCCGCTGTGAGCATGTGCGGCAGCGAATCGTCGACGGCCTTCGCACCATAAACCCTGCATCTGCCTGGCATGAGCAGGTGACATCATGGCTGTTTCCGACCGGTGTCACGACCCATATGCTGCTCGTGGCGGCCTTACGCAACCCAACTGTCAGGCTTCGCTACACTGCCGTTCACGATGTGCTGAAGCAATACGGACAGCCGGATCTGTACGAGGAGCTGCTGCAGCTTCTCGGATGTGCACAGATGACGCCGGAGCAGGCATCGGGGCATCTGGACGGCTTGGCTCGTACCTTCGATGCTGCTGCCAAGGTTGCCAGCACCCCTTTCTTCTTCAGCAGCGACATCACGGCTGCGGCCAGACGTGTAGCCATTGACGGCAGCCAGGCGTTAATTCAGAGCGGCAGCCACCGGGAGGCTGTGTTCTGGATGACGGCCACCTATGCGCGCTGCCACTTCATTCTGGCAGCAGATGCCCCGCCGGAGATGCAGCAGAAATACCTGCCGCTATTTGAGGATCTGACCCGCGACCTCGGTCTGTCTTCAAGCAACAATCTGCATGAGCGGGCCGCCGATGTGCTTCGTTATTTGCCGAAGCTCTGGAAGATCACGATGGCGATTGTGGATGCCAACCCGGAAGTGAAGGGCAGCGGCCGCCTGTAGCGATTTCGTCCGGGTATTGATGATCGGTAGCATGAACGATCGGCAGATACCTGAGATCACACGCGGCCTACGAGCCTCTGGCACTCGTAGTTTCCCGATTCAACAAGCACCTTAACCCCGTGATTCCCTATCACATAGAAAGAAACAAGCAGCCTCCCGACTACATGCCGGGAGGCTGCTTTGTGATGTTCGCTGCAGCACCAGGTATGCAATACGTGTCGTTGTCGCGAATCCTTCGGCACAGGCAACCTGCTTCTTCCCCTTATACTAGGACTTAAAATAGCCGAACGCATGTCACATTAGGCAGGCGATCATTCGTAGTAATACATGACTAGCGATTATAGGAGGTGAAACATTGTGGATGATCATCCATTGTCCCGGATCGTGGCGGACGTGCTTGGAGGAAAAGTTGATCAATATGAGATCATTATGCGCAAATACCAACGGAGCATTTTTCAATACTGTTATCATATGCTCGGGAACTATGCGGAAGCGGAGGATTGCAGTCAGGAGGTGTTTCTGAAGGCATATCGCTCCTTGAAAGCTTACAAGCAGGACATGCCGTTTGAAGCCTGGCTGTACACCATCGCAGGCAATCAATGCATTGACGTGCTCCGCAAACGGAAACTTTCACGCTACCTGCCCTTTCTGTATCAGAAAGACCAAGACAACACCCCTATCGATCAGCACATTGACGCCAAGTACTATCATCACTCCGTCGTTCAGGCGATGTCCAAGCTGTCGCCCGAGGAGCGAAGCCTGTTGATATTGCGATGTGTTGAAGAGAAGAGTTACCAAGAAATCAGCCTCATTATGCAGAAGAACAGCGCCAGCTTACGAAAGAAATATGAACGGTGCGCGGCTAAATTCCGCAAGTATTATACCCAGGTGAAAGGAGAAAAAAAGTCCCATGAAGATACCCAGCGATCAGGAACTGAGAAACATCATCCAGCAGGCTTCCCCGCCAGAGCCCGACTTCACCCGTCAGGTCATGAACAAGCTCCAGACCGGGCATAAACCTAAGGAGAGATTTTATATGAAATATAAAGTGGGGTTGCTGGCCCTTGCAGGCATGCTGCTTACGGCTTCTACCGGCTTTGCGGCGATTCAGTACTATACGCTGCAGAATGAAAAAGGCGAGACGGTATACGAAGAGAAGAATGCGCAAGATTTCCCTGAGAGACCTCAGGTGACCGAGGAAGAGTATAAACGGGTTCATATCTCCAACAAGGTATGGACAGATGAGATTGGACCAGGGGAAGCCGCCGCGATCTATGTTGTTCCCCATAATCCCGATCAGAAAATCGATATACGTGCAAATCCGCTTGACGTCAATAATTTAGCCGATCTTCGTTCCATGATTAAAGACCCTTCGGTCACCATACCGGATGAGCTGACAGGCAGCTATACGTTTGAGACGGGCAGTATTCAAATGTTCATGCAGAACGATATAACCCCGTTGACGGAAGAGGAACGAACAACGATCGCCAAACAGCTTCACGAAGAAGCCGTCGCCTCAGGCAAAGACTATGCCACGATGCCTGTCCCGCTGGCGGATACGTTCTGGAGAGTGACCAGCACCTACAAGAAAGGGGATCTCGGGGTTGATCTCCGGGTAGTCAACCTCGGTCCAGACGGTACGCTCACAACGTATTGGAATGATGAGACGCAAGTAACCAAGAAGAAATTGAATATCAACCAGGTGGAAGTTATCCAGACAAACTGGTTGTCATCGAACTCAGTATCTCTCGATTGGGTTGCGGAACTGCCGGACGGAACAAGACATGCCTATACCTTGGCCACACTGGATCAGCAGGTTACCGAGGACGAATTGATTCAGATCGCTGAAGCCTATATCAGAAAATGATCCCCTGATTACAAAAAAAGAAGCAGTCTCCGCTTGCTAACCGCAAGCCCTGGAGAACTGCTTCTTTATTATGTTGCAGAACAAGCCTTATGTCCCGCTCGCGTGCCGGTCATGCACACCCGAGCATCGCAGGCGTTTCCATTCACTTCGGAGCAAGCTCCGCAGCCTGGCGAAGCGCCTCCATCAGACTCTTCTCGTCCGCAATTCCCTTGCCGGCGATGTCAAATGCCGTACCGTGGTCCACACTCGTGCGGATAATCGGCAGGCCTACTGTAATGTTAACCCCTGCATCAAGGCCAAGCACCTTGACCGGTCCGTGCCCCTGGTCGTGATACATCGCGACCACGATATCGAAATCGCCGCGCACCGTCCGGAAGAAGAGTGTATCCGCAGGCAGCGGTCCTACGACGTTAATGCCCTCGGACTGTGCTTTCTCAACACCCGGAATAACCTTCTCTTCCTCTTCTCCGTAGCCGAACAGCCCATTCTCGCCCGCATGCGGGTTGATGCCGCATACCGCGATTTTCGGTTGCTGGATGCCCGCTTTTTGCAGCGTATCATGCGCAAGCTTGATCACATGGTAGACCCGCTCGGGGTGAATCATTTTCACCGCATCGATCAGTCCGACGTGCGTGGTGACATGGATGACCTTCAAATTCGGTGCCGACAGCATCATGGAGAAATCCTGCGTGCCGGTCAGATCCGCCAAAATCTCGGTATGGCCCGGATATTTATGGCCTCCCTTGTGCAGCGCTTCCTTGTTCAGCGGAGCCGTGCAGATCGCCTGAATCTTATTGTCCTTCGCTAGCGTAATCGCCGTCTCCAAATATTTAAATGCAGCATGTCCCGCCTCTGCGGACACCTGTCCTACCGGAAGATCTGCAGGCAGCAGATCCAGATCCAGCACATGGACTGTCCCTTGCTGATAGGATACCTGATCCAGCTGATCCACTGTGATGGTCTCAATGTTCAGCTCACTGCCTACGA
The DNA here is from genome assembly GCF_002276395.1 of Paenibacillus sp. 7541. Lineage (NCBI taxonomy): Bacteria > Bacillati > Bacillota > Bacilli > Caryophanales > Paenibacillaceae > Paenibacillus > Paenibacillus sp. 7541. The sequence continues at coordinate 43,810 of NZ_NQLZ01000040.1, read as the reverse complement.
ACGCTTTGGCCCGCTCGAGAATTTTGCGGTCACCGATGACGAGCGGATTGCTGATCTGATACATTTCTTCATAACTCAAGCTTTTCAAAATAATTTCAGGACCCACGCCAGCCGCATCGCCCATCGTAATCCCGATCACGGGTTTATGGTTGCTCATACTCTCACCTTTTTCTGTTTTGTCATATATTTCAATGCATCCACCAAGGATTCATCATTTCCGAACCCGCCGGCCTTCGTAATCGCCCAGTAGCTTCCGCTCTCTCCATGAAGCCTTCCGAACGGCAGCCCCGGCTCCACTTCGGAGTACAGCTGCATCTCCCCGGATTCCAGCTCCGTGCAGACCGCTTTGGCCGTATCACCGCCGGTTAAGATCAGACCCTCGATCTCACCGGACGCCTTCAGCAGCGCTTTCGTAATCTGTCCAAGCCCGCTGGATATCGCTTCACTTACTTCATTCAGGGACAGGCCAAGCTCCGCCCCGACCTCTCTGCCAAGCACACGATTGCTTTCCGAGGCATCGACATACAGGACATAATAGTCCTTATCCGAATGGTTCAGCATCTCTTCAACATACGAAGCTGACGAACCGTTCTGCCGAATCAGCTCCTCCGGACTCACTTCCATGAAATGCGCCTGTTCCATCTCCTTCACCCGCTGAAGCTGGCCTCTTGTCGTCTGGGACAAGCTGCCGGACACAACAAGCGTCTTCTTCGTCAAGGCAACCTCTTCGTCTCCGCTGCCTGCTGGCGACAGCTGCAGCGCTTCCGGCAAATATTCTATCAATCCGGCCGAACCGGTCCACAGGATCTGTTTGTCCAGCTTGGCGAAGAAGGATGCGATCGCCACCAGCTCCTCCTCCGACTGGCTGTCGCAGACGAACCAGGTGTTGCCGTTCTCCAGCTCCGCTGTCACTCGGGCCCGGAGTTCACTTTCCGGCAAGCGCAGCATATCCGAGTCTATCAGACTTACCTTGCGATCGGCATCCGCCTGAAGCAGCTTCGGAATGTAGCTTTCCTGAACCGGCGTCTTCGGATCCCTCGCAAATTCCGTTTCTGTAATCAGCACGCCGCCGACATAATGATGTCCGTTCACCGTGGTGCGGTTCATCTTGGGAAAAGCGGGCGCAATCAGCACCAGATCCGGCTGGAACACCTGCTCCACCGCCAGCAGCTCTGCCGCCATGTTACCGCGAAGCGTGGAGTCCACCTTCTTGTATATATGCCGGGAGCCCCGATCCTTCAGGAAACGGGCGGCGCCAAGCGCCGCTTCATAGGCTTCCTCCCGGCTGCGGGCCCGGCTGTCCGTATCGACGACCAGCACATCGGAGACGGCGTCGGCCTTGGCATGACGGTAGTCAAAGACAACCGTCGAGCTCAGGCCCTTCTTCGCCAACTGTACACCCGAATCGTTGGCTCCCGTTAAATCATCTGCAATAATTCCGATTTGATTCATCACTGTTGATCACACCTTTTATGAGTCGGTCTCGGCTGTCTTAGCCTCAAATGAATACCCCTTCTTCTCCAGTCGTTTCACCAAAAATCCGACATAAATCGGCAGCAATATCGCCGAAGTAACCACCGATGCCGCAACCTGTACCGTCGCAATATCGGTGAACGCCGCGAAGGACGCGTTCGCTACCGCAATCGCCGCAGGCGTCGCTACCGCATTTCCTGCCGTCGAGCCTTCCGCTGCGCCGACAATCGGATTCCATTTCAGCGCCTTAAACACGAAGTAACCTGCAGTACCTGTTACGAATACAGTCAACAGACCCAGAATAATACCGGACAACCCGCCTTCGACAATCGCACCAAAATCAATGCCCATACCAAGCGCGAATGCAAAGAATGGAATCAGCATCGAGCTTCCTTTGTCCAGGAACTTGCGCATCTCTTCATCCAGATTCCCCAGCACCATACCGACAATAATCGGCAGCAGCACGGAGATGAAGGAAACGAAGGAGAACATTCCGTCCACAAAGCCCATCGCACCAAAGATCGACAAAGCTACCATCGTCAGAAACGGTCCGTCATTCAGCGCCAGCAGCGAGTATGCTGCACGGTCTTCCTTATTGCCATACTGACCGACCAGCGCCACGAACAATCCGCCGTTACTGTTGGTCATTGCCGCAATGACAGCGATCGGCGCAAGTCCGAGCCATAAGCCATTGTCTCCTGCGAACATATACGCGATGAGACCGAATATCGCACCGACAGCCCATTTGGTCACGAGCAGTGTGGCACCTTTTCCTACAGATACACCGAACGACTTCACATTAATCTGCGCTCCTGTGCAGAGCAAGAACAGGGCAATCAACGCGCTCGCACCGTTAACAAACAAAGCCTCGGTAAAATTCCCGATACGAAGCAGATCTGGAGCTAATGTATTGATCGTTGCTGCAATTAGCAACGGAACAACCATCATACCTCCAGGAATTCGTTCTAACGTCGCTTTAATCTTCATTATATTAACACTCCCCCACATATTGTTTCAATATGAAACACTTTTTCATTAGTTGAAATCGTTTACAGGGATTATTGTAAATGCTTACTTAAAATTTTGCAACATATTTTAAAATAATCGTTGCAATTTTAAACACTCGAATGTGCGAGATGTCCTAGACGGTATGATACCTGATGCAATTCACGCGTATATGCTTGGTAAGCGAAACGGGTATAATATTTTGTATGGCGATATCCCTACCTTCCACTTTGCATGATTATCCCTTTCGTTCAGGAGACGGCCGAGAGGAACCCAGAGAAAAGAAAAGGCTAGAGCTAGAAACGGACGAATATAGATCGAGAAGAAATGAGCATTCCCTGGCAAAGCCCTTCTCCTTCCTAACCTGATCAAAGGGGATACGGTGGCAAGCGTTCGAAAAGCAAGCCTCAACAAGCAGCTGTGCGCAGATCTGCCCGGAACTGATTTTCGCCTTTCGCAAAGGCGGAGTGATTGACATTACTAGTTGAAAGGAGATCATCAACTATGAAAATCATCGTGATTTCCGACACGCATCTGCCCATCCGAGCCCGCAGTCTTCCAGAACCTCTCCTCAAAGTATTGCCCGGAGCTGACCTGATTCTGCATGCCGGTGACTGGTCCGACTGGAGCGTCTATGAGCTGCTTAGCCGCTACGCTCCCGTAGCCGGAGTTGCCGGCAATACCGATCCGCCCGTGATCCGGGAGAAGCTCGGCCTGACCCGCATTGTAGAAGCCGATACATACCGGATCGGGCTCGTGCATGGCCATATCGGCTCGCGTTCAACCGAGCAGAATGCCCGCAGCGCGTTTGATCAGCAGCCCGTGGACGCCATCGTGTTCGGCCACTCCCATATCCCGGTACACAAAAGGGTCGACGGCATACTCCTGTTCAACCCCGGCTCGCCCACGGACCGCCGGCGGCAGCCGAAGTTCTCCTTCGGCATTCTGACGACCGATAACGGGCAGCTGCAGGCAAGGCATGTGTTCTTTGACCGCAAGTAAACAGGCGGCTTCATGTTGGCGGCATTTGGTGTAATGACGGCTGCCGCACGATGATCATCATCCGATCGATCAACGCAACAGTACCGGCTCATGCCGCGGGAGAGGCCCGGCAAGGAGGCCAACTGCCGCATGGGCCACCATACAAAAAAAAGAAAGCTGAGCTTACTGCTTCAGCTTTCTCCATAACGTCGAGCGGTTAATCCCGAGCCTCTCCGCAACCCGCGTCTGATTGTCATTCTCTTCCTTCATAATGGCGTGGATGATCCGCTTTTCAATCTCATCAAGCGTTCCCTGCAGGAATTCCCGGGATTCGGGCACTTCTGCCTGCGCCGGTTTCTTCGCGAGCAGCCCGGCAATTTTCGCCTTGCCGATCACATACCCCTTCTCCCCGGTAACGGCATCCTTGAGCAGCGCCTTCAGCTCATCCACATTCCCCGGCCAGTGATACGCCTCCAGCAGCGCCAGCGCCTCCTCCTTGATCTTAATGGGCGAAGTGCCCAGCGTTCCGTGGAAGGCGGCAATGTAATAGGTCGCCAGCGGCCTGATATCCTCCTTGCGCTCCTGCAGGGAGGGAATATGCACGCGGACACTTCGTTCATCGAACAGAAGCGGCCGGTAGGCCGGCGTTTCCTGTTCCAGTGCGAGCACATAAGTCCGGTGAGGATCATGCTGAGCTCCGAGCACCGACACCAGTCTGGATATGTCCTCAGGCGACAATTCATCCAGACCGTTGATATAGACCGTTCTTACATCCGGATCCACGGCGTCCATCGCATCCAGCACATGCCGGGCCGTCAGATGCGCATAAAGCCCTTCCCCGGCATGCTTCTTATAATGGATATACTGCGATAGCAGCCGTTTCCCAGTTCCCGCTTCCCCGATCAGCACGAGACAGGTGCTGGACAGGTGACGCGCGATACCATCCAGTGTCTCACTCATCGATGGGCTCTTCGCCACAATCATCGGAAGCTGAGACACCGCCTCGATTCGCTCCCCGCTCAGGCCGGCGCGCTCCCGCAGCTCGGAGAAGGTGTACAGATCATACACTTGGCCCCGAACGACCTTCCGCACCCGCTTCTGCTTCAGCTTGCCTTGAGGTACCTCCCGGATTTCGGTGGCGCCCTGCGTTTCCGAATCCTGAAGGCCGCCGCCTCGCAGCTCGCTGACCGGAACGGGACATGCTGCAAAATCCGTCCAATGCTCGTATACCACTTGCCCTTGCGGGCCCAGCACGACAAAGTTCGAGGCTGTTTCCTGAAGCAGCGCATGCAGCAACGAAATTTCCTGCTGCTTGCTCTGATACAAGCGATAAGTGGATTTCACCTTCATGAACGCCTCGAATATCGCTTCGCGCCCGGACTGGATAAGAATGCCCTCCAGACTGTATCTCGCCGCTGCCTCGATCGTAACGACATCGCCCATGATCAGCTCATAACCGTTCATTTTCAGGTCTTTGACCAGCTCGTCCACTTCCTGCGCCTTCTCGATGGTAAACACCTCTACCCCGATGTCCAGCACGTCGGTAATCGCTTTGGCCCCCAGCGTAATGTTGGAGAAGCCAACAATCGCTTTTTTGCCTGGAAAATCATTGGCCAAGGTCAGCACCCGCAGCATATCGTACCCGGAAACATGCACATCAATGACCGGAATGCCTACCTCGGCTTCAATCAGCTTCGCCGTACCGCCCCGGCTAATAATGACATCATAGCCTTGACGCTCACCTTCCTTCGCAACCGGAATCGCTTCCTGCAGGTTGCCAAGCTCAATATGAATGTCCAGATCCTGCTCCTCCTGCTGACATTCCTCAATCAGCGGAATCATTGCCGGATAAGGAGCTATAAACAATGTTTTAATCGTCATGATATATCCACCTATAAATTCATTAGACCTATTCCTTTATTCTAACGTTTCCGCCGCAAATAACCAACTGACCTTGTGAAAACGAAAAGGAGATTTCCAGAAAGTGATATGCTCCCCATACGGTAGACAGGTGAAATAATAAGACCTATTTTCCGGAAGGGGCCTCCGCCTCGCTGCATTCCTCCAATAGCAGGCACACAAAAAAGGCTGGACGGATAACTTTACGTTTTTTCGCCCAACCTTTTTATTTTAGAGACTTATTGGAATCAGACAGCTCCGACGATCATCCTTAAACGCCAGGAGTCAGGCGGTGCAGAAGGTAAGCGCACTCTTCGCCTCCATGCTGAAGCGCAGGCATTCCTCGCCTCTCACCTGCAGCGTCACGTTCTCGGCCTTATCGCTGTCGTTAAACAGGACGACCGCTACCGACCCGTCGGTGTTCTTGAAAGCGACGGATCGCACGAGTTCACCGCTGGTGGAAGCCACACGCACCGCTTTCGGGCGGATGCATTTGCTGAAATGAGCCAGGGCGTAATAATCCAGCGTATAGGTCAGATCCTTCGTTTGCTGATTGACCGTTACGATCCCGCGGCATGTGCTCGTTCCGAACCCGGGCACGGTTGGGCCATTCTGCTCATCCAGCGCCATATTCCATAACACCAAGGATTTGCTGTAGTTCCGCAAAATTTCGATTCCCGTGCGCATCACGTTGGAGAAGGCCTGCTCGAACGGCGGAATCCACTCCCCACCGGACCCTTCTGTGAAATGCACCTCTTTGTCCGGGAAGGCTTCATACACCTGGGTCTGCGCTGAAGGTTTACCGCCATACCAATGCCAGGCCACACCGTCCACCTCTTCCCCCGCCTGCTCCAGCACTTCCAGCGGGTATTCCGGCTTATCCCAGTTATGATCATAGCAAAGGATCTTGGTGTGGATTCCATGCGCCCGGAACCGCGGCTTCAGATGATGCTTGATGAAATCCGCCTGCGCTGCCGGCAGCATAATCATCCCCGGATAGTGGCCCGGGGAATACAGCGCCTCGTTCTGCGGGGTAATCGCGTAGATCGACAGACCATGCTCCGCATAACCCTGAATATAGTGTACAAAATAATCCGCATACACCGAATAATATTCCTGCTTCAGCTCCCCGCCAATCATGGAGCCGCTCGTTTTCATCCAGCCAGGCGGACTCCATGGCGAAGCCATTAGCTTCAGGTCCGGATTCAGCTTCATCGCCTCTTGCAGCAGCGGAATGATGTCCGCTTCGTCATGCTCGATGGAGAATTGCTTCAGCTCCAGGTCTGTTTCCCCAGCAGGCAGATCATTATAACTGTAGAAATCGCGGGCATAATCTGAGGCGCCCATCGGGTTGCGCAGAACGGACAGGCCGATGCCTTGCTTGGCATCAAACAGCTTGACCATAAGCTCTGCCCGCTGCTTTGAATCGAGCACCTGATGGATCAGGTAAGCTGCGGAGTCCGTGAAGGACGCGCCGAAGCCATCCATTTCCTGATAGGTCTGCGCTTCGTCCACAGCGACCGTATGGGACTGTTCACCGGAAGCTTGGGGAGGAAGCTCATCCCTTGTCTTTTGTATGAACAGTTCATTCTCCCCGCTTGATTGATAGATGACGGTATCCAACATGTCATTCCCTCCAGATGTAATTTACTTCCTATCCTAACAAAGCTGACGAGCTCCTCTTATTGCAGGCCCAGCTTCTCCTTGTTCGCTTTCATTTTTTCGTTGCGAATCTCCAGAATTTTGTTCCAGTTATTATCTTCGATGAAGGCTTTGTATTCACTCAAAATATTGTTGAAATGGGCTTCGTCGCTGGCGCGAATCAAGCTTACAAGCGTGGTGTTCCACTTGGTATCGATCGTGCTGAGCGACCGCGCTTCCGGTGTGCCTTGAGCCGGGTTGATATTCTCCAGAATGAAATGCGGCTTCAGCTTGCCTTTGCCCCATTCCTGCATCTGCTTGATCGCATCCGGGAAGGCATCTCCGCTCAGCGCCTTGTGACGGTCGTGACCGAAGAACATGAATTCACCCATGCGGTAGTCTTTCTTGAATGCATCCGGGTTGTTCAGCTGAAGCTCCTTCACCTCCGGCAGGAACTCTACCGTGCCGTCCGCGTTCACTTTATAGGTCTCGCCTTCGATGCCATAGTTCATCAGCATTTGGCCTTCCTCACTCAGAAGATAGGTGAAGAGCTGAATCGACTTGGCCGGGTCGGCGTTTGATTTCGTAATGAAGCTGATCATCCAGCCGGTAATTCCGGACTGGTTCAGGGTCGGTTCGTTGCCAACCGTGCTTTGCGGGCCGTCAATCGCGATATATTCCTTGCCGGGATTGTGGGTCATGAAGCTTTGCAGGTTGCCCCCCTGCTGCGGTGTACCGTCCAGCAGAATCGTTGCGTATTTGCCGGCCTTCACTTTTTCCTCAAATGCCGTGCCGTCATCCGCGAAGCTGTCATCGCTGATGGCATCGCTGCGATATACTTCATTCAATGTTTTCAGCCAGGTAATGTAGTCTTCATCCAGATTGCGGTTATAGAAGTTGCCGTTCTCATCCTCAAGCGGCACACCGATGAAATCCTGAAGCACATCGCCCAGGGACCCGGTACCTTCACCGATCGAATTGAAGCCAAACGGAATCAGCTGCGGGAATTCACGCTTAATCTCGCTAAGCGTCTGTTTGAACTCCTCCGGCGTGCCCATGCTTGGCTTGCCAAGCGCCTCGTACACGTCCTTGCGGATAATGAACGCTGTTTTGGCCGGAATGTTACCGCTGTCATAATCCTCCTGGGTATTGGAGTAGTTCGGGTAACCGTACGTCTTGCCATCCGATAGCTGGAACCAATTCAGCGTATCCTGCGCCGCTACCTGATTGAAATGCGGATCATATTTCTCAGCCAGATCGTTCAGCGGAAGCGCCCAGTTTGCCGCCTTCTGCACCACCGGAGAGTTGGAGTCAAAGGTTGTAATCAGGTCCGGCATATCGCCGCCAGCAAAAAACGTATTCAATTTCGTATCGTCGCCGGTAATGAATTTAATATCGATGTTCAGGTCTTCTTTAATTTTTTGGGTCACCACATCCTTGCCAAAATCGGTGTTCCACCAATCCGCATTCACATACCAGGTCAGCTCGGTGATCTCTTCCTTCGTATCCAGCTGCCAGGCCGGCGTGTTCGGGTCCGGTGTGTACCGGTCCTCAATCGAAATCCAGTTCTCTTTATTCGAATTGCTGTCACCGCCTGATCCGCAGCCCGTGACAACCAGCGCAAGTGTCAGTACGCCGGTGAATAGTCCCATCCCTTTTTTCCAAAACGCTTGTTTGTTGCCCATCTTCTTGTCCTCCTTTATATTAGGTAAAGCGCTTACCTCAATTCGGGGCATCGTGATTGGTCCCCCGTTATTCGGGCATGCCTATTCCTTGACCGCCCCTAGCATAATGCCCGAGATGAAGTACCGCTGCAGCAGCGGGTAAATTATGACAATCGGCAGCGTTGTCACTACAATGGTGGCCAGCTGAACCCCTTTGGTGGTCGTCTGGATGGCCACCGAGCCCATATTCTGCATCGTCTGCGTCTGGGACTGGACTATGATCTCATACAGCATCATCTGCAGCGGGTACAATGACTGATCCGTGATGTAGAGCTTGGTCGTCATAAAATCGTTCCATTGCCCGACCCCGTTGAACAGGGCGATCGTTGCCATCGCCGGCATGGACAGTGGGATGAAGATGCTGAGGAAAATGCGCCAGTCTCCCCCGCCGTCAATCTTCGCCGACTCCTCCAGCGAATCCGGCACGTTGCGGAAAAAGTTCATCAGAATAATGACATCATAGAAACTCAATAGCGCCGGGATGATATATACCCAGAAGCTGTTCAGCAATCCGAGCGATTTGATCAACAGATAGGTCGGAATCATACCGCCGGAGAAGAACATGGTAATGACTCCCATCACCACATACAGCTTCCGTCCGCGAACATACTTTTTGCTCAAGCCGTAGCCGACCATCGCACAGAAAAAGACGTGGGTGGCCACCCCGATCACCGTTTTGGCAACCGAAATAAAGAATGCCTGCCAAATCGAGTCGTCCCGGAACACGGCCTGATAGTTTTCCAGGGAAAACTCCTTGGGCCAGAATATAAAGCCGCCTTCCGCCAAGGATCTGCCCGAGCTGAAGGATGACACAACAACATTCCAGAGCGGAACGACGATGATAATCGTAAACAGCACCAGCAGCACGGTATTGACGACATCAAAGATTCGGCTGTCCAGATCCCCTTTTGCAATCTTTGAATTCAAGCGTAAAGCCTCCTCTCGTTTGCCATTACAGAACGGACTGATTATCGTTTAATTTGCTCGTGATTTTGTTCGCGGTAACAAGCAGAATGACCGACACGATCGATACCCCCAGCCCGACGGCCGTCGCATAAGAGAAGTCCCCTTGCGTCATCCCCATCCGATATACGTAGGAGTTGATGACCTCGGCCTTCTCCCGGTTCTGCGAGTTCATCAGCACCAGTGTCTGATCGAGATTCGAGCCTAATAAACCGCTTACAGTGAGGATCAAATTCAAACTGATAATCGTCTTCATGTTCGGGATCGTAATATACCAGATCTGACGCAGACGACTTGCCCCGTCAATCTTGGCCGCTTCGTAGTATGTGGGATCAATTTTGGCCATAATCGCCAGATACAGAATCGTTCCCCAGCCCGCCTCTTTCCACACATCCGACAGCGTGGCAATCCACCAGTACTTGCCTGGATCAAGCAGGATGTTCTGCGGCTTCGAGATCAGTCCGAGCTCCACCAGAATCTGATTGAACAGCCCCGATGTCGAAAGCCAAGTGATCAGCATCCCGCCGAGCACAATCCAGGATAGAAAGTGCGGAAGGTAAGAAACGGTTTGCACGAATTTCTTGAAGCGCCCCCATCTGACCTCATAAATCATGACCGCCAGAATAATCGGAATGACAAATCCTATCGCCAGTTTCAAGAAGCTGATGCCCAGCGTGTTGACCACCGAATCCCAAAAATACCGGTCCGACATAATAATTCTGAAGTTCTCCAATCCAACCCATGGCGCAGAGTCCAGCGTGTCGATCACGGTGTAATGCTTGAATGCGATAGTCAGCCCATAAATCGGTATGTAGCAAAAGATAATCATGAAAATGACGCCTGGCCATATCATGGACTGAAGCTCCCATTGCCGCATGAAGTCTACCGCAAACTCCCTGACTCTTTGGCCCATCGGCTTCTTGCCGTTCAGACCGGCCTTAGCGGGCCCGGTTGAGTGAACTGCAGCCGGCTTGCCCATTGGCTTCGCCCCCCTTTAAACTGCTATGAGAATGATTTTTTTGCATCTCCAAGTTATTAAAACGTTTTTATTTTTTGGCGATCGCCTCCCTTCATGCATTAAAAAAACAGACCGGCATCGATCTTGCAGCCTCATTCTTCTTCAGATACCGGTCCTAAGCCGTAACAAAACGCCGTTTCCCGCGGGGGCCGCTTCCTTGTGCAGACGCGATCCGCTGCCCTGGGAACGGAGCAGGCCCGCCGCGCCGCTGCCTTCTCTGCCTTCGCTGCCTCAAGACGGCCGGGACAACTTGATATGGCTCGATCCGCGCACGATCAACTCGCCAGCCAGCTTCTCCACCTTGCCCTGCTCCTTGTTCTGAATCATCCGGACCAGATGGTTCACCACCAGCATGCCCTGTCTGGCAATCTGATTTCGCACCGTCGTGAGCGGCGGCGAAAAATACTGCGCAATATCAATGTCGTCAAAGCCTACGACGCTAATATCGTTCGGAATGTCATAGCCAAGGGATTTCAGCGCGCGTATGCAGCCGATTGCACTCAAGTCATTCCCCGCCAGGAAGGCGTCCGGTAGTTTGCCCGGATGGTTGTGAATGAATGATTTGACGGCATTGTAAGAGCCCTCTTCTTCAAAATAACCTTGCAAAATATAGTCCTCGTCCACCGGAAACTGGGCCTCGCGCAGTGCCGCCAGGTAGCCTTCCTTCCGCTGCACGCTGTCAAACATCGTATCGACGCCTGAAATATAGGCGATCTTGCGGTGCCCCAGACTGATCAAATACCGGGTTGCCTCATAGCCGGCCTCATAGGAGTCGAAAATCACGCTTCCCATGCCTTCACTGCGAATGACGCGATCAAGAAAGACCGCCTTCACCTTGTTCTTCTCCATCGCGGCGATATCCTGATCGTCAATTCTCAGTTCTTCAAATATAACGACCCCATCCACGCGCCCGCCAAGAATATTACTCATAATGATCTGCTTATCCGTTGTAACGAACACGTTCAAGCCGTAGCCGAGCCGGTCGCACTCCCGCGACATCGATTCCACCAGCGTGTAGAAATACGGACCCGCCACGCTTGTTGTGAAGAACCCAAGCATCTTGGTCGTTCCGGACTTCAACAGCTTGCCATTCAGATTCGGCACGTAATTGAGCCGCTTGGCCACTTCCAGCACATGGGACTTGGTCTCCGGATTAAGCACATCCACATCATTCAAGGCATTGGACACCGTCGAAATGGAGACTCCCGCCTCCCTTGCCACATCTTTAATGGTTACCTTCCCCATATCCTTCGTCCTTTTCTCTAAAAACGTTTTAATAAAATTAAATTAGCATAAAAACGTTTTCAGCACAATGTTTTTTTTCGTTTATTAGCCAAAAACCGGTCGTGCCGGGAGCGCGAAGCCTGTCGTCCTGAGGCCTAGCACCATTATCCCGTTTGATCAGGCATCCCCCTGAATCAAAGGGATAATGGTGCTAAGGGGGAAGACAACAAACACTCCTCAGGCAACGATCATACCTTATTGTGCCCTAGTGAGCCTTGCCTCCACACATAGAGCCCCTCTTCAAGACTCGACTCCTGACACTTGCCCGTTCCCCGTTACGCACCTCATCCGGACTCATCAAGCACTTCAGGAATCTTTAAGCACTTCAGCCTTCCTTCAGCACTTCAGACTCATGAAGAACTTCAGCCTTCCTTCAGCACGTCAGCCAATCCCTGCACATCCAGTCCATCCACCGCAAAGGCGGTGCGGACCAGCTGCGGCGGCACAAACTCATCATATTTTCCAAGATAAGGAGCCTCGTCGGCATCCAGCAAATCGCTTGCGTCCTGGCAAGCTTTCAGTTCATTAAGAATTTGCTCCATCAGCGTCCTGTCATCCGTCCGGCCGGCAACCACCATGTAATACGGCTCCATCGGCACAATGGACCGCAAGGCAAGCCGATCCGACAGATTATGCTTCAGCAAGCGCTCAAGAGTACGAAACTGCTTGCTGCCCGCCCAGGGCAAAATAAAAAGCGAGTCTCCGCCAGCCGGGATGACCACGCTGCTGAGCAGCCCGCTCTCCCGCGCCAGCCTGCGAGCGCGCTCCAGCCGGTTCACAGCCCCTGGCGCCAAATAAGGGTAAATCGTGCTGTCCATCAGCACTTCCTTTATCTTCTGCATGATCCGGGTATGCACATCCCCGCCGGCTCCAAGCCAGAGGGTGTCCACCTTGCCTTTGGCGGCTTTCACATACAGCGCCTTATGCTTCGTGTCCACCTCTTCGACCTTCCACAGCTTGCCCGCCAGCGAGAAACAGTAGCCCGGGGGCGGCACGGTCGTAATGGAGCCGATCTCCTCTGAGCCGTTGTATACGACATGCTCCTCGTCATCCTTGAACACGGCATAAAACCGGTAGTTGTTCACGATCTTCTCCCCGCCAAGGCCGATGATGAGGCTGCCTTCCTCCGTCCGCTGGATATGATCGGTTTGCAGCAGATATTGAAGCAGCTGCTTGTATTCCTCGGGCTCAATGCCGCGGAAAGCGGGCAGCGTCAGCACTTCCCTCGCCAGGTCCGCAGGCGCAGCTTCTCCCATGCTCTTGAGGACGCTCATCGTCTGATGATACAGCACGCCGACCGGCTTCTTCCGTAGGGATAGCGGCTCCACCCACTTCTCGCGGACGTACAGCTCGATGACCGCGATGGCCCGCAGCAGCGTCCACGGCATCCGTGCCGGCAGCTGCGCCTCTTCGTCCTCTTCCTCCGGACAGAGGAACATCATCTCGGACGTCTGGCTCCCCCGGCGTCCGGAGCGGCCGAGCCGCTGCACAAAGCTGGAGCAGCTGTACGGTGCGCCGAGCTGGATGACCCGCTCCAGCTCGCCAAGATCGATGCCGAGCTCCAGCGTCAAGGTCGCGGCGGCAACGGCAGGGCCAGGCCCGCTGCGAAGGGCGGCCTCCGTCTCCTCGCGCAGCATGGCGGATATGCTTCCATGATGAACATGGAATACATCCGGATCCTGCCGCTTGGCCGCAATCCGGCGCAGCTCCAGCGTTGTCAGCTCCGCATCGGAGCGGCTGTTGGTGAAGACAAGGGCTTTCTTATGATGGGTGTTGTCATACACAAAATCATAATAAGCCTTGCGCGCCAGCTCCAGCTGCTCCGCCTGCTTCTCATCCCTCGCGTCAGGGAAAGAGAAATGCTCCACCGACAGGCGCAGCTTGCGCGCCCCTTGCGGCGCGATCACCTCAACGGCTTGCTTCGTGCCTGCACCGAGCCAGCCTGCGGCGGTGTCGTAGTCGCGAAGCGTGGCCGACAAGCCGATCCGTCTCGGTGCGCATGAGGCCATCCGCTGGATGCGGGCAAGCTGACTGAGCACCTGAATTCCGCGATCGGCCCCCATGAAGGCGTGAACCTCGTCGATAATGACGTACCGCAGGTCCTGGAACAGGGCCGGGATCGCATTCGGACGATTCATCAGCAGCCCTTCCAGCGATTCCGGCGTAATTTGCAGCACGCCGGAGGGCTTCTGCATCAGCTTGGTTTTCTCGGCCTGTGCCACATCCCCATGCCAGTGCCAGACCGGAACCTGGCCCTCCTTCAGCAGCTCGGTGATCCGCTCGAACTGATCGTTGATCAGCGCCTTCAGCGGCCCGATATACAGGATGCCCACCGAGCTTGGAGGCCGGTTGTACAGCTCCGTCAGCGCCGGGAAGAACGCCGCCTCCGTCTTGCCCGAGGCCGTCCCCGAGGCGATCAGCAGATGATTCGGCGTATCAAACAGAACGCGGCAGGCCTCCACCTGGGCTTCCCGCAGCGTTTCCCAACGTTTTTTGTAAATAAACTCCTGAATAAACGGCGCTAGCCTGGAGAACGGATGCCCGCTCATAACTCAAACTCCGCCAGCAGATCATCCAGTTCATCCGCCGGCTGCTCCTTCCGCTCCTTGTCATCCGGCCGCATCGCGGCCCGCTCGCCCAGAAGCTCCTCGAAGGTCACATCATGATGCTGATGCAGCGTATGCAGCACGTCCATGAAGTCGCGGACCACCTCCCGGGTCGTCAGCAGCTCCTCTGCGCCCAGACGCCCCACAGCCATCTGCATAAAGGCAATCAGCTGTTCATCCGTCAGGCTCACCTCATACTGAAAATGCAGCGCATGGATATCGCGCAGCTTCTGCAGCAGCACGAGAATTTCCTCATGAGACAGCATGTCCAGCTTCAGGATCGGGGATGTGTAGGTTCTGAGCGCGCTGCTCCCATAGCGCCCGTCGATCAGCCGGGAGCGGAGCGCGTCATAGCTGAACAGTCCGCGGCGCTCATCCTCCACAAACTGCGGCGTGCCGCCCAAATAGATGCCCAGGTGCTCCGCCTTGCCCTGCATCGTGTCGTTAAACATCGTCAGCAGCTTCTCGTAGTTGCTGTGACGCGAGATGCTGTTCGTTATTTTGTACAGGTTCACACCTTCATCAATAAACAGCAGAAGCCCTCTATACCCGATGGTCGCCGTAAACTCGGCCCACAGCTTCATGTAATCGTACCAGTTGTCGTCATCGATGATGACCCCGACGCCGAGATCCTTGCGCGCCTCCGTCCGTGTCGGGTATTCCCCGCGCAGCCAGCGCAGCGCCGCTCCCTTCCGGTCATCGTCAGCCAGCTTGTAACCGCTCCAGTAAGCGGCCAGCACCTTGGCAAAATCAAATCCGTGCACCAGGTTGCGCATGCTGTTTGCCACCGCATAAATCTTAAGCTCAACCTCCTGATCCAGTTCCGCATCCCCGGGACGCAGCCCCTTCTCCTGCATGATCCCCTGCTGAACGGAGGCGATCCATTTCTGGAGAATGGCTTCCAGCGCACCGCCGTCCGGGCGGGTCTTCGTCGAGAGATGTGTCATCAGCTCCCGGTACGTAGCCAGCCCCTGTCCCTTCGTTCCTACCAGCCTCCGCTCCGGCGACAGATCGGCATCGGCCACGACGAAATCGCGGTCTGTGGCGTAGTTGCGGATCATTTGCAGCAGGAAGCTTTTGCCGCTGCCATAGCGCCCTGTAATCAGGCGAAAGGCTGCCCCGCCCTCGGCGATGTTGTCCATGTCTCTGAGGATCGACTCAACCTCGGGCTTGCGTCCAACCGCGATATACTCAAGCCCCACTCTCGGCACGACCCCGGCTGTGAGCGAATTGACGATCGCCGTCGTGAGCCGCTTGGGAATCTTCAGCTCGTTCATCATTCATCACCTCTTCTGGTTCTCCACTTAAAGCTTATCGTTCTGATCCTTCCTCCGGCCCTCCGCGTAGCATGCTGTTTCACATGCTGATTTCTAAGCCGACTAAAACTTTATCCTCATCTGTATCCTCATCTTCATTTCCTCAGACACGCATCAATGTTTCGAACTTATCCCTATATTCATCCACAATGGCATCCCCGTCGACCAACAGGTCTCCAATCGTATCCATTGCAGCATCGTTAATCTCATCCAGCAGCAGCTCCGGCATGGAGCCTGCCTGATCCGCCGCCCGCTGCATCGCTTCCCGGTCCGGCCCGTGCTTGAGCGCAAGCAGCAGCGCCAGATGAACAGGCGCAAGCCGCTCAGCAAGCTGCTGCCACTCCTCATCCAGCGAGGCGGTGTTCCACATCACCTCGCCTTGCTCAGACACATGAAGCGGCCGTTCTGGCAGTAATGAAGGCGGGACAGGCAACTTTGAGGAATCTGACGTTGCGAACGATTCTCGCGAATCTGATGACTTTGACGACTTTGACGATTCTGAAGACGCTGGCACCTCTGCCGAGTTTGGCGATGCCGCCGCCGCTGGATGCACGGAAGTCTCTGCCAACGGCGCTCGTACTGGCGGTTCGGTATCAAAATCCATCACCGCTTGGAACAGCGGCGCCTGCTCGCTGCCGCCACGCTTGGCAGGCGGGGTCTCCCGCTCCAGCGGTTTCGCCTTCCCAGCTGCCTCGCGCACTCCTTGCCGCTCCTCCGGCGAATCGGTCAACGCCGCAGCAGCCTCTGCCTGCTGCTTAGTGGCAGCAGCCGATACCGCTGCATCCGTATGCGCAGCGTCCGTGAGCAGCATATCTCGCACCTCGTCCGATTCCCGCTGCAGCCGCCGCAGCTTCCGGCTGTCAATCTTCACGGCCGGCGCGGATTTCTTGCGCTCATCCTCGGCTTCCTGATGCAACTCTTTTTTCAGAAAACGGCCTACCAGCTCCTCCAGTTCCGCTGGCACCTCAATCCCTCGGAGCCTGCCTTTATAACCTTTCAGCTCCCGCAGCTTGTTCTCCGTCAGCCGGACAAGCTGGGTCATGTAACTTCGAAGCGGAGCATGCTCGCTGAGCATCAGCACCGTCACGCTTGCCGTCCGTCCATACATCTCATGATCATATACAGCGCTGCGGAACAAATACCGCGTCACCTGACGGGGACGGGGGCGATAACGTTCAATCAGGCGCCCCCCCTCATAGCGGGCCGAGTAGCTGTCCGCCAGCGCAATCACCTTCGGAGACAGCTGCTGCAGCGCCTTGCGTCCGCCCTCCCGGTAGAAGCGGCTTTTCTCCACATCATAATCGATGATGTCGAGCAGGTAATCCCAGCCGAGGTCCACCGGATCAGCCGAGAAGCGCCGCAGCCATTCGAGCTCCTTCAGCACGCTGGACAGGCTTCGCGGCAGACGCTGCGGAATCTCCTTCACCGGCATATCCAGGCCATGAACGAGCATAAAATCATATAGCCACTCCCGCAAGTACGTATCCAGCTTCGGATAACGTCCGCGATAAGCTTCCCATACCGCATTCATCAGCGCGTAGCCCTGCGCCGGATCGCTCCAGCCTATGCCGTGAATCAGCTCATACACATAGATAAAC
This sequence comes from Paenibacillus sp. 7541, assembly GCF_002276395.1. Lineage (NCBI taxonomy): Bacteria > Bacillati > Bacillota > Bacilli > Caryophanales > Paenibacillaceae > Paenibacillus > Paenibacillus sp. 7541. The sequence goes on along the minus strand of NZ_NQLZ01000040.1, from coordinate 26,302 downwards.
AGGTAGGACAAGTCCGTGTCGGGATAGCGTCCGGACCGCACCTCCTCCCGCCAGTAGAAATACCACCTGTGCTGGTCGCGCGTCATCTGATCATAGGTAGGCCAGTAGCTTTTGAACGGGACAAACGGCGCCGCTTCCTCCACATGCCAGGCCAGCTCTCTGGCCTGCTGCACAAACTGCTGCTCCCTGGATATGTAGCGAAAGCTTTCATTCCAGTCCAAGTCCAGCGACTCCTCCGGCTGTACAAGAGAGGCAGGGCTATCGCCGACACCGGACTGTCCCGCACCGGAACGCGCCGCATCGCTCCCCTGCCCAGGCTGCGAATCGAACAGATCCGGCTCCCGGGTCGGAAGCGGCAGATCCCGCTCCTCGCCGCCCAGCTCGATTTCAGCAAACCGGACGCCGCCCTCGGTCACGACTTTATGGCGCACATGTCTATTGTGAATGTCATTAGGTTTACTCGTTTCACTCATCCTTAACGAACCTCCATCATAACTCCAATTATACCATTTTACGAGCGGACCCGAATGTATTTTCGCATTTTTCCGGGAGCGAACGGCGCGAATCTTTATGAACCCGATCATGTTATAATATACTGAATCCATTTGTCAGCCGACGATAGCTGGAAAGGAAACTTCCCAATGAATAAATGGCTCAAAGCAGTGTTATTTCTTGCAGTCGCCGCGTTCTTGACCCGGCTAATTCCATTCTCCTCCTGGTTCCGCATCCTGGATACGATGATTCACGAGCTCGGGCACGCCTTTGTGACGCTTCTGATGTCAGGGCGTGTGCTCAGCATTGAGCTGAACCCGGACCACAGCGGTGTTACCTACTCTGTTCTGACTGCCGGCTGGGGACCGATCATCGTGTCTCTGGCAGGATATATATCTGCATCGTTATTTGCCATCCTTATGTTTTATTTGTATGCCAAGAAGAAGCAGGAGCAGGGGTTGCTGCTCATTACCGGGCTTGCGCTGGTGATGCTCATCTTCTTCGTGCGCTCGGGGTACGGTGTTTGGTGGCTTGGCATCTTCATCGTCATCAACCTGATCTTTTACTTCCTCGGTGTCCGGATACGCAACTTTTATTATCTGCTGCTCGCCTTCCTCTGTCTGGAGGAATCCGTTGTCGGGCCGTTAAGCCTGGGCATGCGGGCGCTGACCGCCCCCGGACATGCAGGCGATGCCACCAATCTGGCGAATTTAACCTTTTTGCCTGCGATTGTGTGGGCGCTGCTCTTCTTTCTCTTTGCCCTGTGGTGTGCCAAGGTGGCGCTTCAGTTCTTCTGGCAAAAAAGATAGGTGCTGACAGAAGTCAGAACTAGACCAGTACCAGAAGCGAGTCAAATGACTGCAACACCATTCGTTCGTCTTCCGGTACTCATCAATATGAATAAAAGGAGCAGTCCTAAACGTAGTTTTTTCTAGGCAGGGATGGCCTTGTCTCTAACTTTAAGCATAAAAGCGCGAGTCTTGAAGGTTACTTAGCCCCCGAGACTCGCGCTTTTTGGTTCATCATTGCCTATTTGAGCAGATTATGGGCAAACGAAAGCCACCCGACTTCCAACTTACTTTTGGTAAGCCGCGAAGCAAGAGTCGCCGGAAATTCCGGTTGCTCTTCATTAGCGACAGAACCTATCCCAGCAATTCTTTGGCTCCGTTCATCACTAAGGGCATAGTCTGCTCAACGAATATTTCCGCACTTATTAGACGCCCCTCATTGTTCCATACGTAAGCCGCACCATACATCCCCCAACTTAACATGATAGAAGCCGTATTTATTAAGAATTGCGTGTTTGGAGTCAGTAGCATCTTGTCTTTGTCTATCAAGGAAAGAAGTATCGCTTGAATTTTTTTCTTTATTTGAATTTCGAATGCAGGTACAAGCGATGTATTTCTTTTTTTGCATATAGTGCCTAGATCCTTATGAAATTCGCATAACCCCAGGAAAATACTCCGAATTGTTTCTTCAGTTAAAACTTCATGACCACTTATTTTACGATTTATGATCGTCATAAATGATTCCATTAATCTGGCCTCAAGAATTTCGAATTTATCTACAAAGTGCGCATAAAAAGTCGTTCTGTTAACAGTAGCCCGCTCTGCAATATCCCTAACGGTTATCGAATCAAAATCTTTTTCTTGAATTAAGGAATCAAAAGCGTCTTGAAGGAGCCGCCGTGTACGTATCACACGAGGATCTGCTTGATTCTTATTAATTGTCATGGTTAAGATCCCCCCCAGTAAAACGACATTATAGAAACGGTGTTGTCTATACAACGGTTCAAGATTATTGATGATTGCGAACCATTCGGTTGTTATTATAGCATACAAATACAACACGTGTTGTTCAAGCTACTAGTGATGTATAGAAGCAATACGAATGTCGCTTTTTACAAAAGGAGAGAGAACCATGTCCGTTTCATAACAGTCGCTACGAAGGAGCACAAACGTTTTATATTATTCGAGACCGCCTGTCGGTTAGTAACGATAGTCCCGAGATTTTTAAAACACATCAGGAGTGTGAATGATGAAAAGCACATGGAAAATTTACGTTCTAGTCTTGATCACCTTTTTAGTAGGAACATCTAATTATGTTATTTCCGGGATTTTGGACAGGATCGCAGGGGCATTAGGAACAAGCGTTGCGGCAGCAGGCCAGCTCATTACAGTCTATTCTCTGGCCTATGCGGTCGGCACGCCTATTCTAATGGCGCTGACGGCTAAAATGGACCGGCGCAAGCTCCTCCTTTATTCCCTGGGCTTCTTTATTGCTGCAAATCTGCTGACATTTATATTGTCCGGCTTTGGTTTCTTCATTGCGGCGAGAATCATTACGGCGTTAGGTGCCGGGGTGGTTACTGTTAACGCGCTCAGCATCGCCGCCAAAATCGCTTCGCCAGGCAAGCAGGCCAGCGCTATCGCCAACGTCACCATGGGCTTAACTGCATCGCTCATTATCGGAGTCCCGCTCGGCAGATTGGTAGCCTCGGCTTTTGGCTGGAAATCTGTATTTCTGGCCATCGCAATTGTCGGGGTCATAGCCATGTTTGTTATTGCTTCGGTCTTTCCACGTATTCAGGGCGACAAGCCTGTTCGTCTGATCAAGCAATTAGCTTTGTTAAAAGAACCTCAGGTTTTGGTTGCATTGGCGATTACTTTTTTCTGGTTAGGGGGATATTCTCTCGCTTATACCTACATCTCCCCTTTTCTGCTAGAAGTGACTCATTTAGATGAATCATTGATTAGCGCAGCCCTGCTCGTGTTCGGCATCGCTAGCTTGATTGGGTCGAAAGTCGGCGGCTACAGCGCGGATAAACGTGGCGTTCTTTTCACGCTCGTTTCAGGGATGGTACTTCACGTCATTTCGTTGATTTTGCTATCCTTCGTCGGACAGTCGGTCACTGCCGTATTCGCCATTTTGATCTTCTGGTCTTTTGCCGCCTGGTCATCGGCTCCGGCACAGCAATTCAATCTGATTACGCTCGTTCCTGAATCCTCGGGCGTCATGCTAAGCTTGAACAGTTCCATGATGCAGCTTGCCATGGCCTTCGGCGCAGGAATCGGCGGGCTGATCGTTAACCATATTTCTCTTGCATCCATTACTTGGTTCGGTATAATCGGCGTACTCATCGCTATCATTGCCGTGTTTGTATTGTCCAGCATGTCATCACGGTATCCGGCGATAGAGTCAGCGAATTAATGCTTAACATCGAATATTTAATAACAGAAGAAATGGATTTATAGCGGAGGCTACAATTTTAATATTTATTACTTCCTTATAAAAGAGGCCGTCCCTAGTCATCTACGATGACTTTGGGACAGCCTCTTTCGTGATTCGGTCAACCCGGAAGCCCCTGGTCGCCTTCTATGATGCTTGCCTTCTTACTGCCAGCCAGCCAGACATCGGTCTGCCGCCTGGATGTTACCGGCAACGCACCTGCAGATCCAGCGGATAGCGGCCGGCATTGCGGCCGTACAGACTGATGCCGCCTTCCTCTGCCCGCAGCTCCAGCTGGAAGCTGCGCTTGTGGTTCAGCGACGCGGCCAGTCTCCCCGGCACCTGTGCCCGGCACAGGTATCCGTAAGAGCCGGCTTCCTCAAGCCGGTTATGAACCGGCTGGTAATGCCAGGAGAGCACGCCGCGGCTGTCGGCCGGATCGTCCATCAGCACGAACTGGCCTACTTGTTCACCGTCCACCCAGACCGATACGCGGGAAGAGTGCATCTCTTCATCCGTCATGTAATAGGTGCTCGGATTGTATTCCACGTTAGCCGACGCCCCGTGCATATAGTCCGTACCATCCGGATTCAGCCGCTCGCCTTCGATATTGCGCGCCAGCAGATGCTTCGCCCCGGCTTCGAACAGCACCTCAATATCGCGGATGAACGGCATTTCTTCCTGACCCGGAAGCTGGACGTCGTAGACGAACCGCCCTTCGCCACCGCCATTTACCTTGGCGCCCTGGAGCGCATCCCACATATATTCGAAGGAGTGCTCGCGGAAGTCGCCGACCGGAATGCGGATCGTTGTTCCTTCTCCATCCGTGTCCCCGTCCTGTGCCCCGCGCACATCAAATGTAATAAAGTTCCGCGTCACTACACGCCCTTCGGCATCCAGGAGCCGAACGCCCAGAACGGCTACCGCATCCTGCTGCGGCATCCGCGGGTTCAGATCCGCCAGAGGGGATACGCCGTAACCCTTCCATGCCACATCCAGTGAACCCGAATCGGAGACAATCCGCGTCCCCACATCGTCATGCGACAGTTCCCACTCAAGGCGGAGCTGCTGACCATGATACTGATCCGAGTAGCTTGATCCCAGCAGCGAGACGGCCACCGTCGATCCCTGTTCCACCGTTTGGCAAGGCGGAGCGTCGATAACAACAAAATCAGCCGTATGCAAATCTGCAATCGTCATACCGGGCACAAAATCCTCATATCCGAATTTTTTGTCCGTACCGTCCAGACGGTAGTACCCGTTAAACTCATTTGTCACGTCGCGGAACTCCGTAAATACGAAGCCGCACATCTTGTCATGGCGACGGAACTCGTTCAGCATGTACCGGTAGTGCCAAGCCAGGTCGCTGTCGCCAGCGCCGCCCTGAATGCCCCACACATTGCCGCATTCGCTGTTCATCAGCGGCGCGTCGCTTTGCACATTGCCGTCGATATAGTTAAAGCTCGATCCCGGATAGGTCTTCTGCACAACCTCCTCCAGATGCTCCCGAACGACCTCATATCCATTGAGATAGAAGTGCCATGTATTGATGTCCGACTCGACATGATCATAGTTGCACGGGGAGTTGTCCTCTACAATACGGGTCGGATCAAGCTCCTTGGCCCATTTGTACTTGGCTCGCACCCATTCCTGGGTCTCCGGCAGATAGAATCTCTGCTGCGATGCATCTCCTGTGACTCCGGCAGCCTCGCCATCCGTGCGCAGACCCCACGTTTCATTAAACATCACCCAAGAGAAAATGGAAGGATGGTTCCAGTCGCGCTGGATCACCTCTAGCGCCTCGCTCTCATAAGCGGAACGCGCCTGCTCATCCGGATTGCCCCAGAAGCAAGGCATATCCTCCATCACCAGAATGCCCAGCTTATCCGCCCAGTACAGCTTGCGCGGTTCCTCCGGCTTAATGTGAATACGGACAAAATTCAGCCCGAGCCGCTTCATCAAATAGATCTCATCGCGCATTTCCTCATCGGTCGGATACGTAAAGTAGCCTGTCGCATGATAGGACTGATCCAGCGTGCCGTTCAGGTAGACCGGCTTGCCATTCAGCGTAATCCAGCGATAGTCCCGCCCTTCGAATGCGGCTGTGCCGATCTCGCGTATGCCAAAATACGTATGAACCACATCTTCCCCGAACGATCCGGACAGACGGAGCGCGCCTTCATACAGATGCGGGTTCTCCGGGCTCCATAGCTGCGGATCGCTCACCTGAAACCGGGTCGTGTGCTCGTTCAATCCCTGCTCCAGCTCCCACTCATCCTTATGGCTCACTGCCCCTTCTCTGAAAGACAGCTCAAGCTCTGCCTTCCCCGCTTCATGCGCATGAATGACCGTGGTGAGCTGAACCGTTCCGTCAATAGCCGTCTCAAACTTGAATTGACGAATATGCGTATGCGGTCTAGACTCCAGCCATACTGGCTGCCAAATGCCCCTGATCTCCCCGTACCCCTGCTTGCCCCGGGTCTGGTAGTCATGATCATTATCCTCCGCACGCACGACAATGACATTCTCCTGCTCTGCTTGCCACACAGCGGTCACATCGAACTCGAACGGGCTGTAGCCACCCTGGTGAGCGCCAACATGTTGGCCGTTCACCCACACATCACAGCGGTAGTCCACGGCGCCAAACTTCAGAACAACATTCGCCCCCTCTTCAGAAGGCTTCCATTGCACCGCCCGCCGATACCAGCCGACGCCCTTCGTGTCGCTTCCGATACCGGACAACGGGCTTGCCCAGGAAAACGGCACCTGGATCTCGGAGTCGAACAGAGCCGCCGCACCGCCAGCCCGCTGCGCATATGCTTCGTCAGAGCCGCTTCCTTGCTGCGTTGCATCTGCTGCCGAATCTTCAAGCTGGAATGACCATTTGCCGTTCAGGTTCAACCAATCGGTTCGTTCAAAATCCGGTCGAGGATACTCCGGACGCGGGATTTCTGTAGAAATGGCAGGTGCTGCAGGGATCGCCATAATAACAACACAACCTTTCTTTGGTTTCAATTTGCCCCTATTCTAGCATCTATATATAAAAATCGCAATGTATATTATAAATTTACAATATATAAATTTCAGTGTACACTTGGAACCATACAATCTCTTCAGTAAAGGAACGAGACGATGAGTGAATGGAAACAGGAAACCTACCGTTATCCCGCCTCGCGGATTGTAGAAGTAGCCAAAGCATTGTCTAGCGATGTCCGGGTTCGGATTCTCGAAGCGCTGGGGGAAAAACCGATGAGTGTCGGTCAACTTGCCGAGGTGCTTGGCGTTGCGCAGCCGACCGTTTCCATCAATGTTCAGATGCTGGAGCAGGCCGATCTCGTTGTGTCCAGTCAAGGGGCGAATCGGGAGAAGATTTGCGCCGTCACCTGCCGCTCGATCTTCCTGGAGCTGCCGACCAGGCCGGGTGAGGGACTGCAGCGAATCGAGGAAATTCATATGCCGATCGGCATGTTCTCACACTGCTCAATTGAGCCTACCTGCGGCATGGCCGCGAGGGACGGATCGTTGATCGGCTCGCCTGACGATCCGCGCGCGTTCTACATGCCAGAGAGAACCGAGGCCGCACTTCTGTGGTTCTCGGGAGCGGGCTATGTCGAATATTATTTCGCCAATCCGATGCCGCCCGGCGCCGCACTCGACGAGCTTCGCCTGCGCGCGGAGCTGTGCTCGGAGGCCCCTTCCTTCAATTCGAATTGGCCCTCCGATATTTCGCTGATCATCAACGATCTCCCTGTCGGAACGTGGACGAGCCCCGCCGATTTCGGAGACCGCAAAGGCAAGCTCACCCCCGAGCGATGGAGGAGCGGAAGCGAGTACGGCCTGTTGACCGAATGGCGCATCACCGGCAGCGGAAGCCAGGTCAACGGACAGGATGCGAGTCCTACGACCATCGGGGACCTGGAGCTGTCGTTCAACCGTCCGATCCGCGTACGCTTCGAGGTGAGCCGGGATGCTGCTCATCCCAATGGCATGAACCTGTTCGGCTCCGGCTTTGGGGATCATCCCCAGGACATCGTGCTGTCCTTTGTACGCAATCATGAGGGAGCCTAGCTGGGGCACCTCCTTCACAGCCGCAACAACCAAACAACCCCCGGTGCCATCCGTATAGCGGATGGCACCGGGGGTTCGTTGTGCAGCATGAGACTATAAACCGTTATTCATCAGTTCCTCGGCCAGCTTGAGCAGCTGTTCCTTGGTTAATGTTTTCCCGCCATCCATGGTCAGGGAGTAGTAGGCATCCTGTTCTTCGTTGTACCAGTTCAGATAACGGTATTGAACATGCTCCTTCTGAACATCATTGTAAATGATGGTGCGGGAGCCCAGTTCTAATACTTCGGCCTCATTCTCCGCCTCTTGCTGAACTTTGACATCCGCGCCGTACAGCATCATGGCATGGATGCCGATATGCGCCCCTTCCAGGGAGTATATCCCGCTTACCGACGACGCTCGCGTCCACGGGATCGACGCCATGAACAGGCGGCCTGCCTCCGACTGCGCCCTGGCTGTCAATTCGGCGACCGTGCGGTTGTATAACGAGACATCCCCGTCAATCGAATTGACCGTGTAATAGGGCCGTACCGTGCCGTAGTCAAACAGGTATTCTCCGATCTTCTCCGGCATCACAGGGACGTCCACTCTGTTCATCTCCCGGACAAACGCTCCATAATCCTCCAGCTTCCGCTCCTTATAGGCGAACTTCAACGAAGCCTGCTCTCCGGCAGCCTTGGCTCCGCCCACACGTTTGTCCTTGACGTAATAAGCGATAAGCTCTCCGGGCTGCGCCTCGGCCAGCACCTGCTTCTTAAACTTGTCGTCCCCTGACGCGGCCTCCGGCCTGGACTCCGGGGAGACGTACTGAACCTTGACTTCTCCGGCTGCGTTCCGTATCTGAATAAACTCGGCGGTCGCGTAAGCCGTTGCTGATACCAGCAGCAAGACACACATCCCCATTACGGCGCCCATAGGGCTGAGCAGCCTCCGCCATGGCCTGGAAGACGATCTGTGATGAATTCGCTGCATGACCCTCTCCGTCACATCGATGTTTGGCAAATGCTCTTCACGGGCAAGCTTTCGTATCATATTTTCGTGCTCATGACCGAATTCGGTTCTTGGCATGTCATCTCCTCCTCTGCAGCCATTGCCGCCTGCACCTTTCGTTTGATTGTTGTCATCCGTTTCGTCAGCGCATTCGCGCTAATATGCAAAATCTCACTCATCTCGGCAAAAGACCGCTGCTCCAGCACACGCAATACGAGGATGTTTCGTTCCTCCGGCGTCAACTCCGCCAGCGCCTTCTCCAAGGGATAGCTGTACAGGCGTTTCTCCATCTCCTGCTCGGGACTTGCGGCCAGAAGCGACGGTCTGAAAATGTTCATGATCTGCCTATGCAGCTTGCGCCTCCGCAATAGATTCAGGCAGTGATTGCAGGCGATACGGTACAGCCAAGCAGAGAAGCTGACTTCCGGCCTGTACCTCGAGATCGATTGGTAGGCTTTCACCATAATATCCTGAACAGCGTCCTCCGCATCCTGCACATTGCCCAGCATTCTGCAGCAATAACGGAATATCTGCTGCTGATAGGCATCGATGATGATAGCAAACCGCTCGGTTTCACCCCGCTGGACACTCGCAACGACGCTCTCGATCTGCCTGGCGTCTTGTTGATTTTCCTGTAACGTGAGACCCACCTCCTTTAGGTATCTATCTGTATAACAATTAACGAGTGAAAAATCTGCCTGCCAACCATCCTGATGCGGCCGCTATTTTTATGATGAAGAGAGAGGTTAACACCGGATTTCGGTTACCAGATTTAATTACAGAAGGAAATATTGACCAATGTAAAATTAGTATATATTATTTTGATATATGTGGTTTATTAATCCAGATAATGGATTTCAAAGGATGGTGTTCTATATGGTACTGAACACAATACGAGCAGAGATATTAAAATACATACAAGACAATAATTTAACCCTGACTCAGTTCGCTGCTAAAGCTAACATCAATTCTGGATCATTAAGCCGAATCGCGAACCAAAATCAACCTCTTTCCGTAAGTCAACTGGATGCTATTACCAAAGCTATGGAATTAGAAGAGGATCACTTCTACTCCCGCTTCGCCGAGGAGTGCTTTACCTTGGCAGCACCGAACTGGCGGAGACTGCGCCCTTTTCTGATCCGCTCCGCGGAAATTGGACGGCTCGACTGTATTGAAATCATTTTACATAATCTGCTGGAGGACATCAGCTATGGTTCTATGATTTTTGATGTGGCAGAGGAACTCTTTGCCAAGGATATGAAAGAAGCAGCAAAGCTACTCTACCGCGGTGTAAGTATTATTGAGAAATATCAACACTCGGAGCGGCTGGCTATTTGTCATTACCGTTTATTTCTCCTCTCTTTAGGTGACGATCTCAAACAGAATTTACGCGCCGCTACTTTGTTCGAGCCCTATGTAGACCGCCTGGATGAAATTGACCAATTAGAAGGGTTAAAGCATCTGGCTCATGTATATGCCTCTTTGCATGAGTGGGGGAAGGTTAATGAATTATCAGAGGAAATGTATCGTATTGCATCCATACAATATGATCTCTTGCTTCGCTCCAAATGCAAACACACTGATCAAAAACAACCCGCTCGCCCTATATATTTTTATATGCTTTATGCTCGACTGTTGCAATCTGGCGTTTACGAGCATTTCGGAGAGTATAAAAAAGCAATATATTATGCCACATTATATTGCAATGCTGACAGTTGGATTCAGGAGGATTCGGAAGAATCCAGGATTGTTATTAAGCAATTTAACGAGTTCTCCACCGCCAACCAGTATCTATTGCGCCTACTATCCGGAGAAACAGAAATTTTGCAAGATTACATTGAATATCTATCTGAACGACCTGACGAAATTTTTGTTGGTCTTTGTTATATAGTCAGAGCCGCCAATAAATATGATTGCAACATTGATTCGATTTTAATCCGTTTTCAGGATTATATTCCCTATAAGACTTATTACACCGTGTTCGGAGAATACAATAAACCGATCATGGCTGAGCAATATGCACAATTCCTAGCTGATCTAGGAAAATACTATTTGCGGAATAATCAATCAAATGGACTAGATTATTTACTTGAGGGATTAGAATTCTCTGCTAAAATAAATAGTGAAGCAACTATCATAAGATGCCTTACTATGTTTAACCAATATAGAAACATAGCTGACTCTGCTCAACAGCAAAGATTTAAAAAATTAAACGAAGAGGTGTGTACATCTCATGAACAAAAAGTTTACTAAAATAATTGTTAGTGGCGTAATATTACCTGCTGTCATTACAATCCCTACTATATTCCTCACTTTGTTTGTACACGGTATAGGCGGAGGTTAGAAGCTTTAAACGCCGACAACAAGACCCCTTGACCGCGCCTAAACAAGGCACGACCAAAGGGTCTTTCGTCTATAAAATCACACAAGAAAAGATCAATCCACTATCAACGGCACCACTTTACCGGCATTCACATCAATCAGGCCATGATCCGTGATCTTCAAGGCCGGGCTGACGGCAAGCGAATGCGTGCTGAGGGACATAATCGGGTTGTAATGCACATACCCGAGTGACAGCATCGCCGAGCGAAGCTCCTTCACCTGCCGGGACACCTCAGTCAGCGGCTCTTCCGTCAGAATGCCGCCCACCGGCAGCTTCAGCATGGAAAGCACCTGCCCGTCCTCAACCACACAGAAGCCGCCCTGGCTCTCAATTACCTGGTTCGCAGCCAGCACCATGTCAGCCCGATTCCGTCCAACAACCAGCAGGTTATGATTGTCATGTGAATAGGTTGTGGCAATGGCCCCGCGCTTAATGGTGTCGCCTCCAATGAGACCGTAAGCACGGTTGCCGTTCATACCGTAGCGCTCAAAGGTCGCGATCAGGCCATACTCGCTGCCTTCCCACTGCAGTTCTCCGTCAACCGCCTTCACCTGGGCAATATGCTCTTCAACAAAGGTAGATCCGTCCTTCACCATCATCACCCGGCAGCGGAATACATCCTCTTCCGGAACGGCAGCCGAACCACTCTCCCGGACAGCTTCCGTTCTGCTATGCACCTGATCCCCAGCTCTCGTTCCGTTAACCCTGTCATTGCCGCCGGCGTCGGCGACACGGATCACAAAATCATCCGCACCCAGTGAAGACAGCTTCACACTCCGGTAAAAATGCGGCGGGAACTGTCCGCTGCTGCGCTGCTGCTCATAAGGCTCTGATGCGTCGTACACCTTCCGTCCATTTTTGTACACCCGCTCAATCGCCAGTGCGCTAATATCCGACAGCAGCATATAGTCTGCCACCTTGCCCGGAGCAATGCTGCCGCGGTCGGTCATTTTCATGCGCAAGGCCGGGGTGGATGTCGCCGCATAAATCGCATCCTCAGGGCGCATGCCCATGCTTATTGCCTTACGAACGATATGATCCAGATGCCCGCGCGCAACGAAGGTATCCGGCATCACATCATCCGTAACAAAGCAGAAATGCTGAGATACCTCATGCTCCATTAAATATTTCATCACTTCCGGCGTCATCGATTTCTCCTGAATCTCAATGAACATACCCGCTGCAATTCTCGCCTCCAATCCCTCAATACTCTGATGGGTATGGTCGGAATCAACTCCGGCATAAATCAGCCGATGCAGGTCCAGTCCTAGCAATTTCGGAGTATGTCCTTCAATGACAAGGTCCGGATAGTTCTGGCGGATATGTCGCAAAATCTGATTTGTCTTGCAATCAGGGTCCCGGATAACATCCACGTAGTTCATGATCTCCCCGAGGCAGATGATCTCCCCCGTCGCAAGCAGCACATCCATATCCTCAATCTCGATGGAGCCGCCAGTTGTCTCCATCGGCGTGGCCGGAACGGAGCTAGGAATGGAATAGAACATGTCCACCACCGTCTCGCGGCTGGCGGCCATCATCTCCTGCACCCCTTCCAGTCCGAACACATTGGCCATCTCATGCGGCTCAGCAACAATCGTAGTGACCCCGCACTGAAGCAGTCCATGAGAAAATGTAGCCGGCGTCACCATCGAGCTCTCGATGTGCAGATGGATGTCGATCAGCCCGGGGATCATATACTTCCCCTGGCCGTCGATCACCTCATCCGCCTCCAGCAGCTCCGGGCCGCCGGGCCCGATATACATGAACTTGCCATTCAGAACCGCTACGTTATTCGGCTCGAATCTTTTATAGGAACTGTTATACACGTTTACATTCACAATCAGTTGATCTGCACGCATCGGCATAATCTCCTTCTTCATCTGCTGCTTCCTGCTGCCTGCTCTATTCCACGAGCACGAGCTTGTCCTGCGGGAAAATCAGGTTCACCCGTTGCCCGCTGAAGTATGGCGTCTCCATCTCCTGATTGGCGGTGAAATCACCCAGCTCGGTCTCAACGACATACTGATAGCTGCGGCCCAGGTACGTGCTGACCTTGATCATCCCAGGCAGCGCATTCGCGGCCTCCTGGCCAGTATCTCCGCTGACGATGAGGTCGTCGGGACGAATGGCGCCTTTGCGAGCGCCTGGACGCACCGTTCCAGGATTCGCGGTTGCCGTGAACAGCCGGCCACCCACCTTGAGCGAGATCGCATCTCCTGCATCGGACCGCTCGTCAAATTCAATAAAGTTGTGAAATCCGATAAATCGTGCCACAAACTCAGTCGCAGGATATTTGAAGATCGTCTCCGGACGATCCAGCTGCTCCACAATACCCTTGTTCATAATGGCCACCTGATCCGAGATGGAGAAGCATTCCTCTTGATCATGGGATACGTACAGGGTCGTAATGCCAAGCTCCTGCTGGATGCGGCGAATTTCCACCCGCATGTTGACCCGAAGGTTGGCATCCAGGTTGCTGAGCGGCTCATCGAACAGCAGCAGATCCGGCTCAATCACCAGCGCCCGGGCGATCGCCACCCGCTGACGCTGACCACCCGACAGCTCTTGCGGAAACCGCTTCTCGAAGCCGTTCAGGTTCACAACCTCCAGCATGCGCATCACCCGCTCGGAAACATCGCGGTCCTTCACCTTCCGCATCCGCAAACCGAAAGCGACGTTGTCATAGACGGACAAATGCGGGAACAGCGCATAGCTCTGAAACACAAAACCGAAATTCCGCTTATTCACCGGAACCCGGGTATAATCCTTGCCACCGAACAGGAACTTGCCCTGCTTCGCTTCCAGGAAACCTGCGATGAGGCGCAGGGTTGTTGTTTTGCCGCAGCCGCTCGGTCCGAGCAGGGAGAGCAGCTTGCCTTTTTCCAGCTCCAGACTGAAATCCTTGAGAATCGTCTGGTTGTCATACGCGACCGATACCTGGTCCAATGTCAGCAATGCCATCACTTGTGCGCCTCCAATTATCGTTTAGTGAAATAAGTCAGTCCGCCCATAATCCGTTCAATGAAGAACATGAGCAGCCCGGTCAGCACCATCAGCAGCACAGATATGGCCGCAATGGTCGGGTCAAAATAGTTCTCGACATACGTCAGCATCTGAATCGGCAGCGTGCTTACGCCCGGCCCGGTCATGAAGACCGAGATGTCCACGTTGTTGAACGACTCCAGAAAAGCGATCAGCACCGCTGCCAGAATCCCCGAACGGATATTAGGCAGCACCACCTGGAAGAACGTTCTCACGCGTCCCGCCCCCAGACTGAGCGCCGCTTCCTCAACCGCAAAGTCGAAGCTCGACAAGCTGGAAGCAATGACCCGGATGATGAACGGCAGCATGATAATCGTATGGCCAATCAGCAGCCCGAGATACATCGGCAATTGGTACACGACGATCAAATATTTCATCAGGGTAAAACCAAGCACGATCCCGGGAATGAGCACCGGGGACAGGAAGATGGCGTTCAGAAGCGATTTGCCTTTGAAATCATAACGGCTCAGCGCATACGCAGCCGGGATCCCGAGGATTAACGCCAGCAGGTTCCCAAGCAGCGAAACGATGATCGATATTTGAAACGTGCGGATAAATCCGCCTGTCTTAAAAATATTCTCATACCAGCGAAGCGAAAAGCCCTCTGGCGGAAACTTGAGCACCGTCCCGGGCTCAAATGAAGTGACGGATATGATCAGCAGCGGCCCTAACAGAAAGATAAAGACCAGCAGGCTGAACAGGCCTAGACCGAAATGTTTCTCCCGCATATGTCTACCCCTTCGGATTCAAAGTTTTGGCCATTCTGTTCATGACGCCGACCACAATAAACGTAATGGCAATCATAATCGCTGCGATGACCGAAGCCAGGTACCAGTCATTGAGCGTCATGGCATTCTGGTACAGGAACGTGGCGATCACCCGCTGCTTGCCTCCAAGCAGCGCCGGCGTTGTATACGCGGTCAGGCTGCCTACGAAGACGAGCACAGCCCCGATCACAAGTCCCGGTACCGCCAGCGGGAATACCACCCGGCGAAAGGCTGTAAAGCGCGAGGCGCCCAGGCTCTGGGCTGCCTTAAGCAGATCCTGATCAATATTCTCCAGCACCCCGACAAGAGAAATAATCATCAGCGGCAGGAACAGATGTGTCAAACCAATCATCATCGCTGCCGGAGTGTACAATATATCCAGCGGCTGATCAATCAGGCCAAGCCCAACCAAGGCATTGTTGATCAGCCCTTTGCGCCCCAGAATGATCATCCAGCTGAATGAGCGCACAACCGGGCTCGTTAACAGCGGAAAAATCGCGAGCGCGAGCAGTATCCCTTTCCGCCGCGGCGCCTTGCGCGAAATATAGTAAGCCGTCGGAAATCCGAGCACCACACACACCAGGGTGGTGACGACACTGACCTGCAGTGTTGTCAGCAATATTTTCAGAAAGTAGGGGTCCTTGAAGAAATGCAAATACCCGTCAAGGGTGAACGCATTCTCCTGAACAAAAGTCGACCCGATGGTCAGGACGATCGGAATGACCATGAACGCCGCCAGGAACACAAATCCGGGCAGCAGTAGCCAGTACACTGCTGATTTTTTCATCGTGATACTCCTGTACATTAGGAATGAGTGTTATAACATACCAAACATCATTACATCAATATCCTGTTGTTCTGCTGCATGCAACGCATCTTGCTGTTGATCGCGCCGCCCCGAAGGGGGCGGGGATCAGGAATTCAGAACCCCGATGAACATCTCCAGAAACCGATCGGCATCCACCGTCTCACAGACCAGCAGGTTGGGCTCCTGCCCCAGCCGATTCTGAATGTCGCACACCATTTGTCCATCACACAGCCGGCTTGCGGTCTCGACGTCCACATAATACTTCCTGCGGCCCACCAGCTCCGGATTCAGCGCCACGCCCACAGCCAGAGGATCATGCAGGGCACAAGCCCGCACGCCATTCATCTGCTCATAGCGGTTGATGTAAATCTCCGTGCTCTTCGCCACATAACTGCGAAGTGTTGAATCCGTCAGCTTCGCGATGGCCGCATCGTTCAGCAGCGTCTGCCTGGTGACATCCAGGCCGACCTGTGTAAGCTGATCGATCCCGGCATGCAGCACCATCCTGGCCGCCTCCGGATCGGCGAAGGTGTTATATTCCGCCGTCGGGGTCACATTGCCATGCCCGCGTACGACACCGCCCATGAAGATGACCTCTTTCAGATAACGAGGCAGCTCCGGACACTTCATCAGCGCCAGTGCCAGGTTCGTCAGCGGCGCGGTCATGATCAGGGTGACTTCACCCGGGTATTTCATCACCTGCTCGATGATGAAGTCCGGAGCGAATCCTTCCTGCGCCTGCTTAGACACAGGCGGCTCGGGCAGTGCCCCGCCGAGCCCGTCCTGGCCATGAACGCGGTGCTCATAATGGGACTTGCGAATCAGCGGGCTGGCCGCGCCGGCAATCACCGGCACGTCAGTCGCATCTATCAGCTCCAGCACCTTGCAGGTATTCTCTGTCGCCTGCTGCAACGATACATTTCCGCAGACGGTTGTAATCCCGAGCATGTCCAGCTTGCGGCTTTTGACGGCCAGTATAATCGCCAGCGCGTCATCAATTCCGGTATCTACATCAAGGATGATCCGGCTATTCATATTCAATCAGCTCCTGTTAGCAGGCCATTAGCGGGCAATCTCACGGTTCCAGCGATCCGTCCACTCTTTGGCCTTGCGGTTTACAAACTCCATGTCCAGCTTGTTCAGCGATTCCACGAGCTCCGCACCATACGTAATGCCCTCCGCCTCTTCCGCTGTCAGCTCCACCTTGGTATTGACCGGAGAGTCTACCTTGGCTTTAGCCGATGCAGTCTGTACTTCCTGGCTCAGCTGCCAGTTAATGAACTTCTCAGCCAGCTCTTTGTTCTTGGTGCCCTTCACGACATTGATCGTATTCATAACCGCATAACCGCCTTCGCTTGGCGTAACGAATTTGGCATCAGGGACAGCCACCTGCAGATCCTTAAAGTACATCTCCATGATCGGGCCTCCGGCAATCTCCTCCTGAGCGAACATGTTCACGAATTCAGAGGTCTGGCTGTAGAACTTGACGATGTTGCCGCTAAGCTCTTGAAGCTTGGCAAAAGCCGCCTCCTCATCAAAGCTGTCTTTGCCTGCAGCATACGATGCCGCATCCACAACCATCGGACCTGCTGTCGCCGTAATGTTAGGCATAGTCAGGTTGTTCGCAAATGCCGGATCCCACAGATCGCTCCAGGACGAGACTTCTATGGACACCAGGTTTGGATTGTAAGCAATCCCGAGCTGGCCTACCGTGTACGCGGGCCCATAATTCTCACCGAGCGGAGCTTGGGCAATTTCATAGATATCGTTAACGTTTGGAATGTTCGCGCGGTCAATGAATTCGAACAATCCTTCATCAATGGCCTGCTGTGCATAATAATCCGACAGATAAATCACATCAACCTCGGATGTGCCTTGACGAACCTTGTTCAGACGTTCCGCGTTGTTGCCGACCTCAACCACGATATCGACATTATGCTCTTTCTCAAATGGACCGAACACTTCTTCGTTGAAAAAATCCTCAGAGAATCCCCAAGTAGAAACAACCAGCTTCGTTGGCGCCGCAGCGCTGCCGCCCGTATCTCCTGCCGTTTCATTATCACTTGTGTTGCCTGCACCACCACAACCTGCCAGCAATACCGATGTCATAACGACTGCAGTTACCCCGCTCAACCATTTTTTCATCATTGTTCTATAGACCTCCTGAAATATAATGTTAGTTTAAGGTTTGGCTTGTTTCTTCTCATCCATCCTCTGATCGGTGGAATGATCGCATGGCTAAGATGATCCTGCCCCGTCCCTCCTTTTGCCCCTCTGAGATGATTTCTTATTATAAAAAAACAAAAAGAAAAGCATTCTTGTAGAAAACAAGAACACTTTTCTTCGTAAACAAAGGAAAGCGATACCCGCCAGTCAATCGTATCATCGGTTTTTGCCTCAGAATCAATCCGAAGTCAAACGCCATCATATGAAATTGTCAGGGATTGTCATCCTGTGAACCTTCCGGGCCTTGAGACCGTCAAGACTTCAAAATGACATTCGTGATCGCCCACTGTGTAGACGCATCATAATCCCGCAATATAGCTTCAATGGATAGCCCCATGTGCTCCTCCAGCTTCTCCCGGAATTTCTTCTTATACAAGACAGACATGCGGAAGTCCACTTCCAGCTTTAAGCCGGGGGCCTCCCCTTCCAGGGCGTCGGAGCGCGGCGAGCGCCGGTGTTTCGCATAGAAGGTCACAATATTCTGATCGATGCTCACTCTCAGGAGAGTGGTACCGAAGCCGAACAGTTCCTTCGAGATTTCATTGTAATACTGGCACATCTTCTTCTTGCTCTCATTGCTGTCCAGCAGTTCCATGATACCACCTTCATCATTTACTACCGTACATTCGAAGCGTTGACACGTTTGATTATACATAAATATTCGGCATTGGGCAAGCTTTAAGAACAATTTTAGCTTCAAAAAACCTATAAAACCCGAACAATGAAGGTTTAAGCAACCAGGGAATGTCCGGCATTAGCCATCCGAATCAATGATATCCTTCCAGGAAAGAGACAAAAAGCTGCTCTATGGTATCGATATCAGTTGCCCCTACAAGCTCCTGTATAACGTTCCCCTCCGAATCGAAAAAATACAGCGATGGAAATCCGTTTCCGGCATATTGAGCGTATACCTCACCGTCTTCATCGAGCAAGATAGGATATTCGATTTGAAACGATTGAACATATTGCTTCACTTCACTTTCTTCATCACGGTGAGCAAGATTAATGCCATACAGATTAAGTTGGTCCTTGTATTTCTCGTGTAGCGTGACCATCTTGGGTGCATCTTCCTGGCAATATGGGCACCATGATGTAAAAAACAACAGCACCGTCGGCTTCTCCGCAAAATCAACGGTCACCGGCTCCAGATCCTGAAGGCGATTAAGCGTCAGCTGTGCAGCAGCCGATTCCCGAGATTTCGCCGGAGCCTTATAATCCGTCACTACCATAAGAACAGCCGCGATAAAAGCCAGCAAAATGATGCCTGTTCCAATTAGACTCCATTTTCCCCTCATAAAAGCTCCTCCACCCTTTAAATATCAGAACCTGTAATTCCTATCGGCAATAAGCCATCGTACCTTTAGGTGAAAATGATATTGCCTAATCAAAAGTTTACCACCTAGTACAATTGATTCCAGTAACAGAGATTACATGCCTGCATGATGTACGCAAAAAAAACCCATAAGAAGGCCACTTATTAAGAATGTCCTTCCTATGGGTTTGGTTTCAGTCACATCTTGTCCTCTATGCAAGCCGTGCATAGCCCGGACATGCCTGGATGGCTTTCAAAGCAAAGCGTCTGTCTTCTTGCGTCTCCGCCTCGCTTCGGTTACTTCACATCATCCGCGATGTTTCGGATCCATTGCTCGCTTCCATCCGCTTGACGCACCGACTCATGGGAGATGGTGGCCTCCTGGACATCCCCGAATGCCCAATGCGACTTCGGCATATCCGGGAACAATGGTTCAAGGCCTTGCAGCGGACCACGATACAGCATCCGGTTAATCAAGGTCACCGCTTCAGAACGTATGATGGAATTCCGCGGCTTAAAGGATCCGTCCGGATAGCCGCTCAGGAACTTATTGCGATATAAAGCTTCGATCGCATCGGATGCCCAGTGTCCATCGATATCGTTAAAGTGCATCTCTCCTGACTGGCTGACCTCAAGATCAAGGAATCGCGTCATGACCATCGCCAGCTCGCCTCTCGTCACCTGAACATCCGGACGGAAGGTGCCGTCAGCAAATCCGTTGAAATAGCCATGCTTGGTTGCAATTCGAATATAGTTGGCAGCCCAGTAATCCGATGGAACATCGGAATAAGCTATCGGGGTATCCAGCACGCTATTCTCCGTCAGACGGGCAACAATCGCTGCCAATTCAGCACGCGTCAGGGACCGGTTCGGTTTGAACTCCCCGTCCGGGTAGCCGAGAATGTAACGCTGGTGACTTAGCGATTCATAGCGCGTAGAGAAGACTTGGATCTTCAACGAACCGCGCGCTTCCGAAGCCCCCTGTCCGTTCGCTGTGAAGCTGCCTTTGATATCAAACACCGCTTCCTTGCTATCCAGCTGCGGCCATTTCAATGTCACGATAAACTCCCCGGACTGCTGGCCTGCCAGACGTCCGATGCTCCAGGATATCGTGTTGCCTTCCACCTGACCGCCCTGGGCATCAATCACTTCCGTGCCGTCCGGCAGCGTGATGGTAATTACACCCCCTTGCAGAGGAGAAGCAGCTTCGTTCTTGTACCAAACACGCAGTTTGGACTCCGACCCTTCCTGAACAAGATTGCTGTCTACCGCCAGATCCAGGGATACGGCAGGCTGTTGAGGGCTGCTCCCCGGCTGAGCCGGACTTGATACGTCCCCGCTCGCTGGCCGATATAACTTCACATCATGTTTGACGATATCCCACTCTACGGAAATCGTCTGGCTTGTGTAGCTGTTATAGCCGTCCTTGCGAACAACCAGATAATAATCAGTTTCAGGGTAGACCATGTAAGCATAGAAGCCCTTCGAGTCACTCTTCTGGCTCGGACTTTCATTGTTTTTAGGTTCAAAACCAGGCAGCGGCGGCAAGTATACCTTCGTGTCCGGTGTCACGCCGTTCGCCTTGTTTCTTGCCGTGTTGGCATAATACAAGGTTACATCAGCGCCCTCGATCGGCAATTGGGTATGGCCGTCTGATATGGTTCCGTACGGATCTACAAGATCTTGTACGAGATTCACTTCCCCGTTGGCTTTCAATGCAATCTCTGGATAGCGGATCACATCCGGATTCTGTGGATCACGCTTCCCGTTGATCGCAATTTCCTTGTACTTGCCGGTCGGTCCATGCTCGTCATAAATCTCCATCTCATACCATACTTCAAGCACATACTTCTGCCCGGCTTCCAATCCGTCTGCGGTAAAGACACCCTGTTTACCTAACTCGAACGGCTTCTTGGAGCCGGACGCATCCGTAATATAGACGCCATTCTCATCCTTCAGATAAACCTTCATGTTATCAATCATGCTGTTGTTCAGCAAACTGGTGAGGCCGTTGCTCTTCTGGAACAACACCATGCCTGTGACCGTCTTTTCCGAATCAAACACTTCACTGTTGCCAGCGATTTTATCGACTCTCGCCTTCTGCGCATAGGTTACTGGCGTCGGAACGCCGCCGATCATAACTTCCCGGGTAAATTCCACGTTGTACGTGGCATCTCCCTTCGGAACAGGCAACGAGTAGGCCCCGTGCTCGTCCGTTACCACGGTTGCAATGAAGTCGACGCCCGCCTCGATGATGCCATCGCCATTTAGATCAAGTGTAATCCGGATCGGAGTATGGGCGACAGGACGATGAGATTCGCCTTCTGTAATCATGCCTCGAACGACAGCCGGCTGGAACGTAATCTGAATGTTGTCCTTCCCGTACAATCCTCGTGCAGGCTCATCCACGGTTGCGGTGACTTCAATCGTCTCATTGTTCACGCCGCTAATCTTTGGTGATCTAAACACAACCACCGCTTTGCCGTCTTGGTCCGTTACCGCCGTATGTGGACCCACGAACTCGCCCTGACCTGCGGGCGCTTCAAAAGTCACCGCGACCCCTTCCACCGGCTTTCCGTCTCCGTCCTTCACGACAGCAGTTAATTCCGTCGTTGATTTACCGTCCCCTGGAATGGACTCAGGCTTCGCCAGCAGTGTCAGGTTCGTACCCACCACCTTGAACTGGTTATCCTGCAGCTTCATCTCCGCAGGGAGTGATTGCCCGGCTCCGTTAAACGCCTCGAATGTAACCAGGTGCAGGCCGGCTGCCGTATCCATCGGAAGAACGCAATTTCCTGGAGCTATGCCCAGCGCCATGATACAGTGGCTGTTGCTCCAAGTCCGGTACCCCGCCGCCTCGGCTCCTGCCGGATTGACCTCGGTCAGCGGAACCACAACCCCGTTCACGATGGCGTTTACCTTCTGCGCATGCAGGGAGCTGACAGCGTTAAGCGCGAGAGGTTTGCCTGGGATGGCAGTAACGACCTCGTTATCTCCCTGCTGCTGATCGCCTACCCACCCATCGAGGGTACGGTTAATAACAATCGTCACTTCAGCCGGTTCGCTGCTCTGATGATATACATCATCCGTTACGGTGAACCGGAATGAATCTTTCCCGCCAACGAAGCTTGGATCCGGACGATATATCCAATGCTGGCTTCCATTTGCGGAGGGCTCCAGCGTTCCTTTAGCCGGTTGGCTGATAATGTCATAGGCCAGAACGGCACTCTCCGCATCCTCTCCCGTCAGGATCACCGGAATAACACCGGAACCTTCCTCAGCTTCGATGATTTGCGGGTGAGCAATCGGTCTTCCGTCATACGTAATCGTAATGCTGCCTGGCTGCTCCGAGAACTGCTTCCCGTCCTGTGCCCTCCATTGGGTCACAACCGGAGGGTATAGTGGCAGATCCGCTGCAGGCGTAAAGATAACGGAGGCCAGGGTAGCGTAATCAATCGGTCCCGCAATGTCCCGGTAAGTGCCATCGGTTACCGTAGTATACTGAAGCTTCCCTATGGATGGATCCACGTTGACGATGTCAATGAGTTTCAGGTCGTCTCCATCCGCATCGGTCATTTTAAACTCTACTGCTGGGATAACGACCGGCCTGCCTTCAAGTCCTGTCTTCACGACATCCAGAGCGACAGGAGGATGGTTAATGGTAATCGTGACGGTTGCCGGATCTTTCGCATACTGAAGTCCGTCTGATGCGTTCCAGGAAAACGTCACCGTGCCCGTCTGGTTCGCACTCTCCGGCACATACGTCAATGCCGGCAGCTGCGCCCAAGGGATCTCCATTCCCTGCGTGACCGCTGTCTGTCCGAGCATCAAAGTCCCGGTAGATGGCAGTGAAAGTACTGCCACATGGTCAGGTTGCAACGGTGCCTGGTCATCTTGTACCGCCCGGTTTATGCCATCTCCCACCGGAACAGCAGTTGTTCCCTTGTTCACTGGGATGTTGACATTGTCCAGTACTGGCGCCAGGTTCGGCGAAATGACGACTTCGGCATTGAATTGTGCGTACTTCTTCTTGTCCTGATCGTAACCATTCCACTCGAAGGTGACCGGTTGATTGAACCCGCCGCTCGCAGTCGGGATAAATCTCAGGTTCCCTAGCTCCGCAGCATTCAGCTCGTCCCCTGCGGCGACATCATCTTGTCCGAAGACGAGGCGACCGGTGGACGGATCGGGCAGCGTCACGATTTTAACTTTTTCAAGTGTGTTATCCTGCCGCCCATTGATCTTGAACAACTTGTCCTCGAAATCGTTCAGGCTAAACCATGTCGGCTCATACTGAGGTCTGTTGTTCAGCTCGATGTCTTCGACCTTCGGATCAAATGTAGACATCGTATAGATATGCTGTACCTCCATCGGATCGATGTCGATACTGATTGGCGTATT
Organism: Paenibacillus sp. 7541; assembly: GCF_002276395.1. Taxonomy (NCBI): domain Bacteria; kingdom Bacillati; phylum Bacillota; class Bacilli; order Caryophanales; family Paenibacillaceae; genus Paenibacillus; species Paenibacillus sp. 7541. The sequence continues at coordinate 2,588 of NZ_NQLZ01000040.1, read as the reverse complement.
GTTGACATCCTTCGGGCTTTCTGTGAGCGCTCCCCCATCCTCATACAAGATCACGTTAAGCGTGTATTCTTTATTCGGATCGAGCCTCACGTCCTTCAGGACGATTTCATTTTTGTTGAGTGTGTTCGCCTGGCCGCCTCTGATCCGCTTCTGCCCGATGGCCAGGTTCTGATCCACGACATCCCCGCCGATTGTAGCCTTCTCAATTAAGCTGACCTCAATGGAGAAGTCTCCGTTCACCTTCGGCATAAACTCCGTATTAACAATGAGTTCATTATTGACGCTGCCGGGTTCAAGGCTTGCATAAGTAATCTCCCCTTTGCTGCGGGAGCCTCCGTTAATAACAAGCTGCCCCCAGTCCACCGTCATCTGCCAATTGGAGTTGGGATTGCTCGGATCTTGATAGTAGTGATGAATCGTAATCCCTACGTAGTTCTCTCCCTGCACGATTTTGCCGGCCTCGATCGGGAGTACCGTCGTATTCCACTTGGTGTCGCTGCCCGAAAGAGCTCCGACATAAGCGTCTTGGTGCATCTCATTCATATAACCATTATTCGGAATGTTCGCACCGGGAATGGGATATTTCCACTGCGTGTAGCGCTGGTTCATGCGGATATGCTCGGGATTGGACGAGAAATATACGCGGTCCCATTCGCCGTTGGTGCTATCGTTATAGTTCCCGTCTTCCTCATCCACATCATAAGCGCGAATAAGCAGGTAAGCCTCGGCATCACCCGGTACCGGCTTGTCCACATCGAATTTAAACTCGATTGGAAACTTATCATAGTTGTCTGCCGGGGAATTGTTCTGATTCTTGATCCCGATATCCAGGTCTCCATCTATTCCGGTTGAACCCGGCCCTCCCCAGTTATCATGGTCGACGAAGTAAGTAACGCCTTCAACAGCCCCTCCCGCACCTGAGCTGCTGGCGACAGCGGCGGGGGCAAATGAACTCAAGACGATGGCAATCGTCAAGAGCATCGACAAATACCGTCGGCCCCTCCGTAAAGATGATCTGGTACTCAACATAATTCTCCTCTCCTCTTTCCCCTTGATTAGTGGCACTCTTTTGTATATGTCTCGCTAGCTGCATTCATCAGGACAATGGATGCGACCTATAGATTGTGATCGTTCTCCCTTGTTACTAAGTACCTACTCTTTGTTACTTTCTTCCTAACTTAGTAATGATACCAGCTGCATCTCTACAAAAACTCTACAATGCCAAAATGAAATCAAAAAAAATCCCGGCTCCTTTTCTTCTTGATTAAAGGAACACAGGATTTTTGATCAGCACCAATCGGTCGCGTCATAGATCAATGAACAAACGCCGCATGGTCAACCTGTAAAATCTACTTCCCTTATCCTCTTATTACGCCTCATTCATCCGCTCTTCGACTATACCAGCACTTCTTCTGTCATCAGCCTCATGAATCTGTCCGGCTCTTCGAAGCAGGCAAGATGCCCGGATTTCTCGAATACGTCCACATGGATGCTTGGCGCTTTAAGCTGTTTAACGTATTCCATAATGAGGTCATGACATATTCGATCATGCGCCCCAGCCACAAAATACACCGGAACCCGAACTTCCCGAATCTGCTCAAACAGATTATGTCCCACAAATTCATCCCAGAGATGCTCGTTGCTAAACGAGAACCCTTTCATGAAACCTGACAATTCGGGGGTAAACAGATTGCTGATTACATTGATCTGAGTCGGACTTTGCTCAAAAGCGACGCCCCCCAGCTTTGTCAACAGCTTTCGCTGCTGGACAAAATCACTCATCGTTTTATATAGACCGTTCCTCGGGGCCCCCATACGCTCCAGCACTGCAACTGCCTTTTTCAGTCCTCGCTTCTCTGCCTCCTGATATACCCATTCATACGAGCGTCCTTCCTCTGCCGCGCGGTCTGTCGGCTGATTGATGCCCACATAAGCGCGCACCAGCTCCGGGTAAACATTGACAAAACGCAGCCCGAACAAGGCGCCGAATGAATGACCCATGACAAACAGTCGACGCTGCCCGAATTTCTGTAGAAGCTGGACCGCCAGCTCGCGGGCATCCTTAAGCAGATGGCCGATCGTCATTGTTTCAGGCGGGATTCCGGGCTGATAGTTTTTCCCCGCTCCACGGTAATCCCAATTCACCACCGTATACTTCTCTTCGAGCCCCGCCAAATATCTGCGCTGCGCTCCAGTCTGCGAAGCTCCTGGCCCGCCGTGAAAAAACAGCAGCAGCGGATTGTCGGTGTCATGCCCCCGCAGGACCACCCATTGCGGGAAGCCTCTGAGATTGAATATCTCCATAGAGGCGATGCTCTTCGGCGGATGGCTCCCGTCCTTCGACCGGATCGGCGGCGTGTACCCATGAACAATATGAAACGACATTGCGGTTCCTCCCTTATTCGACCTGCGCTGTAGGAAGACAGACAATGAGTGCTTAAGCATCCTACGCGCGATTGAAGTAAGGGTAGCAAAATTCGAAAAAGATAACCTCCGTCTCCGGGCGTTGATCTAACCCGGTCCGGAGGCGGATTATTCGCCCGCCTCCTGCCTTTGCGCCACATGCCGGGCTTGATGCTTTGCGCTTC
>NZ_NQLZ01000039.1:0-72481 GCF_002276395.1 Paenibacillus sp. 7541 | reverse complement strand
TCATCTTGCTTTTTCGTCATCGCATCTCTCAGCGGCGACTTTTATAATATATCACACTTCCTGGTTACTTTGCAAGACTTTTTTTAAAAGTTTTTTTCATTCTCTTTTAAAAATCATCTCTGCCGCCGGTTGGCGGCATCAGCTTTCGTTAAGGAAGCGAAACTTAATTTACCACATTCAAACGAGGATAGTCAACACTCTTTTTTATATTTCGAGGTGTTTTTCTAAGGTTTTAATGTTTGATTTGCGGAAACTTGCCGTTACGCGCATATTTGGAGAGTTCTTTTTGAGGAGCGAATCGTGCATACATCCGGAAGACGGTCTTATACCGGTTGGCAATCGCCTGCCGAATATTGTGGTCCAGCCGTCCATCACTCAAGTCAAGGAGCATTTCATCAAGCTCTTTCCTCAGCACATAATCGAGTTCTTTGCATTCCTTTTCGTTAAACAGCATTCCCAGCATGGTAGAACCTCCTTAGTATAATTAGCGAAAATCAAGTATGCTCACTGTCGCTTCGAACGGTTTCATAGCGGACGCTCACTCTAGGCGGAAAGCTTGCAGCATAGAGCCATGTCCTATATGTAAGGTGTTTAACCGGATGAGCCGGTTCTTTAAACCTCGATTTGCAGCAGTTCACATGGATTTGTAAAAAAAGCCCGGCTCTCCCCGCCTTGATCTTCCGAGGCATGATTCGAGCCAGGCGCTTTATTAGGTATGCACACTTTTCACCAAATTTATGACATCAGCCAGTACGTAATTGTACTTTCGATAATAGCGGCGACAAACAGCAGAACGACCACCCATAGAGATGCTGTCCCCAGCTTGCGCCAGAATGAACGCCATTCCTGGCCGATCCCTCTCCCAGCTTGTGAAGCTCCCTTAAAGATGCTGCGCAGCACCAACCCACCAAGCGCCAGCCCATAGGCGCAAGCGATAATAATCACCGGGATTTCAATGATGCCGTGTGGAAGCAGCCCTTTGACCACAAGATTAAACAGGCTTTCCCCGCTTGCCTGCACAATTTTCAGCAGAAAACCGATGACCATTCCATTAATCACGAGGAACACGATCGGCAGCAGGCCGAACAGCAGCCCGGAAAACATCACAATGACGCTTTTGATGCTATTGTTCAGAAAAATAAACACAAAAAAGCTCAGCTCCGGCGTCTCCGAAACTTGCAGCTGCTGGCTGATCTCGCTCAATCCTTGCAGCTGACTGATCAGCAGATCCTCAAAGCCTTCCGAGGTCCAGCCTGCAATAATCCCTAGCGTAAACAAGACGGTTGACAGAATGACAGCCTTTCGAATCGAACTGACATCTCTGAGAAAAGCACTAAAACGAAACATCCGTTACCTCCTTAATTGGTATAACTCACAAGTACGAGCATATCCTGAAAGTAAACAAGCACTAGCTTACCGAAGGGAGAGGGGCGCTCGTATTATGAATTCTTTTTATGTATTCAACGGCAAAAAAATCAAGCGATTCTTCTTTGTTATTGCCGCTGCTGTGTTCGCCATCGGAGTCATCTATGTCGAAAGTGACAACATATCGGTGTTCTCTGAAAGCACGCCGTCGGCTATTTACAGCGTAACTACGGACAAAAAGCAAATTGCCCTCACATTTGACATCAGCTGGGGCGAAAAGCGCGCAGAACCGATTCTGCAGGTACTGAAGGACAACGGTGTCGAGAAGGCGACCTTTTTCCTGTCCGCGCCCTGGAGCAAAACCCATCCCGATATCGTGAACGCAATCAAGGAAAGCGGATATGAAATCGGAAGCCACGGATACAAGCATGACAATTACAGCGCGATGACCGATGAGGAAATCCGGAAACAAATCTCGACGGCCCATCAAATATTAACCTCAGTTACCGGACAAGAACCTCGATTGATTCGACTTCCGAACGGCGATTTTGACAAAAGGGTGCTCAGTATTGCAGAAAGCCTCAACTACAAAGTGATTCAGTGGGACACCGATTCCCGTGACTGGAAAAATATCGGCGTCGACAAAATCGTCCACCGGGTCGTCTCCAAAGCGCATCCCGGCGATATCGTGCTGATGCATGCCAGTGATTCCGTCAAGCAGACCCACGAAGCACTCCCGCTCATTATTGAGGAGCTGCGTAAGCAAGGGTATGAATTCGTGACGGTCACCGACCTGCTGGAGCAGAGCAGCGCAAAGGGCAATGAAGTGCGCGACCAGGCTACCATTCAAAAAGGCATCGATGATGCCGTTGGCATGTAACCCCCCGCCACAGCATCATCCATTAACAAAAAAAGAGCTAAGCGTTTAGCTCTTTTTTTCGTCTTGGGTTACTTTGTGCAGCGTCAGGATCTGGTACGCATTACATACCAGCAGCGGAATGATAATAAAAATGGTGGCATTCTGCACACCGATCCCCAGCACGCCGATGATCTCCACGATCGTTACAGCCACCATGAAGAAGATGGTTGGAATCCACGCGGATGCATTCGTGCTCTTCACCTTGAAATAAGCCACAACAATAGCTACAAGCAGAATCGCGATGCCGAGGATCAGATCGGACTGCAAACTGCTCTGCCCGCCAACAAAGGTGCGGAAGAACACCAGTTCGAACAGCGCTAATGTCGCCAGCACAACCTGTATGTACTGCCAAGTCCTTCTCCGGAAGATACCTGTCCCCATATAATTGAGTGTCAGGTAAGCAAAAAAGCCCATCTGTGAATACACGCTCACCAGAGCTCCATACCCTAGCAAAATCGACGGATATATCAAGATATCAACCGTGCTCTTAAACTGGATCCCGCCGTTGAAGAGCTGCAGGATGAGCCCAGCGATGACGGCTCCGATCGCTCCTACGAGCAATGTTTTAAAAAATAGTTTCGACCATTTACGTAAACTCAATACGACACCCCCACAAATCATTATTTTACCAACGTTCACAATAAAAAACCATGCCATCCTCGACATATTTCCTCATAACAATCAACATACTATCCGTACAACCGCATAAAAGGAGGACAACGGGAATGAGGTGGCCATTATTCCGTATATGCATACTCTTCACGGGAGCTGCCCTGCTGCTGAGCGCTTGCGGCGCGGAACAAAGCTCTTCCCCCCAGATGGGATATAAAGAAATCAAGTCGATGGTCGTCGATATACTCAAGACGGATGAAGGAAGGAAAGCCGTCGAGGACGCGCTGTCGGGTGGCAGCGGGGGAGGAACTGGTGGTTCTGCCGGCGGCGGATCCATGAGCATGCGAATGATCAGTGCCCAGTCGGGAGAACAAATTCGGCTGGCCGTGAAGGATACGCTCGTATCTGAAGAGTACAAGAAGGAAATCGAGAAAATTATGACCGATCCGAAATTTGCCGGTGATTTTGCCAAAGCGATCAACACCCAAAGCAAACAGCTCCACATGGAGCTGATCAAGGATCCGACATACCAGAAATCGATTGAGCAAATTATGAAGTCGCCGGAAGTGATGAAGTCATTTCTGGAGCTGACCAACACGCCGGATTACCGCAAGCAGTCCATGACCATCATGCAGGAAACGATGCAAAACCCGCTCTTCCGCATGGAAGTATTAGAGCTGCTGAAAGCGGTGGTCCGAGACGAACTGCAGCCTAAAGTGGAGAAGAAAGAGCCGGATCAAGGCGGCCAAGGTCAGGGCGGCGGTCAAGGCGGGCAAGAAAACGGTGAAAGCGGCGAAGGTGGTAACGGCGAAGACGGCGGACAGCAGCAGGATGGCGGATCCTAAGCCTCTGCAGCACAGTCCCCACGCGCTATCACAGCGCACCACAGGATGAGCTAGTTCATCCCCCTTTTCCAATCGGATTCACTACCTTGCAGTGCTTCTGCCCCCGGGCATGTAATGATAACACGTAACGACAAATGCATGGTATGCAAAAAAAGTGCGGGTCAGCGGATCTCATCCCTGACTCGCACTCTTATGTGCAACGCGATATTAGGAAGGCGGGCGACCGGTTAAACGGCTGTTCCTTCGCACTTGGCTGCTATCTTGACAGCAACCTCGTCGTAGATTCCCGCACACTCCGTCTCGGCTTTATATACCGATGGAGAGAAATCCGGCTCTGCAGGATGGTTGTCAGGCGCTCCGAGAGGCAGCTGGGCCAGCAGCTCGGTATGCAGTGTCTCCGCCAGCTTGCCGCCGCCACCGCGGCCAAACACATATTCCTTCTCCCCGCAATGCGGGCAAGGATAGTAAGCCATATTCTCGATAACACCCAGAATCTCATGCTCCGTCTGAATGGCCATCGCACCGGCCCGGGCAGCTACGAACGCAGCTGTCGCATGCGGCGTTGTCACGATAATCTCCTTGCTCTGCGGAATCATCTGGTGAACATCCAGCGCGATGTCTCCGGTCCCAGGCGGCAGATCAAGCAGCATGTAATCCAGCTCTCCCCAACCAACATCGTCGAAGAACTGCCGCAGCATTTTGCCAAGCATCGGACCGCGCCATATTACCGGGCTGTTCTCCCGGATAAAAAAGCCCATAGACATTACTTTCACGCCAAAACGCTCCACCGGCATTATGATGCCATCATCCCAAACGGAAGGCCCCTCTTCGATGCCCATCATATCCGGCACGCTGAAGCCATAAATATCCGCATCGATAAGTCCGACCCGCTTGCCCTGACGTGCCAGTGCCACTGCAAGATTGACGGCTACGGTGGATTTGCCGACGCCGCCCTTGCCGCTGGCAATCGCGATAAAATGAACCCCGGACTGCTCGCTCAGGAGCTTGTTATTCACCATGCCGGCGGCATGGCCCTTGGTCAGCTTCTCCTGATCCGAAGGCTCCTTAGCTCCGTTCGACGCCTCCGCAACCCCTGTCTGATCCAGCGGCCGCATCCGGATATGAATATGTTCCGCCCCCATCGCTTGGAGCAGCTCACGGATTTGCGCTTCCAGTGATGCCTTCATATCCTCGCTGCTGTAAGTTACCGACAATCTTACAGTGCGCTCTTTCACGACGATATCACGAATACGCTGAAGTCCCATCAGGCTCTGCCCGGTCTCCGGATCGGTTAGAGGCTGAAGAATCTCCTGCACCTGTTCTCTAGTCAGCATGATATGCACCTCGGTTTATGTAATGGTCATTGCAACTTTGGTTTCGTTTACATTATACCACTACTCTACCGCATTTGCCGACTCAGCCTGCTCTCCGGAAGAATATCGGAGAATCCCGTTATAGATGGAAGCCGCTACTTTCCGCTGATATTTCTCATCGCGCAGCAGCTCCGACTCCTCGGGATGAGAGAGAAAACCGACCTCTACAAGCGCCGAAGGAATGCGGAGCGCTTTAAGCAAGTAGACTGTATTTTCTGTTTTCGCCAGTCGATTGGTGTTCTCCAGATTGTGCCGAATCTCGGCCTGGATCAGCTCCGCAAGGTTCTGGCTTTGCACATTGCCTTGCGGATAGAAGGTTTGTGCCCCTCTCCAGCGGTTCGACGGCATGCTGTTCAGATGAACGCTGATAAACAGATCCGCTTTGGCATCTTCGATCTTGCGGACACGCTGCATCAGGTCCTCTGTCTTCCTTCTGGAGTATCCTTTCGTGCTTTCAGCTGCCAGGTCATAGTCCCCTTCCCGAGTCATGACCACCACCGCTCCCGCCTGCTGCAAGTAATCGCGAAGATACAGCGTAATCGCCAGATTGACGTCCTTCTCGATCACACCCTGGCGGCTGACCGCCCCGCCATCAGGCCCGCCGTGACCGGCATCCAGCGCAATGACTTTGCCTGCGAGCGGCAGACTCCATGTCTGCGAGGTCCGGGCTGTAGGAACCTCATAGGATAGCACGGCAATAAGCAGCGCCAGCAATCCCGCTCCCATCAGCATCCGCTTCATCTGTTTCCAGGATATCCACAATGTCACCTTGTCTGTTCGCCGCCTGGACATAAAAAAACCACCTCGTCCCATGAGTGTTCTACTCCATGATATGGGACAAGGCGGACAATTATGACCTCTTATACGCCAATCTGTTCTTTCATGCCTTCGATCAGCACCTGAGCCACTTCAGGCCGGGTAAATTCCGGCGGCGGACATACACCTTCGCGAAGCAAGCCCCGAACCTTCGTTCCGGACAGTGTCAGATGATCCTCTTTGGAATGAGGGCATGTTTTGCTGGAAGCCATGTTGCCACATTTTTTGCAGAAAAAGCTGTGCTCGAAAAAGAGCGGGGTAATTCCGATTTCCTCTGCCGTGAAGTTCTTGAAAATCTCCTGAGCCTCATAGGTTCCGTAATAATCGCCGACACCGGCATGATCACGGCCGACGATAAAATGGGTGCAGCCATAGTTCTTGCGGACGATGGCATGGAAAATCGCTTCTCTCGGTCCAGCATAACGCATGGCAGCAGGAAATACGCCGAGGAAGGTGCGATCTTCAGGGTAATAATTGTCCAGCAGCGTCAAATAGCTCTTCATACGCACATCTGCGGGAACGTCATCCGACTTGGTCTCCCCGACGAGCGGATTCAGGAACAGAGCATCCACAATCTCCATCGCGCTTTTCTGAATATATTCATGCGCCCGGTGAACCGGGTTGCGGGTCTGAAAGCCAACGACGGACTTCCAGCCTTTCGCCTGGAATATCTCGCGCGTCTGCGCAGGGTCGAAGTAAAACTCGCCAAAGCGCTCAGGCTGTGGACGTTGCAGCACCTGAATCGGGCCTCCCACATAAGTAGCAGGACGGTCAAACAGCTTTTTTACACCCGGATGCTCCAGATCGTCGGTCTTAAAGACATGGACGGCTTCTTCGGCTTGATTAACCTGATAAATGCTTTCAATATCGATGACACCGTACACAACGCCGTCGTTCTCTCCGACCAGCGCAGCTGTCTCGCCTACGCGAAGCTGGGCGGCGGTCTCGTCCTCCACAGCGAGCGTAATCGGAATGCTCCATACCGTGCCATCGGCAAGGCGCATCGACTTCACAACTGAATGATAGTCCTCTTCATTCAAGAAGCCCTGGAGCGGTGAAAAAGCGCCAACCCCGATCAGATCCAGATCCGAGATGGTCCAGCTGTTCACCCGGATTTTCCGAAGCGACTCGACCGATTTCAAAAGCTTCTCACGCTCTTCTCCTTGTGCAACCCGCTGTACCAGCGTGCCGCCGTGAGGGCGTATGGCTGTCATGCGTATTCCTCCTCCAATGCTGCCTCATGCAATCAGCAATCGTTATGATTTCAAATTCCGTGTTTTATTTATGAAGTCCGCATTCGGTCTTCTCATGACCTGCCCAGCGTCCCGCACGTGGGTCTTCACCAGGCATGACCTGTCTTGTGCAATACTCGCAGCCAATGCTCGGGTAGTTCTGGTCATGGAGCGGATTATAGATGACATTGTTCTCGCGGATGTAATTCCATACATCCTCGCTGGTCCAATCCGCAATCGGATTGAACTTGACGAGACCAAACTTGGTGTCGTACTCAATCTTCTTCGCATTGGCCCGTGTCGGTGCCTGATCTCTCCGGATCCCGGTAATCCATGCCTCATACTGCGTCAAAATACGGGTCAACGGCTCGACCTTGCGAATGTTGCAGCATTGGTTCGGATTGGTTTTCCACAATTCATCGCCATACTGGGTTGCTTGTTCCTCCGGTGTCAGTTTCGGAGATACCCGCACGAATTCCAGCCCGTAGCGCTCAACCATACGGTCTCTCGTTTCATACGTTTCCTTGAAGTGAAAATCGGTATCCAGATAGAAAATGTCCGTCTGGGGGCTAATCTTCTGGATCATATCAACGATAACCACATCTTCTGCCCCGAAGCTGCAAGCAAACGTAATATTAGGGAAGGTTTCAACAGCATACGCTATCACTTCCTCTGCACTCGCGTGCTCGAGCTCCTCGGATTTGACCTTAATCAAGTCTTCTTTCTCAAGTAAATTCATAATCGCATGCCTCCCGATTAAACCTTAAAACCCTACTGAAATAATATGAATTAAGTACAGTATAAAACAATCCTAATAATTGTCAACCACCCAACGGCCATTTCCCCTGCTTCTGCCTGGATTTCTGCTCCCTATTATCGTATTTCAAACGCCCATGAAATGTTCATGCCGATCCTTCCGTCAATACAAAAAAACGCCGGCATTCCGGGATTTCCCGAAAAACCAGCGGATGAGCAACGAAGGAGTAGTTATTTAAGTATCAGCAACAAGTGACCGCTTCTTAAACAGACTGGTAACATCTTCTGATGAGAAGCATAACAAAAGCCCCTGGCCAAAGGCCAAGGGCTGGTTGTGTTGCATATAAGAATATTAACGCTTCGAGAACTGAGGTGCGCGACGAGCTGCTTTAAGACCGTATTTCTTACGCTCTTTCATACGAGGGTCGCGAGTCAGGAAGCCGGCTCTTTTCAGGGAACCGCGAAGCTCTGGGTCTGCTTTCAGCAGCGCACGGGAGATACCGTGACGGATTGCGCCCGCTTGTCCGGAGATACCGCCTCCGTGAGCGATTACGAGTACATCGTATTTGCCCAGTGTTTCAGTCAGGTTAAGTGGTTGCTTAACGATCAGCTTAAGTGTTTCCAAGCCGAAATATTCATCGATTTCACGTTTATTAATGACGATGCGTCCTTCACCCGGTACGAGGCGTACACGTGCTACCGAGTGCTTACGACGACCTGTCCCATAGTATTGTACTTGTGCCATGAAACTGTCCTCCTTTTTAATTAGCCGCGAAGTTCGTAAACTTCTGGTTTTTGTGCTTCGTGTGGATGTGCTGTGCCAGCGTATGCTTTCAATCTGAGTTTCATCTTCTCGCCCATGCGGGTTTTAGGAAGCATTCCGTGTACGGCACTCTCAATAACGCGCTCAGGGTATTTCGCGATCAGGTCCTGAGCAACAGTAACCTTCAATCCACCCGGATGGAGGGAGTGACGATAGTATTTTTTATTAGCCAGTTTCTTACCAGTCAAGTGGATCTTCTCGGAATTGATAACAATTACGAAGTCTCCAGTATCGACATGTGGAGTAAATTGTGGCTTATGCTTGCCGCGGATCAGAGCCGCAACTTCACTTGCCAAACGGCCAAGCGTTTTGCCTTCGGCATCAACGATGTACCATTTGCGCTCAACTTCATTAGGCTTCGCCATATAGGTGGTACGCATGTTTAGTTCCTCCTTGTATTCATCCGAAAATCGGTTCAAATATTCGTTAATTTATCTGCGTTCATGTGTAAAGCATTGTTTGTTGATGGATCATTGTTGACGGTTTTCTTAGCCGGGGCTGTGGGAGAGCCTCTAAGAAAACACAACTTATATAATACAGGAACCGCCCATAAATAGCAAGCGTTATTTGGCTTTTTAAAGGCAACGGAAATCAGTCAAACAGGTCGCCAAAAACGTCGAGGACCGATTTTTTCTTCTTCTTCCGATAGCCCTTATCGTGTGGGGGATACCGGCGGTCATATTCCGAATCCTTGTCAGGATATGGACGTCTGTACTCTTCATCACGTCGATCATATCCACGATCATCTTGCCGCTCATACCATTCGTTAAAGGCCGGCCGAACCTCGCGAATCTCGCTCATCAGCTTCTCGAGCTCTCCGCGGTCGAGCCAGACCCCTTTGCACTCCGGGCAAACATCGATCAGAACACCGTTCTTCTCGACCTCCCGCATACGAACATCATCACATACCGGACATTTCATCAGAATATACCTCCTCTTATTGTGTACGTGTTACGTATTCCAAAGATCGGGCTTCACACCATCCGTAATATCATACTCCACACTCCACAGCATCAAGCCCTTTCCCATTGCTGTAGGGCCTGCTGCCGCGCGATTCCGGGCTTCCAGAATCCGTTTCATCTCATCGGGCTTCAGCTTGCCTTCCCCGACGGTAATCAGCGTCCCCATAATAATCCGTACCATATGTTGCAAAAAACCGCTACCGCTCACATACGTATGGATAAGGCCTTGATCCCTTGTGCCTGACCGGCACATGGATGTATCCGTTTCGATCCACGCATCGTAAATCGTCCGGACATGCGACGGTTTGGTTGATTTTCGGGATGCAAATGATGTGAAATCATGCGTGCCGATCAGATGCCGCAGCCCCGCGCTCATCGCCTCAATATCAAGCGATCCGGGGTGATGAAGCTGATAACGGCGTCCGAACAGATCCGGAAATTGGTTGGCATTAATCGTATACCGATACGTTTTGCGCTTGGCCTCCCGCCGGGAATGGAAATCCAGCGGCACCTCCATCGCCTCGGTCACGACAATATCCTCCGGCAGCCTGGAATTCAAGGCAACGCACCAGCGCTCCACAGGAATTTGCGAGGAGGTATAGAAGTTAAAGATTTGGCCCCGCGCATGAACTCCGGCATCGGTACGGCCAGAAGCGGTGATTTTCACCTGCTCTCCCGATAAGGCGAGGATCGCTTCCTCCAGATAGTCCTGGATCGTATGGCCACCTGGCTGCGTCTGAAACCCGTTATAATCGGTTCCGTCATAGCTGACCTTCATCAGAAGATTGCGCATGCTGTCCTCCTGAACCCATTCATCCACTCACTAAGCAGCCCCACATTCGCAGGGTGCTGTCTCACGTCTAAGCCTATGCAGGCACTTGCATTAGATCCGGAACATAAACCGCTCTAAATGTCAAAAAAGAGCCCCAAAGGAGCTCCTTTTCATCATGTCAGCCGAACCCTTCGAGTCAGCCGCATGACTAGAAGGTCCCCGTTATGAATGCCCATGGGGTAGCCGAGATGAGTCGAACCAGAATGAACGACTGTATCTCGCACCACTTCCCGATCATAGGCTCCACCCGTATTATCTGATACAGAATAAATGAGAGCAGAGCCGGGCATATATAACTTCAGTCACTTCATAACCTAAATCAAATTACGCGCGGTCAACCAGTTCCAAATAAACCATTGGAGCTGCATCGCCCCGACGAGGACCCAGTTTCAGGATACGAGTGTATCCGCCTGGACGCTCAGCGTAACGAGGTGCGATATCGGAGAACAGTTTTTGGATTGCATCCTGTTCACCGTCTACCGTTTCGCGGCGCACGAATGCTGCCACTTGACGACGAGCGTGCAGATCACCCTTCTTCGCTTGAGTGATCAGTTTTTCAGCGATCGAACGAACTTCTTTCGCCTTGGCTTCTGTCGTTTGAATACGCTCGTATAAGAACAGGTCCGTTACCAGGTCACGGAACAATGCTTTACGTGCACTGGAATCGCGGCCCAACTTTTGGTATGCCATGTGTATTCCCTCCTTTGCTAGCCTATCTTAGAACTTAATCCTCCGAACGGAGTCCCAATCCAAGTTCCTCGAGCTTCTCTTGAACCTCTTCCAAGGATTTGCGGCCCAAGTTACGAACCTTCATCATATCCTCTTCTGTTTTCGTGGTCAGCTCTTGTACCGTATTGATACCAGCACGCTTGAGACAGTTGTAGGAACGAACGGAGAGATCCAGCTCCTCGATTGTCATTTCAAGCACTTTTTCCTTCTTGTCTTCTTCCTTCTCGACCATGATCTCAGCATCCTTCGCTTCATCGGTCAAGCCGACGAACAGGAACAGATGCTCAGTCAGGATCTTCGCGCCGAGGCTAACCGCCTCTTCCGGGCGAATGCTTCCATCCGTCCAAATTTCAAGCGTCAATTTGTCGTAGTTGGTCACTTGACCAACACGCGTATTTTCCACGCCGTAATTCACACGGCTAATCGGAGTATAGATCGAATCGACGGGAATGACGCCGATAGGCTGGTCATCGCGTTTGTTCCGATCCGCCTGGACATAGCCACGACCGCGATTAGCAAAAATACGCATATGAAGTCTTGCGCCAGGGCCGAGCGTCGCAATGTGCAGGTCCGGATTAAGAATCTCCACATCACTGTCTGCGCGAATATCACCCGCAGTGACTACCCCTTCACCTTCCGCATCAATCTCGAACACTTTTTCTTCGTCGGAATGAATCTTCAGCGACAAAGCCTTCAGGTTCAGAATGATTTCGGTCACGTCTTCCATGACACCCGGAATCGTGGAAAACTCATGCAGCACCCCATCGATTTGAATCGATGTGACCGCTGCGCCCGGGAGCGAGGACAGCAGAATGCGGCGAAGTGAATTCCCCAGCGTCGTGCCGTATCCGCGCTCAAGCGGTTCTACTACGAATTTTCCATAGGTTCCTTCTTCATTGACATCAACGGTCTCAATTTTCGGCTTTTCGATTTCAATCACGCAAGTACCCCTCCTTCAAACGTCGCTCCTATATGAAACTGTCATCTTATCCAGTAATCCATGTAGTAGTATGCCTAAACAACCATTATTAGCAGATTGCACCGGATTTATACCACATTAACAAGGATGACTTCATTATACGCGACGACGTTTTGGTGGGCGGCATCCGTTATGTGGAATTGGTGTAACGTCTTTAATCAGGTTAACTTCAAGACCAGCTGCTTGCAAAGAGCGGATTGCTGCTTCACGACCAGCGCCAGGACCTTTAACCATAACTTCCACCGATTTCATACCGTGTTCCATAGCCGCTTTGGCAGCTGTTTCAGCAGCCATTTGCGCAGCGAACGGGGTCGACTTACGGGAGCCTTTGAATCCAAGGCCGCCGGAGCTTGCCCAAGAAATCGCGTTTCCGTGAGGATCCGTAATCGTTACGATCGTATTGTTGAACGTAGAACGGATATGAGCTACGCCACTTTCGATATTTTTGCGGTCACGACGTTTAGTACGTACGACTTTTTTTGGTTTAGCCATTGTCTATTATCCCCCTTTCTTACTTCTTCTTGTTCGCTACGGTACGACGAGGACCTTTACGTGTACGAGCATTGGTTTTAGTACGTTGTCCACGAACAGGCAAGCCACGACGATGACGAATACCGCGGTAGCAGCCAATCTCGGTCAGACGTTTAATATTCAAGGAAATTTCACGACGAAGGTCACCTTCTACCTTAACGCTTCCGTCGATCGTTTCACGCAATTTGCTAACTTCATCTTCCGTCAAGTCACGGACACGAGTATCAGGATTGATGCCTGTTTCTTTCAGTACTTTTTGGGAAGTCGTTTTACCGATTCCGAAAATGTAAGTCAAGGCGATCTCAACGCGTTTGTCACGTGGCAAATCCACACCAGCTATACGAGCCATTTTACGCTACACCCCCTTCTATTAACCTTGTTTTTGTTTGTGCTTCGGATTTTCACAGATAACCATTACATTCCCTTTGCGGCGAATGACTTTGCATTTTTCGCAAATAGGCTTTACAGAAGGTCTTACCTTCATGTTAATTACCTCCTCCAAGTTTTACGTTTGTAAAACCAGCTTCGAAACTAGACTTTAGTTTTGCCAAAACAAAACCGTTCGTAACCGCTGCTGTGTTTTACTTCAGTAAAACCGCTGGCAGCTTTCCTTGTTCCCCGGGGGAACGTCATCTATTTACGGTACGTAATGCGACCTTTGGTCAAATCGTACGGTGATAGTTGAACAACCACTTTGTCTCCTGTGAGGATGCGGATAAAGTGCATCCGCAGCTTTCCGGAAACGTGAGCAAGAATTTGATGACCATTCTCCAGCTCGACTTTAAACGTAGCATTCGGCAACGGCTCAATAACCGTTCCTTCGACTTCAATGACATCTTCTTTAGCCACAGATTAGTCTCCTTTCTGATTTGCCTTGGATTGTTCGGCCATAAACTTCGCAACGGCGAACCGCAGCTTTCCGTTTGTGACCCTTCCGCTTTCTTGCAAACTGTTCACTACTTCACTGCTTATGAAGGATTGGGGTTCCAGATGAAGAATGTTCTTCTTCTTGGCCTGGTCAAACTTCCGTTTGTCCCCGTCCGCAATCCATACGAACCTGCTGTCTTCAATCCCGACGATAACGGCATACTGTCCAGCATCTCTGCCTTTCAGCGCTTTGACGATCTGGCCGATTTCCAGTGTGATTTCCTTATTCAAGTCCATCACCTTATTCCGGCAGCTTCGTCAGGATTTCCATGCCGTCCTGGGTTACTGCTACCGTATGCTCAAAGTGAGCACACAGCGAGCCGTCAACCGTGACTACCGTCCAATTGTCCTCCAGCGTCTTGACATGCCGTTTACCGGCATTGACCATCGGTTCAATTGCGAGCACCATGCCCGGTTTGAGTCTTGGTCCGCGATCTGGAATGCCATAGTTCGGAATTTGCGGATCCTCATGCAGATCAGTGCCCACGCCATGGCCTACATACTCCCGGACAACAGATAAACCTGCGTCCTCGATATAACGCTGGATGGCATGAGAGATCGTAAACAAGCGGACATCCGGTTTGACTAGCGCGAGTCCCGCATAGAGCGAGCCTTCCGTGACGTCCAGCAAACGCTGGGCTTCTTCGGAAATGCGGCCTACTGGGTAGGTCCATGCTGAGTCACCGTGGTAACCCTCGTACTGCGCACCGATATCAAACGTGACGATATCGCCTTCGATCAATTTGCGTTTGCTTGGAAATCCATGCACCAATTCTTCATTAACTGATGCGCAAATGCTGTAAGGAAATCCGTTATAGCCTTTGAAAGATGGCACAGCGCCTTGGCTTCGAATGAACTTGTCGGCCAGCTGGTCCAGCTCCCCGGTCGTAATGCCCGGTTCCACGTGAGCAGCGAGAAGTTTGTGGCATTCCGCCACAATTCGCCCTGCCTCTCTCATCAAGCCCAGTTCCGTTTCGGATTTACAAATGATCATGTTCCTTAACCTCTCAGTATAGACGCAATTTGTGCGGAAACCGCGTCGATTTCCTGATCGCCATCGATTTGACGCAAAAGACCTTTATTCTCATAAAACGTGAGGAGTGGTGCTGTTTTGTTGATATATTCGTCCAAGCGAATGCCTACGCTCTCTTCGTTATCGTCGGAGCGCTGATACAATTCACCGCCGCATTTATCACAAATGCCTTCCTGTTTGGGAGGATTAAAGATCACATGATAGGTCGAGCCGCATTGCTTACAAATCCGACGACCTGTGAGTCGAGCCATAAGCTTATCCCGATCCACTTTCAGGTTGATGACATGGTCAAGCTGAGTGCTCAGGCGTGCCAGAATTTCATCCAGCGCTTCCGCTTGCGAAAGGGTTCTTGGAAAACCATCCAATAAGAAACCTTTTTCGCAATCGGACTGCTGCAATCTTTCTTCCACGATTCCGATTGTCACATCATCAGGTACCAGCAGGCCTTGATCGATATATTCCTTCGCCTTGATTCCAACAGGAGTTCCTTGCTTGATCGCCAGACGAAAAGCATCGCCTGTTGAAATATGCGGAATGCCGAATTCATTCACGATATGCTCTGCTTGTGTTCCTTTTCCTGCCCCAGGAGGACCCATGAATAAGATGTTCACCTTACGTCACTCCCTCCCCTTGCTTGACAAGCAAGAACAACACAATAGGCGCCGGGAAGCAGTAAACCTACTCGCCGGAACCTATCGCCTATTTATTGATAAACCCTTTGTAATGACGCTTGATCAGCTGGCTCTCGATTTGCTTCATCGTATCCAGTGCAACACCGACTACGATCAGCAAGGAGGTACCGCCGATTTGTACCGTACGCGGAAGCCCGGCAAGAGCGCCGAAGAATACCGGCATCACGGAGATTACAGCCAGGAACAATGCTCCTGTCATTGTCAAGCGGGTCATTACCCGAGTCAGATACTTCTCAGTAGCTTTACCTGGGCGAATGCCCGGGATGTAGCCGCCGTTCTTCTTCATGTTCTCGGCCATTTGGTTCGGGTTCATCTGTACGAATGTATAGAAGAACGTGAAACCAATGATCATAAGAACATAAAGCACCATTCCGAGTGGGCTGTCATATGCCAGGTTGGCATCAACCCATCTGGCCCAAGCCATATGTGCCCAGAAGCTCGCCAAGATCACCGGGAACTGAAGCAAGGACATGGCGAAGATGACCGGAATAACGCCTGCAGCATTAATTTTGAGCGGAATATGTGTATTCTGCCCGCCATACATCTTGTTGCCCACAACACGCTTCGCGTATTGTACCGGGATCTTGCGGATCCCTTGCTGGATGAATACAACACCGGCAATGATCAGAATCAGAATGAGAAGGATAATGATCGCCTTCAGCGAGTTCAGGAAGACTTGATTATCCTGAATGAAGTTCGACTCGACCAGTGTGCGGATATGCATTGGAATTCCAGCTGCGATACCGGCAAAGATAATAATCGAAATCCCGTTACCAATTCCACGTTCCGTAATCTGCTCACCGAGCCACATCAAGAACGCAGTACCCGCGGTAAGCACGATCGCGATCACAACGAAATCAATAAAGGTTGCTCCTGGCACCATATCCATGCCGTACATCCGGTTAAACCCGATGGACAACGCGAAGGCCTGGATGAGACCCAGTAATACCGTACCATAACGAGTAATCTGAGCCAACTGCTTTTTACCATGTTCCCCTTGTTTGTTCCACTCCGCGAACTTCGGAATGACGTCCATCGACAATAGCTGCACGATAATGGACGCTGTAATATATGGGAATATCGAAAGGGCGAAGATCGAAAACTGCGATAGCGCGCCCCCCGAGAACGTGTTGAGTAGACCAAACAATTCATTTCCTGCCTGATTCGCCTGAGTAAAGACGTCTTTATTGACACCTGGAACCGGTACAAACGATCCGATACGGAAAATAATCAGTACGAACAGGGTGAACAGGATCCGTTTGCGAAGGTCCTCGACACGCCATATATTTTGCAGGGTCTTAAACATTAGATCACCTCGGTTTTACCGCCGGCAGCCTCGATCTTCTCTACCGCAGATTGAGAAAACTTATTAGCTTTTACAGTCAATGAAACGGTAACTTCGCCATTGCCAAGAATTTTGATGCCGCTCTTCGTATTTTTCACAATACCGTTTTCGACCAAAACTTCTGGAGTCACTTCAGTACCTGCTGCAAAGCTGTTAAGCTCTTCGATGTTCACAATCGCGTACTCTTTCCGTGTAGGGTTTACGAAACCGCGCTTCGGAAGACGACGATACAACGGGTTCTGTCCGCCTTCGAAGCCTGGACGTACACCACCGCCGGAACGAGCGTTTTGTCCTTTATGACCTCGACCTGATGTTTTACCCGTGCCGCTGCTCGTACCGCGACCAACGCGTTTGCGCTCTTTGCGGGAACCAGCCGCTGGGCTCAGCTCATGTAACTTCATCGTTCGTTGCACCTCCTTAATGTATCCGGGAAGCACCCGGGATTAACCTTCGATTTCTTTAACAGAAACCAGGTGATTTACTTTCTTGATCATTCCGCGAATCGCAGGATTGTCGTTTTGAACCACGGAATGGTTGATTTTACGAAGTCCAAGTGTTTTCACAGTTGCACGCTGATCCTCTGGACGTCCAATCACGCTGCGCACGAGGGTGATTTCAAGTTTAGCCATGAGATTCCCTCCTTAACCCAACAGCTCTTCGACGGATTTGCCGCGAAGCTTGGCAACATCTTCAGCACGCTTCAGGCGGGACAACCCTTCCAAAGTCGCATTGACCATGTTCATGGAGTTCGAAGAACCTAGAGATTTTGTCAAAATGTCGCCTACGCCAGCCAGCTCGAGCACGGCACGAACCGGTCCGCCAGCGATAACCCCGGTACCTTCAGAAGCTGGTTTAAGCAATACTTTACCTGCTCCGAAGTGACCTTGTACAAGGTGAGGAATGGTGGTTCCAACGAGTGGAACATGGATCAGGTTTTTCTTAGCATCCTCAATACCTTTGCGGATGGCATCCGGTACTTCGCCTGCTTTACCGATACCTGCTCCTACCCAACCTTTACCGTCACCGACAACTACCAGTGCGCTAAAGCTGAAGCGGCGTCCGCCTTTAACAACCTTAGCGACGCGGTTAATGTTTACTACTCTTTCAGTCAGTTCCAAAGTGTTAGGATCTATACGCAAGTCGTTTACCTCCTTTTGTAAATAAGTTAGAATTCAAGGCCTTCTTCACGAGCAGCCTCTGCCAGTGCTTGAATACGTCCATGGTACAAGTATCCACCGCGGTCGAATACAACCGACTTATAGCCTTTTTCCGTAGCGCGTTTAGCTACAAGAGCTCCGACTTTGCGTGCGGACTCAACGTTACCGCCGTTTTGAATGTCACCGCTCAATTCTTTATCAAGCGTAGAAGCCGATGCCAATGTTACGCCAGCTACATCATCGATCAGTTGAGCGTAGATGTGCTTCGAAGAACGGAATACGTTCAGACGAGGACGCTCAGCCGTGCCTTGAATTTTCTTACGGACACGAAGGTGTCTTTTCAAGCGCGCTTTGTTCTTGTCTTGTTTCGTGATCATGCTTCCCTTTCACTCCCTTCAGTTTTGCCATGACAGCTTCACTTTTAGACGCATGGGGTAAGTAAGAAGAAATTGCTTAACCAGCCATCGGATAACCGAAGCGTCAAGCAGCTTATTTCTTCTTACCGGCTTTACCTTCCTTACGGATAATGCGTTCGCCTTCGTATTTGATCCCTTTGCCTTTGTAAGGCTCAGGCTCACGTACAGAACGGATCTTAGCAGCGTATGCACCTACACGCTCTTTATCGATACCTTTAACTGTAATTTTGGTGTTTCCAGCTACTTCGAACTCGATGCCGGCTTCCGGTGCAATTTCTACTGGGTGGGAGTAACCCACGTTCAGTACGATTTTGTCTCCGGACTTGCTGGCACGGTATCCGACGCCAACCAGTTCAAGGTTCTTCGAGAAGCCTTCTGTTACACCGCTAACCATATTCGAGACAACGCTGCGGGTTGTGCCGTGAAGAGAACGATGCATTTTGTTGTCGGATGGACGCACAACATTAATTTCGTTATTTTCTACAGTAATTTGCATATCTTTATGCAGTACACGAGTCAGGGTTCCTTTCGGTCCTTTCACCGTGATGACATTGTTATCCAATGTAACATCTACACCGCTTGGGATTGCAATTGGTTTACGACCAATACGGGACATACAGTTACACCTCCTATCTTGTGACGTTGATTACCATACGTAGCAGAGAACTTCTCCGCCAGCTTTGGCTTGACGAGCTTCTTTGTCGGTCATAACTCCCTTGGATGTGGAGATGATCGCGATACCCAGTCCACCGAGAACACGAGGAACTTCATTGCTCTTCGTGTAAACGCGAAGACCTGGTTTACTGATTCTTTTCAGACCTGTGATGACACGTTCGTTGTTTGCGCCGTACTTAAGGAATACACGGATGATCCCTTGTTTGTTATCTTCCACAAACTCCGCATCACGGATGAAACCTTCACGCTTCAAAATTTCAGCGATTTGTTTCTTAATCGTCGAAGCAGGCATTTCTACCGTTTCGTGGCGAACCGTGTTCGCGTTACGAATACGAGTTAGCATATCTGCAATTGGATCGGACATAGTCATGTAGGATAAACCTCCTTCCCGGTTATAAACTTCTTACCAGCTTGCTTTTTTCACGCCAGGAATCTGGCCTTTATAAGCTAATTCACGGAAACAAATTCTGCAAATCTTAAACTTCTGCAGTACCGAATGTGGACGACCACAACGCTCACAACGAGTATAAGCCCGTACTTTGAACTTAGGTGTGCGTTGTTGTTTAACTTTCATCGAAGTTTTTGCCACTTAGCCTGACACCTCCTAAATAGTTTCGGAGAAAAGGGACAACCGTCTTATTTCGCAAAAGGCATGCCCAGTTGAGCAAGCAGTTCACGGGATTCTTCGTCGGTTTTTGCTGTCGTTACGATAACGATGTCCATACCGCGAACTTTATCCACTTTGTCATACTCAATTTCAGGGAAAATGAGTTGTTCTTTCAAGCCGAGCGTATAGTTTCCACGTCCGTCAAACGCCTTGGTGGATACACCTTGGAAGTCACGTACACGCGGAAGCGTAACGTTGAACAGCTTGTCGAGGAAGTAGTACATGCGCTCACCGCGCAGGGTTACTTTTACCCCGATTGGCATGTTCTCACGCAGTTTGAAGCCTGCGATGGATTTTTTCGCACGAGTGATAACCGGCTTTTGACCAGCGATCAGCTGCATGTCGTTTACAGCGGAATCAAGCACCTTCGAGTTCGCTACAGCGTCACCTACACCCATGTTGATGACAACCTTCTCGATTTTTGGTACTTGCATTACTGTTTTATAGTTAAACTTCTGCATCAGCGCAGGAGTTACTTCGTTCAGAAAACGTTCTTTCATTCTTGCTGCCATGATTCAAGGACCTCCTTTCTTAACAAGTCTTATTTATCAAGAACTTCTCCGGATCTTTTCGCGACGCGAACTTTCTTGCCGTTGTCGAGTACCTTGTAACCGATACGGGTTACTTTTCCGCTCTTCGGATCAACGTGCATGACGTTCGAGACATGGATCGGAGCCTCTTTTTCAATAATCCCGCCTTGAGGGTTCGCTTGGTTCGGCTTTTGGTGCTTCTTGATCATGTTCACACCTTCAACCAGAACGCGGTTCTCCCGAGGGTACGCAGCAATGACACGGCCTTTCTTGCCTTTGTCCTTACCGCTGATAACAATAACTGTGTCGTCCTTCTTCACGTGCAGTTTATTGTTATGGGATTCCAGAACTTTTTTCACATTAGCCATTCGTTACACCTCCTATGACTAGCCAGTTCTTCTTACTTGTCCGTGCTATTAGATAACTTCCGGAGCCAAGGAAACGATTTTCATGTAGTCTCTTTCGCGAAGTTCGCGAGCAACTGGTCCGAAAATACGAGTTCCGCGTGGGCTTCTGTCTTCTTTCACTACAACCGCTGCATTCTCGTCAAAAGAGATGTAGGATCCGTCCTTACGACGCACAGAACGTTTCGTACGAACAACAACCGCTCTAACAACGTCACCCTTTTTGACAACGCCTCCTGGTGTTGCTTGTTTGACGGAGCATACGATCAGATCACCGATTTGAGCTGTACGGCGACCCGTTCCACCCAATACGCGGATACACATCAGTTCCTTCGCACCAGAGTTGTCGGCCACAGCCAAACGTGTAAATGGTTGAATCATTTCAATTTCCTCCTTTCGGACAAACTGATTACAAGTTAGATGATAACCGCTTTTTCGACCACTTCAACCAGTCTCCAGCGCTTGTCTTTGGAGAGAGGGCGAGTTTCCATGATTTTAACGGTATCTCCGATTTGAGCTTCATTGTTCTCATCATGCGCTTTAAATTTCTTCGTGTATTTAATGCGCTTGTGGTACAAGTCATGCTTCTTATACGTCTCAACAGCTACAACGATGGTTTTATCCATTTTGTCACTGACGACTTTACCGATTTGCACTTTACGAGCATTGCGTTCTTCGCTCATTTGTTAGCCTCCTTCCTGAATCCAGACACTCACATGTCCGTTTCATTAACTAATCCCAAGTTCTCTTTCACGGATAACGGTTTTAGCACGAGCTATTTCTTTGCGAACGTCACGAATCCGAGTTGGATTGTCAAGCTGGCCTGTAGCCAATTGAAAACGGAGGTTAAAGAGTTCCTCTTTAAATCCGGCGATTTTTTGCTCGATTTCTGCAGTGGTTAAGTTGCGCAGTTCATTAGCTTTCATTTGCTTCACCACCCACTTCTTCTCGTTTCACAAACTTCGTTTTCACAGGCAGCTTGTGAGCGGCGAGACGCATCGCTTCGCGGGCGATTTCCTCGGACACGCCTCCAAGTTCAAACATGACTTTGCCTGGTTTAACAACAGCAACCCATTTCTCAACGTTACCTTTACCGCTACCCATACGAACCTCGAGAGGCTTCTGAGTGATCGGCTTATCCGGGAAGATTTTGATCCATACTTTACCACCCCGGCGGATGTAACGAGTCATAGCAATACGGGCAGCTTCGATCTGACGGTTGGTGATCCAACCTGGTTCCGTAGCTTGCAGACCGAATTCACCGAAGAGTACTTCAGTACCGCCTTTAGCTCTACCTCTCATATTACCGCGTTGTTGCTTGCGGTGTTTTACGCGCTTTGGTACCAACATGATTAGTTGCCTCCTTCCTGAGCAGCTTGTTTCTTAGCCGTAGGAAGAACCTCTCCACGATAGATCCATACTTTCACGCCGATACGGCCGTAAGTCGTATGCGCTTCTGCTGTACCATAGTCGATGTCTGCACGAAGCGTATGAAGTGGAACAGTTCCTTCACTGTAGCCTTCCGTACGAGCAATCTCGGCTCCGCCAAGACGTCCGCTGACCGATGTTTTGATCCCCTTCGCTCCTGCACGCATCGTTCTTTGAATTGCTTGTTTCAGTGCACGACGGAAAGATACACGACGTTCCAGCTGTTGTGCAATGCTTTCAGCAACAAGAATTGCGTCCAGTTCAGGGTTTTTAATTTCAGAAATGTTGATGTGAACTTTTTTGCCGCCAGCGATTTTAGTCACTTGTCCGCGCAGCACTTCTACCTCGGAACCACCTTTACCGATAACCATGCCTGGTTTCGCAGTGTGGATCGTCACGTTCACACGGTTTGCCGCTCTCTCGATTTCAATACGGGATACAGCGGAGTCTTTCAATTTATTTTTCAGGTATTCACGGATTTTCACGTCTTCCAGCAAAAGATCACCGAAATCTTTGCCTGCATACCATTTGGATTCCCAATCACGGATAATACCGATACGGAGTCCTACTGGATTTACCTTTTGGCCCACACGTTTTCCCTCCTTATTTTTCAGCTACCACCAAAGTAATATGGCTGGTGCGTTTGTTAATCCGGCTTGCACGTCCCATCGCACGTGGGCGGAAACGTTTCATGGTCGGACCTTGGTTAACATAAGCTTGGGTTACAACCAATTTATTAACATCCAAAGAGTAGTTGTGCTCAGCATTCGCAACAGCCGAGTTCAGCAACTTCTCCACGATTGGAGATGCAGCCTTTGGAGTGTGACGAAGAATTGCGATCGCTTCGCCGACTTGCTTGCCGCGGATCAAGTCAACTACGAGTTGAGCTTTACGAGGAGCAATCCGAATCGATCTTGCATGTGCTTTTGCTTCCATTGTTTAACCTCCTCTCAAACAAAGAGCTTCGTTAATTATCTTCTCGTTTTCTTATCGTCTTCGTGACCTTTGTAAGTACGAGTTGGAGCAAACTCACCCAACTTGTGTCCTACCATGTCCTCTGTTACATATACAGGCACATGCTTGCGGCCGTCATATACACCGAACGTGTGACCGATAAATTGCGGGAAAATAGTGGAACGGCGGGACCAAGTTTTGATCACAGCCTTTTTGTTCGAGCTGTTCATTTCCTCTACTTTTTTAAGCAGGTATCCGTCGACGAAAGGTCCTTTTTTCAAACTGCGGCTCATATAGAAATCCTCCCTTCACCAAATGATCTCGTTACCTTCGGCACTTCACGAAGCTATGCGAGTGAGCGCATTACTTCGTGCGGCGGCGAACGATATATTTGTCAGAAGCTTTGCCTTTTTTACGGGTTTTGTAACCAAGGGTTGGTTTACCCCAAGGAGACATAGGAGACTTACGTCCGATTGGAGCGCGGCCTTCACCACCACCGTGAGGGTGATCGTTAGGGTTCATAACAACCCCGCGCACTTCAGGACGCTGTCCGAGCCAGCGGCTGCGGCCTGCTTTACCGATTTTGATCAACTCATGGTCTTGGTTACCCACAGAACCGATGGTTGCACGGCAAGTTTTCAGGATGTGACGAACTTCACCGGAAGACAAACGAATCGTTACGTATTTATCTTCTTTACCGAGAAGCTGTGCTTCTGTACCAGCAGCGCGAACCAATTGTCCGCCTTTGCCTGGCTTCAATTCGATATTGTGGATAACAGTACCCACCGGAATGTTCTCAAGCGGCAGTGCGTTACCGATTTTGATGTCGGCACCTACGCCGGAAACAACTTGATCTCCTACTTTCAGACCTTTAGGAGCGATGATGTAGCGCTTCTCTCCGTCTGCGTAGTGAATCAGAGCGATATTGGAAGTACGGTTTGGATCGTACTCAATCGTAGCAACGCGACCTGGAATGCCGTCTTTGTTACGTTTGAAGTCGATGATCCGGTATTTACGTTTATGTCCGCCGCCATGATGACGAACCGTAATTTTACCTTGGTTATTGCGGCCAGCTGTTTTGCTCAGCGGCGCCAAAAGCGATTTCTCCGGCTTGTTCGTGGTGATCTCTTCGAAAGTCGACACGGACATGTTACGGCGAGCCGGGGATGTCGGTTTATACTTTTTAATAGGCACTGTGTTTTCCCTCCTTACTCAAGAAATTGTTATTCTGCAGATTCAAAGAATTCGAGCGGCTTGCTGTCCGGAGTAAGCGTTACGATCGCTTTCTTCCATTCGGAAGTGTAACCGGAATAACGGCCATAGCGTTTCGGCTTCGCCGGAACACGCATCGTATTCACATTCGAAACTTTCACTTTGAAAATGGATTCAACAGCTTGTTTGATCTCGGTTTTGTTCGCACGAATATCAACTTCAAAAGCATATTTCAGATCTGCCATGTAGTCAGCCGTACGTTCCGTGATCACCGGGCGCTTGATAATATCGCGTGGGTCCTTCATTACGCGAGCACCTCCTCTACCTTCTGAACTGCTTCTTTCGTAATGATCAGTTGATCGTACGACAGTACGTCAAGAACATTAATGCCATCAGCCGCTACAAACTTCACTCCCGGAATGTTACGAGCGGAAAGGGCAACGTTGTCATCGTAGCTAGGAGCAACGATCAGAGCTTTACGTCCTACTTTAAGGTTGCTCAGGATGCTTGCAAACTCTTTTGTTTTTGGCGCATTCAGCGTCAATTGATCCAGTACGATAATTGCATTGTCGTTCACTTTAGAAGACAAAGCGGATTTGATCGCCAGACGACGAACTTTCTTAGGAAGTTTGAAGGAATAGCTGCGCGGAGTTGGTCCGAATACGGTACCGCCGCCTTTCCATTGTGGTGCACGGATCGATCCTTGACGAGCGCGTCCTGTGCCTTTTTGTTTCCAAGGCTTACGACCGCCGCCGCGTACTTCAGAACGTCCTTTTACTTTATGCGTACCGCGACGAAGGGAAGCGCGCTGCAGCAATACTGCACTGTGCATAACATGCACGTTCGGCTCAATCCCGAATACCGCTTCATTCAGTTCTACTTCGCCAACTTGGCTACCGCTGACATTATAAAGTGCTACTTTAGGCATTGTTTGCTCCTCCTTTCTTTAGGTGATTATTTCTTCACCGTTTCTTTAATTTGCACAAAGCCTTTTTTCGGTCCTGGAACGGAACCTTTAACAAGGATAACGTTACGCTCAGCGTCTACCTTGATAACTTCAAGCTTTTGGATGGTAACTGTTTCGTGGCCCATGTGACCTGGCAGGCGTTTTCCTTTAGGAACACGGTTAGCCTGGATCGAACCCATGGAACCTGGTCTGCGATGATAACGGGAACCGTGAGACATTGGTCCGCGGCTTTGTCCCCAACGCTTGATAACACCTTGGAAACCTTTACCCTTGGAAATACCGGTTACGTCAACAAATTCGCCTTCGGAGAAGACATCTGCCTTCAGCTCCTGGCCGACCTCGACACTCGCGAGGTCAACACCGCGAATTTCGCGAACGTAGCGCTTAGGTGCAGTATTTGCTTTTTTCGCATGTCCTGCTTCTGGTTTGTTGGCACGTTGCTCTTTCTTATCAGCGAAACCAACCTGGATCGCTTCGTATCCATCGTTCTCAAGATCTTTTTTCTGCAGAACAACACAAGGACCTGCTTCGATAACCGTTACAGGGATTACATTACCTTCTGGAGTAAACACTTGAGTCATTCCGAGTTTTCTACCTAAGATACCTTTCATGTTGACACCTCTTTTCTCTTCACTAATTCATTATGCAATTACAGTTTGATTTCGATATCTACACCGGACGGCAGGTCCAAGCGCATCAAGGCATCCACAGTTTGTGGAGTCGGGTTCACGATATCGATCAAGCGTTTATGAGTACGCATCTCGAACTGTTCCCGAGAATCCTTATACTTGTGCACCGCACGGAGAATGGTAATTACTTGTTTCTCAGTTGGAAGCGGGATCGGACCGGAAACACCAGCACCCGAACGTTTAGCTGTCTCAACGATTTTCTCAGCGGATTGATCAAGAATTCTGTGGTCGTATGCTTTCAAGCGAATACGAATTTTTTGCTTTGCCATTTTATTCCCTCCTTCTATCGCCCAATTTGGTATCGGACATACTCCGTGAAAATTTTCCGATCACCCTCCTCATGGCAAAGGGGCCGGGTGTGTCGGTAACCTCTCACATCATCGCAACGTCGCAGAACAACATTCACTATTATATAGAAAAGATAGGCGTATTGCAAGCATTAAATCATAATTCATGAAAAGCCATGTATTGGCTGTTATCAGTATAGATCTCCGCCCCCCGTCTTAAACACGGGACAGGAATTGCTTCGCAAATTCTATCATATATATAGAAGGAAGTTGTCACAGAAAAAGAGCCCGGCCTTGAGGGCCGGACTCTCTTATCGTTACATCACATTGTTGCTCGTTACAGTACACTGTTGCATATCGATCGCTTATGGAATAAGCGTTAATTACTTAATGATGGAAGCAACGGAACCAGCACCTACAGTACGGCCGCCTTCACGGATGGAGAACTTCGTACCTTCTTCGATCGCGATTGGAGCGATCAGTTGAACGGTAACGGTGATGTTGTCACCAGGCATTACCATGTCAGTTCCTTCTGGCAGGTTGATTACGCCAGTTACGTCCGTAGTACGGAAGTAGAACTGTGGACGGTAGCCAGTGAAGAAAGGCTTATGACGTCCACCCTCTTCTTTGCTCAGTACGTATACTTGAGCAGTGAACTCCGTGTGTGGTTTAACGGATGCAGGCTTAGCAAGTACTTGACCGCGCTCGATTTGAGTACGCTCAACACCGCGAAGCAATGCGCCGATGTTGTCACCAGCTTGTGCGGAATCCAGCAATTTACGGAACATCTCAACGCCCGTAACAACGGATTTGCGAGTCTCTTCAGCGATACCCACGATTTCAATCTCGTCACCAACTTTGATCGTACCGCGCTCTACACGACCAGTAGCAACAGTACCACGACCTGTGATGGAGAATACGTCCTCAACAGGCATCAAGAAAGGCTTCTCAGTGTCGCGCTCTGGCAGTGGGATGTACTCGTCGATGGTTTTGAACATTTCAACGATTTTGTCAGCCCAAGGACCATCTGGGTTTTGCAGCGCTTCACGAGCGGAACCACGAGTGATTGGAGTGTCGTCGCCTGGGAAGTCATATTCGCTCAGCAGGTCACGAACTTCCATTTCAACCAGTTCCAGAAGCTCTTCGTCTTCTACCATGTCGCATTTGTTCAGGAATACAACGATGTAAGGAACGCCTACCTGACGGGACAGCAGGATGTGTTCGCGAGTTTGCGGCATTGGGCCGTCAGCTGCGGATACAACCAGGATTGCGCCGTCCATTTGAGCAGCACCAGTGATCATGTTTTTAACATAGTCAGCGTGACCTGGGCAGTCAACGTGTGCATAGTGACGAGTATCAGTTTCGTATTCAACGTGAGCTGTGGAGATTGTGATACCGCGCTCGCGCTCTTCAGGAGCTTTGTCGATTTGGTCGAATGCTACAGCAGCACCGCCGTATCTTTTGGACAATACAGTAGTGATTGCAGCAGTCAAAGTTGTTTTACCATGGTCAACGTGACCGATAGTACCGATGTTAACATGGGGTTTCGTACGTTCGTATTTAGCCTTTGCCATTTGAACAATTCCTCCTTAAGGGGATATATATGTTAGGCTGGAACGGAATGAACGGGACGATCATCCCGTCTCCTAATCCAGCAGGTGAAACTTATTACTCTGCGCCTTTGAACTTGGTCACAATTTCATCGGAGATATTCTTAGGAACTTCTTCGTAATGGGAGAGTTCCATCGAGAATACGCCGCGGCCTTGTGTACCGGAACGAAGAGTTGTAGAGTAACCGAACATTTCGGAGAGAGGCACTTTCGCACGGATAATTTGCGTACCGCCACGGGAGTCCATACCTTCGATACGTCCACGGCGGGAGTTCAGCATACCCATTACGTCGCCCATGTATTCCTCAGGCACGGTAACTTCTACTTTCATGATTGGCTCAAGCAGGACAGGACTACATACATCCTTCGCCGCTTTCAAAGCCATAGAACCGGCGATTTTGAACGCCATTTCATTGGAGTCAACATCATGGTAAGAACCGTCAACGATTGTAGCTTTAACGTCTACAAGCGGGAAGCCGGCAAGTACACCGTTCTTCATCTGCTCTTCAATACCTTGTTGTGCTGGTCCAATATATTCTCTAGGTACAGCACCGCCGACGATCTTGCTGTCGAACTGGTTGCCGCTACCCGCTTCGAGAGGTTCGAACTCAACCCATACGTGACCGTATTGACCACGACCACCGGACTGACGGACGAATTTACCTTCAACACGCCCTGGCTTGCGGAAGGTTTCGCGATAAGCAACCTGAGGCTTACCAACGTTGGTCTCAACCTTGAACTCACGACGCATACGGTCGATGATGATATCAAGGTGAAGCTCACCCATACCTGCCAGAATCGTTTGGCCGGTTTCCTCATCCGTATGAGCGCGAAGCGTTGGATCCTCTTCTGTCAACTTACCGAGGGCCACACCCATTTTATCCTGGTCGGCTTTTGTTTTAGGCTCAACTGCGATTTCGATAACCGGATCCGGGAAGTTCATGGACTCCAGAATAACTGGATGCTTCTCATCACACAGTGTATCACCTGTACCGGTATCTTTCAAACCTACAGCTGCCGCGATATCACCAGCATAAACCTGGTTGATTTCTTGACGGCTGTTCGCATGCATCTGAAGGATACGACCGATACGCTCGCGCTTGCCTTTCGTTGCATTCAGTACGTAAGAGCCGGATTGCAGAATACCGGAATACACACGGAAGAACGTCAGCTTACCAACATAAGGGTCCGTCATGATTTTGAACGCCAGAGCAGCAAATGGCTCTTCATCGGCAGATTTGCGGCTTACTTCCGTTCCGTCTTCAAGGGTACCCTTGATGTCCGGTACGTCAACTGGAGCCGGCAGATAGTCGATAACAGCGTCAAGCATCAGCTGAACACCTTTGTTACGATAAGAAGATCCGCAGATTACAGGGAAGATTTTAACCTCTACTACACCTTTGCGCAGAGCAGCTTTCAGCTCCTCAACCGTGATTTCTTCACCTTCAAGGTATTTCATGGTCAGATCTTCGTCCAGCTCAGCTACCTTCTCGATAAGCTCGTTGCGAAGCTCTTCAACTTGATCTTTGTATTCGGCTGGAATCTCAGCTTCTTCGATGTTCTGGCCGAGGTCATCCTTATACATATAAGCTTTTTCCTCGACAAGATCGATGATGCCGATGAAGTCAGCTTCTGCACCGATCGGAAGCTGAATCGCTACCGCATTCGCTTGCAGACGATCTCTCATGTCTTTTACAACATTCAAGAAGTCAGCGCCGATAATATCCATTTTGTTCACATATGCGATCCGCGGTACACCGTAACGGTCTGCTTGTCTCCATACGGTTTCCGACTGAGGTTCAACGCCCTCTTTCGCACTGAATACACCTACTGCCCCATCCAATACACGAAGGGAACGTTCAACTTCTACTGTGAAGTCAACGTGCCCCGGGGTGTCGATAATATTAACGCGATGACCTTTCCACTGAGCGGTTGTAGCAGCGGACGTAATTGTGATTCCGCGCTCCTGCTCTTGCTCCATCCAGTCCATCGTAGCAGCACCCTCGTGAACTTCCCCGATTTTGTGCGTACGACCGGTATAGAACAAGATCCGCTCTGTGGTGGTCGTCTTACCAGCGTCAATATGCGCCATGATCCCGATGTTACGTGTATTTTTCAAGGAGAACTCTCTTGCCATGCGAATAGTCTCCCTTCAAAATTGAAGTTTAATGTGACTGTTAATCCTACCAGCGGTAGTGAGCAAACGCTTTGTTTGCTTCAGCCATTTTGTGCGTGTCTTCACGCTTCTTAACGGAAGCGCCTGTGTTGTTGGAAGCATCGATAATCTCTGCTGCCAAACGTTCTTCCATTGTTTTCTCACCGCGTGTGCGAGAGTAGTTTACGAGCCAACGTAATCCAAGGGATGTACGTCTCTCTGGTTTAACTTCGATCGGAACCTGGTAGTTTGCACCGCCGACACGACGAGCTTTAACTTCCAGTACTGGCATGATGTTCTTGATAGCAGCTTCGAATACTTCCATCGGATCATTGCCTGTACGTTCCTTGATGATGTTGAATGCATTGTAAAGGATGCTTTGAGCAACACCTCTTTTACCATCCAACATGATACGGTTGATCAGACGAGTAACCAGCTTGCTGTTGTACACCGGATCCGGCAGCACGTCTCTTTTTGTAACTGGACCTTTGCGTGGCATGGATATCCCCCTTTCTTCAATCATGGTCATGCTATTGTTGTCACATGAGCATTAGTTGCTTTTTGCTTTCGGACGCTTCGTACCGTATTTGGAACGAGCTTGCATCCGGTTGTTAACACCAGCGGTATCAAGCGCACCGCGAACGATGTGGTAACGTACACCCGGAAGGTCTTTTACCCGTCCGCCGCGAACCAATACAACGCTGTGCTCCTGCAAGTTATGACCGATACCCGGAATGTATGCCGTCACCTCAATGCGGTTCGTCAAGCGAACACGGGCATATTTACGAAGTGCGGAGTTCGGTTTCTTCGGCGTCATTGTACCTACACGAGTGCAAACACCGCGTTTTTGCGGAGCGCTCAAGTTCGTCTCCTCACGTTTCAAAGCGTTGAATCCTTTTTGAAGAGCTGGAGATTTCGACTTGTACACTTTTGCTTGACGGCCTTTGCGAACCAGTTGGTTAATTGTTGGCATTCTAGCCACCCCCTTCCCGTAATTATCATCCTGTTACAAACCAAGTTTTAAGTCCACAGACCCAGGCGGTTCATAAAAGAACAAATGAAAAGTTTTTGCCGAGAGAAGTACGCTCCTCCAACAAAAACAGTTTCCTACTCATGATTTTAAGACTGCGACCATGGCTGCGCCGACTTCTATACCGCACGCTTCCCCAAGCCCCTTCATCGTAGGCACATAATTGATATGCACTTGATGCTTGCTGCACAGGGATACGATCTTGGTTATCAGACGCTGATCACAATCTTCAGCCACATAGACTTCTGCGGCCTGGCCTGTTTCCACGGCCTTCATCGTTTGTTTGGTGCCGATCTTGACATGTGCATCCTGTAATCCTTTTTCATTAGACACAAGCATTCCTCCAAAAGATCAGGGAACAAGGCAACTATTCACGCACCTTTGCTATATTAGCATCTGCCCCAAACGATGTCAAGCTATTAAATCGGATAAAAAAAGAAACTCTGGGACGGGAGCAAAGCGCCGGATTACGGCTGCTTTCACATCCCGTCCCATCCTTTCTTTCTTGTTACTCTACGGAAGCTGGCTCCAGTTCCTGATTTTCGTCGTTCAGAAGATCCTGACCTTCGAATTTCACGCTGCGGTAGCGGTTCATACCGGTACCGGCAGGAATCAGCTTACCGATAATGACGTTCTCTTTCAGACCGAGCAGCTGGTCGACTTTACCTTTGATGGCGGCGTCGGTCAGCACGCGCGTAGTCTCCTGGAAGGAGGCTGCGGACAGGAATGAGTCGGTTTCCAGAGACGCTTTTGTAATCCCGAGCAGCACCGGCTTGGCAACTGCCGGCTCTTTACCGGACAGAATCGCTTCCTTGTTCGCTGACTCGTATTCATGGATATCCACGTAAGAGCCTGGCAGCAGGTTCGTATCTCCCGCATCAACGATACGGATTTTGCGCAGCATCTGCCGGATCATCACTTCAACGTGTTTATCGTTGATTTCCACACCCTGGTTCCGGTAAACGCGCTGTACTTCCTGCAGAATGTAGTTCTGCACACCGCGAATCCCTTTGATGCGAAGCATTTCTTTCGGATCGATGGATCCGTCTGTCAGCTCGTCACCGGCTTCAATATGCTGTCCTTCGCTTACGCGCAGACGGGAGCCGTATGTGACGGAGTAGACTTTCGTTTCCGCTTCGCCCTGAACTTCAATCTCACGACGGTCTTTCGTCTCGCGGATCTCTTTGACGACGCCGTCGATCTCACTAATGGTCGCTTGACCTTTAGGGTTACGGGCCTCGAAGAGCTCCTGGATACGCGGAAGACCTTGCGTAATATCGTCACCGGCAACACCGCCTGTGTGGAATGTACGCATCGTAAGCTGGGTTCCCGGTTCACCGATGGATTGGGCGGCGATGATACCAACCGCTTCACCAATTTCAACATGTTTGCCGGTAGCCAGGTTGCGGCCGTAGCATTTTTTGCAGACGCCATAGCGAGCGCGGCAGCTGAGAATCGAACGAATCTGAACTTTCTCTACGCCAGCCTTCACGATTTCGGCCGCTTTGTCCGAATCGATCAGCTCGTTGCGGTTCACGATAATTTCCTTTGTTTCCGGATGACGAACGGTTTCGAAGGAATAACGGCCTTCGATACGATCATACAGATCCTCGATGACTTCCTTGCCGTCCTGGATGCGGCTTACGGTAAAGCCTTTATCCGTGCTGCACTCGTCCTCGCGTACAATCACGTCCTGGGCGACATCGACCAGACGACGTGTCAAGTAACCGGAGTCAGCGGTACGAAGCGCGGTATCGGCCAGACCTTTACGCGCACCGTGCGTGGACAGGAAGTACTCGAGTACCGTCAGTCCTTCGCGGAAGTTCGATTTGATTGGCAATTCGATGATTCGACCGGACGGGTTGGCCATCAGACCCCGCATACCGCCCAGCTGGGTGATCTGCGATTTGTTACCCCGCGCTTTGGAGTCCACCATGAGCATGATGGAGTTGAAGCGGTCCATCGATTTCATCAGAACTTCCGTAATGTCGTCCTTCGCTTTGGACCAGATATCAATAACGCGGTCATAGCGTTCTTCATTGGTGATCAGACCGCGACGGTATTGGTTCGTAACGACGTTAACCTTCTCATCGGACTCTCTCAGAATCTCGTTCTTCTCTTCCGGCACGATAACGTCGGAGACCGCTACGGTCACGCCGGCACGTGTCGAGTACGTGAAGCCGAGCTGCTTGATTTTGTCCAGAATGATGGAGGTTTCGGTTGTATGGTACGTTTCGAAGCAGCGAGCAATAATCTGACCCAGATATTCCTTACCGACAGCACCGCTGATCGGAAGATTCTGAATCACTTCTTGAATATCGGTGCCTTTTTCGTAAATGAAATACTTCTCCGGCGTACCTTGAAGCAAGTTCGTACGCGTAGCTTCGTTAATATACGGGAAGCTTGCCGGGAAAATCTCGTTAAAGATGATCCGGCCGATCGTCGTTACGAGCATCGCTTGCTGCTGTTTCTCGGTAAAGCTGGTTTTGCCAAGCGCTTTAACCGGGATGGCAACACGTGCATGAAGACCTGCAACACCGCGCTGATATGCGGATACCGCCTCGTTCACGCTGCCCAGAATCATGCCGGTGCCCTTCTCTTCCTTGTTGTCCATCGTCAGATAGAAGGAACCAAGGACCATATCCTGGGAAGGGGTAACGACAGGCTTGCCGTCTTTCGGGTTCAAAATGTTGCCGGATGCCAGCATAAGGAGACGAGCTTCCGCCTGTGCCTCTGCAGACAACGGCACGTGAACCGCCATTTGGTCACCGTCAAAGTCCGCGTTGTACGCTGTACATACGAGCGGGTGAAGACGAATCGCGTGACCTTCAACGAGAATCGGCTCAAACGCCTGGATACCGAGTCTGTGAAGCGTAGGGGCACGGTTAAGCAGTACCGGATGCTCCTTGATCACTTCTTCAAGCACGTCCCAGACCTCTGGGCTTACACGTTCAACTTTGCGTTTTGCACTCTTGATGTTGTGAGCCAGACCTTTGTTGACCAGCTCTTTCATCACAAATGGCTTGAACAGCTCAAGCGCCATTTTCTTAGGCAGACCGCACTGATACATCTTCAGGTACGGACCTACGACGATAACGGAACGACCGGAGTAGTCTACCCGTTTACCGAGCAGGTTCTGCCGGAAGCGCCCTTGCTTACCTTTCAGCATGTGGCTGAGGGATTTCAGAGGACGGTTGCCCGGTCCTGTAACCGGACGGCCGCGACGGCCGTTATCGATGAGCGCGTCAACCGCTTCCTGAAGCATACGCTTCTCGTTCTGTACGATGATGTCCGGAGCTCCGAGATCCAGCAGACGCTTCAAACGGTTGTTCCGGTTAATAACACGGCGATACAGGTCATTCAGGTCAGAAGTGGCAAAACGTCCGCCATCCAGCTGAACCATCGGACGAAGCTCAGGCGGGATCACCGGCAGTACATCCATCACCATCCACTCCGGCTTGTTGCCGGAATTGCGGAACGCCTCAATGACTTCAAGGCGCTTAATGGCGCGGTTGCGGCGCTGGCCTTGTGCCGTACGCAGCTCTTCTTTCAGGAATTCCAGTTCTTTTTCAATATCCAGATCCTGAAGAAGCTTCTTCACAGCCTCAGCACCCATGCCAGCCTGGAAACCATAACCGTACTTCTCACGATAGCTGCGATATTCTTTCTCGGACAGCAGCTGTTTTTTCTCCAGCGGCGTATCGCCTGGATCGGTTACGACATAAGATGCGAAATAGATGATCTCCTCAAGAGATCTTGGAGACATATCCAGCGCCAGACCCATCCGGCTTGGAATGCCTTTGAAGTACCAGATATGGGATACAGGAGCGGCCAGCTCAATATGTCCCATCCGCTCGCGGCGGACTTTGGCACGCGTAACTTCGACGCCGCAGCGATCGCAGACAACGCCTTTATAACGGACACGCTTATATTTACCGCAATGACATTCCCAGTCCTTTTGAGGACCGAAAATCCGTTCACAGAACAAGCCTTCCTTTTCCGGCTTCAATGTCCGGTAGTTAATCGTTTCCGGCTTCTTCACCTCGCCGCGGGACCAAGAACGAATCTTCTCCGGGGAAGCAAGACCGATTTTCATATACTCAAAATTGTTAACGTCCAACAAGGAGCAACCCTCCTCAACCTAGTCCTAATTATGTGCTACGGTCGCAACACCGCCGCCGGCCAAAGACCGACGGGGTGAACAGCAGCCGTTATTCCACTCCGACTTCAGCGCCTTCCAAGTTAAGGCTCAGTTTATCACCTGCGGCATCATCTTCATCATCGAGTTCTTTCATCTCGATTTCTTCTTCGTCCTCGCTTAGGATTTTGACGTCCATACCGAGAGACTGAAGCTCCTTGATCAATACCTTGAACGATTCAGGAACACCTGGTTCCGGAACGTTCTCGCCTTTGACAATCGATTCGTACGTTTTTACCCGGCCGACAACATCATCGGATTTCACTGTGAGGATTTCCTGCAGCGTGTACGCTGCACCGTAGGCCTCAAGCGCCCACACCTCCATCTCACCGAAGCGCTGACCGCCGAACTGAGCTTTACCACCCAGCGGCTGCTGCGTAACGAGAGAGTAAGGGCCTGTGGAACGGGCATGGATTTTGTCGTCAACCATGTGCGCCAGTTTGATCATGTGCATGACGCCCACCGTAACTTCACGCTCGAAGCGCTCGCCAGTCCGGCCGTCATACAGCACGGTCTTACCGTTGCGCTGCAT
Organism: Paenibacillus sp. 7541; assembly: GCF_002276395.1. Classification (NCBI taxonomy): domain Bacteria; kingdom Bacillati; phylum Bacillota; class Bacilli; order Caryophanales; family Paenibacillaceae; genus Paenibacillus; species Paenibacillus sp. 7541. The sequence goes on along the minus strand of NZ_NQLZ01000039.1, from coordinate 36,799 downwards.
GCCTGCTTCCTCCATCGTATCGAACACGTCATACTCGCTTGCACCGTCAAATACCGGCGTTGCAACGTGAATGCCGAGCTGGAGGGCAGCCATACCCAGATGGACCTCAAGCACCTGACCGATGTTCATACGCGATGGAACCCCGAGCGGGTTAAGTACAACCTGTACCGGTGTGCCATCCGGCAGGAACGGCATGTCTTCTTCAGGCAAGATCCGGGCAACGACACCTTTGTTACCGTGACGTCCTGCCATCTTGTCGCCTTCAGAGATTTTCCGTTTCTGCGCGATGTAGACGCGAACCAATTGGTTGACGCCTGGAGGCAGCTCATCGCCGTTCTCACGGGTAAACACCTTCACGTCAACGATGATGCCGTCACTTCCGTGAGGCACGCGAAGTGACGTATCGCGAACCTCGCGAGCCTTCTCACCGAAGATCGCATGCAGGAGACGCTCTTCCGCCGTCAGTTCCGTTACCCCTTTAGGCGTAACCTTGCCGACGAGAATATCTCCGGCGCTAATCTCGGCACCGATGCGGATAATGCCGCGCTCATCCAGGTTCTTCAGCGCTTCTTCACCGACGTTCGGAATGTCGCGCGTAATTTCTTCCGGCCCCAGCTTCGTGTCGCGAGCCTCGGATTCGTACTCCTCGATATGAATCGAAGTGTACACATCCTCCTTCACGAGCTTCTCGGAAAGAAGGATCGCATCCTCGTAGTTATAACCTTCCCAAGTCATAAACGCGACAACAACGTTGCGGCCAAGCGCCAATTCGCCCATCTCGGTTGAAGGACCGTCGGCCAGAATGTCGCCTTTCTTCACCACGTCGCCGCGCTTGACGATCGGACGCTGGTTAATGCAGGTTCCTTGGTTGGAACGCATAAACTTGTGCAGTTTATATTTAATGATGTCGCCTTTGACTTCTTGTCCGTCCACGTTCTCCACGCGGCGGAGCCAGATTTCGTCAGCGGACGAACGTTCAATAATCCCGTCGTATTTGGTTACAATACATACACCGGAATCCTTAGCAGCTTTATGCTCCATGCCTGTTCCGACAAGCGGAGCTTTAGGCACGAGCAGAGGAACCGCCTGACGCTGCATGTTCGATCCCATCAGGGCACGGTTGGAGTCATCGTTCTCAAGGAACGGAATGAGCGCCGTCGCCACGGATACAACCTGCTTCGGCGATACGTCCATGTAGTCCACACGGTCGCTCGGCATCGGCAGGATGTTATCGGATTGCTTGTTGTAACGAACGATAACGACATCATCTGTAAAGCTGCCGTCTTCGTTCAGTTCGGCATTCGCCTGGGCGATCACGTAGTTGTCTTCCTCATCCGCAGTCAGGTAATCAATTTGCTCGGTTACCTTGCCTGTTTTCGGATCCACCCAGCGATACGGAGCTTCAATAAAGCCGTATTCGTTAATGCGGGCAAAGGTAGACAAGGAGTTGATCAGACCGATGTTCGGTCCCTCCGGCGTCTCGATCGGACACATACGACCATAGTGACTGTGGTGAACGTCGCGGACTTCGAAGCCTGCGCGCTCCCGCGTCAGACCGCCAGGTCCGAGTGCAGACAGACGACGCTTGTGCGTCAGTTCTGCCAGCGGGTTCGTCTGATCCATAAACTGGGACAGCTGGGAGCTTCCGAAGAACTCCTTGATGGATGCGATAACAGGACGAATGTTGATCAATGCCTGCGGCGTAATCACATTCGCATCCTGAATCGACATTCTTTCACGCACAACGCGCTCCATGCGGGACAAACCGATACGGAACTGGTTCTGCAGCAGCTCGCCAACAGAACGCAGACGGCGGTTGCCCAGATGGTCGATATCATCCGTGTTCCCGATTCCATGCAGCAGGTTGATGAAATAGCTGATGGAGGAGATGATATCCGCCGGCGTAATATGTTTCACGGATTTGTCGATATTTCCGTTCGCGATCACTTTCACTACCTTGCCGTCTTCAATTGGAGAGAAGACATCAATGGTTTGCATCGGGATATCATCGCTATCCAGCACACCACCGGCCACATGGTAGTTCTTGAAGCCAACGCTCTTCTCGAGGTGTGGCATAATCTCGTCGAGGAGACGACGGTCTACCGTTTGTCCTGCTTCTGCGATAATCTCGCCAGTTTCAACGTCGATCAGGCTTTCAGCCAGACGCTGGTTGAACAAACGATTCTTGATATGAAGCTTCTTGTTGATCTTGTAGCGACCCACATTAGCCAAGTCATAACGCTTCGGATCAAAGAAACGCGCGACCAGGAGGCTCTTCGCATTCTCCAGCGTCGGCGGCTCGCCCGGACGAAGACGTTCGTAAATCTCGATCAGCGCCTTCTCGGTAGAGTCCGTGTTGTCCTTGTCCAGCGTGTTTTGAATATATTCATCATTGCCCAGCAACTCCAGAATCTCGGCATCCGTACCAAAACCAAGCGCACGCAAAAGCACGGTTACAGGGATTTTGCGGGTGCGGTCGATCCGGACATAGATGATGTCCTTCGCGTCCATTTCGAGTTCCAGCCATGCGCCGCGGTTCGGGATCACTGTAGCAGTGTAGGTTGACTTACCGTTTTTATCCACTTTCGTGCTGAAATAGACGCTGGGAGAGCGAACCAACTGGCTGACAATAACCCGTTCGGCACCATTGATAATGAATGTTCCGGTTTCCGTCATGAGCGGAAAATCCCCCATGAACACTTCCTGCTCCTTGACCTCTCCAGTCTCCTTATTGATGAGACGGACCTTCACGCGGAGCGGCGCCGCATAAGTAACGTCGCGTTCTTTTGCGTCATCGACGGTGTATTTCGGTTCTCCAAGGCTGTAGTCAATGAACTCCAGAACCAAGTTGCCTGTGAAATCCTGGATTGGCGAGATGTCCTGAAACATTTCGCGAAGCCCTTCCTCCAAAAACCATTCATAAGATTTTTGTTGGATTTCGATCAGGTTCGGAACTTCGAGTACCTCGTGGATACGAGCATAACTGCGCCGAGTGCGTCGACCATATTGAACAAGATGTCCTGCCAACTTAAACTCACCCCTCATGTCTACTCACTTTAAAAATTCATTGCGAACCTCTGTTTGTAACACTATAATGGTACATACAGAGGACACTCCCATAAATAGAGAAAAGCCCTTATCGAATCAACTTTCGAAAAAAGAGCAGCTTATCCATGGTTATGATAATCATCTCATATCCAGTAGATTTGCCCAAAATGTACATATTATACGTTAATGCGACGGACTTTATGCAGTTCCCTTCACATTAGGCCTTGACATTTCAGCAAACTAAAGACAAAGAGACCATCCTAATACTGACATTTTATAATAATAACACAGCGGGTCAACCGAGTCAACAGCCCTGCCGTATTTTGAAACATTAATTTTCATTTCATGCATTTGCGTTCATTTCCTCAAGCCTTTGTCGCCTTGAAGATGCGATAACCCTTATCCTTCGTTACCTCTTCCACCTTCTTGAACAGACTCTCCAGCTTCGCCTTCGCCGAAGGAGCGCCCTGCTTCTTCTGGATCACGATCCACAGCTCGCCATTGTCGCGAAGATGATGCCACGCCTCTTCAAAAATCGCAAACACCGTTTCTTTTCCCGCACGGATCGGAGGATTCGTCAGGATCACATCAAACTGCTGGCCTTTCACCGCAGCAAACAGATCCGATTCCATCACCGTGACATTCGCTATACTGTTGCGAATCGCGTTTTCCTTCGCCAGTTCGACAGCTCTGCTGTTAATGTCGATCATCGTCACATGTCCGGCAGCAGCGAGCTTCGCCGCAGCCAAACCGATGGGCCCATAACCGCACCCGACATCCAGCACGGAAGCATCTGGCCGAATGTCCATCGCTTCTATCAAAACTTTGCTGCCATAATCTACGCCGCCCTTGGAAAATACCCCCGCATCGCTGATAAAACGGAACGTGTTTCCCCGAAGGACTGCGCTCAGCTCTTTGCGATCATGCGCCGTCTCCGGCTGATTAGAGTAATAGTGCTGATTCGGCATACGCCCCTCCATCTGAATCCAGTTTCCCCTCTTTCCCCCGAACAAGGAGCAAAGAGCGCCAATTGTACCAGTATACCCCCGGCTGATTTCAAACAGACCTGTCTTGGGTTAACGCCTCACAATAACAAACCCCTTGAACCTAAATTCAAGGGGTTTGCATCATGCTGACATATCCGTTAGAGAGAAATTACTTCAACTCTACAGTTGCGCCTGCTTCTTCAAGCTTCGCTTTAACAGCTTCAGCTTCGTCTTTGGATACTTTCTCTTTCAGAGCTTTAGGAGCGTTGTCAACCAGCTCTTTTGCTTCTTTCAAGCCGAGGCCAGTGATTTCGCGAACCACTTTGATAACGTTGATTTTGGATGCACCAGCGTTAGCCAGTACTACGTCGAATTCGGATTGCTCAGCAGCTTCAGCAGCGCCGCCGCCACCTACAACAGCTACTGGAGCTGCAGCAGTTACGCCGAATTCTTCTTCGATTGCTTTAACGAGATCGTTCAGTTCCAGAACGGACATGCCTTTAATTGCTTCCAAGATTTGCTCTTTGCTCATTTAAGTTGAACCTCCGTTTATTATAAGAATTTTGTATAGTTACAATCATACAGCGAATCGTTCACACTGCTTATGCGCCTTGCTCTTCCTTCTCTGCCACAGCTTTAACTGCAAGCGCGAAGTTGCGAACTGGAGCTTGAAGGACGCTGAGGAGCATGGAAAGGAGACCTTCGCGGGATGGAAGCTCAGCCAGAGCTTTGATCTCGCCTTCTCCAATTACACGACCTTCTACTACGGCGCCTTTCAATTTCAACGCGTCGTTCTGTTTAGCAAAATCGTTCAGGATTTTTGCCGGAGCGACGGCGTCATTGACACTGAATGCAACAGCTGTAGGACCTGTCAGCACTTCATCGAGTTCTGTCAGTTCTGCAGCCGCAGTTGCACGACGAAGCAGCGAGTTTTTCAAAACTTGAAATTCAACGCCAGCTTCGCGAAGCTGTTTACGCAGTTCAGTAACCTGCGCAACGTTCAATCCACGGTAGTCAGCAACAACGGTCGTTACGCTCTCGCGCAGCTTCGTTGCGATCACATCAACCGCTTCTTGTTTCGCTTGAATCACTTTTGCGTTTGCCAATGATTACACCTCCTGGTTGTACTAAGTAGCGATTGAGGCCAAGCCCCCCGCTCTCTTCCTACGGGCACTAAAAAAGCCTCCGTAGAATCACGAAGGCCTGATGAAATCATCATTTGACCGGCATAGCCGGACAAGCTGCTGACATTCTATCATAACACCTCGGTAGGAAATTAAGCCTGCTTAGGGCACCTACTGTCTACGGTAAGCATATTCAACTTTAACGAACAGTCTCATAAACTCACAACTGTTTCATCATAACAAACATCATTGACCAAAGTCAACGGTATTTATTACTTGAACGTTGCTGTGTTCACACGAGCGCTCGGTCCCATCGTGGACGAAACGGCGATGCCTTTCAGGTATACACCTTTAGCAGCAGCTGGTTTCGCACGGTTCAAAGCATCGATGAGAGCTTTCAGGTTCTCATTCAATTGCTCTTCAGTGAAGGACACCTTGCCGATTGGCGCGTGAATTTGAGCTGCTCTGTCCAGACGGTACTCGATTTTACCAGCTTTGATTTCTTGAACCGCTTTGGCAACGTCGAAAGTAACCGTACCGGCTTTAGGGTTAGGCATCAGGCCTTTACCGCCGAGCAGACGGCCCAGTTTACCAACTTCACTCATCATATCAGGTGTAGCTACGCAGACGTCGAACTCGAACCAGCCCTGCTGGATTTTGTTGATCATATCTTGATCGCCTACAAAATCAGCGCCAGCCGCTTCCGCTTCCTTCGCTTTGTCACCTTTTGCAAATACCAGAACGCGTTGTGTTTTACCCGTACCATGCGGCAGGACAACAACACCACGAACAGCCTGGTCTTGTTTACGAGGGTCAACACCCAAACGCACTGCTACTTCGACAGTTTCGTCGAACTTAGCTGTAGCTGCCTTTTTCACCAGTCCAACGGCTTCAGAAGGCTCATACACTGCTTCGCTGTCGATCAGCTTGGCAGCTTCAAGGTATTTCTTACCGTGTTTAGCCATGATTCGTATTTCCTCCTTTGTGGTGATAGCGGAAAATCCTCCCACATATTTCCGGACGAAGAACGTCCGGGTTCACGAGACCTTAGTCTTCGATTGTGATGCCCATGCTGCGAGCAGTACCTTCAACCATCTTCATTGCAGCTTCAACAGATGCAGCGTTCAGGTCAGGCATTTTGGTTTCAGCGATTTGACGAACTGCGTCACGCTTAACCGTAGCCACTTTTTTCTTGTTCGGTTCGCCGGATCCTTTTTCGATCTTGGCAGCAACACGAAGCAGAACAGCAGCCGGTGGAGTTTTGGTAATGAACGTAAAGGAACGATCTTCAAATACCGAAATTTCAACCGGAATAATCAGACCAGCTTGATCGGCGGTACGCGCATTGAATTCTTTACAGAATGCCATGATGTTGACACCCGCTTGACCCAATGCTGGACCTACCGGAGGAGCCGGGTTCGCTTTAGCTGCAGGAATTTGCAGTTTAACTACCTTGATTACTTTTTTAGCCATGATAGACACCTCCTTGCCTCAATAGTGGTTAACGGACGCGGCAAAGCGCCCTCCCACAAGAAACCCGAAGAACAAAAAATCTATATCTTCTCCACTTGAGTATAGTCCAACTCCAGCGGGGTTTCCCGTCCAAACATGTTGACGTGAACCTTCAGCTTGCTCTTATCAGCCAATATTTCTTCCACGGAGCCCACAAAATTCGCAAAAGGACCAACCTTGATTCGAACGGATTCCTTGATATCGAATTCGATCTTCGGTTTCGGCTCTTCCATACCCATATGCTTCAGAATCTGTTCAACTTCTTCTGGAAGCAAAGGCGTCGGCTTGGAGCCTGAGCCTGTCGAACCGACAAAGCCCGTTACCCCTGGCGTATTGCGAACAACATACCAAGAATCATCGGTCTGAATCATCTCGACCAAGACATATCCCGGGTAAACCTTACGCATGACGGTTTTCTTCTTTCCGTCCTTGCTTACGACCTCTTCTTCCATCGGAACAAGAACCCGGAATATTTTGTCCTCCATGCCCATGGACTCGACACGTTTTTCCAAATTGGCTTTGACTTTATTCTCATACCCGGAATAGGTATGAACCACGTACCATCTTTTTTCCATATCAAGCCACCTGGGACCCTTCTAAATTATCGCTTCGATCACAGCGGAAATACCGATGTCTACAACCCAAAAATAAATCGCGACAAACACTATGGTGCCAAGAACAATCAACGTATAGTTCGTCAGCTCTTTACGATTGGGCCAGCGAACCTTTTTAAGTTCCGCCCAGCTTTCAGAGAAAAAGGAAAACAGAGACTTGAAACCACGTTTCACGCCGACTACACCTCCAAAAGAAAACTATCTTGTTTCGCGATGAGGAGTTTGCTCGTTACAAAACTTGCAAAATTTCTTCATCTCCATGCGGTCGGGGTGATTTCGCTTGTTTTTGGTGGTTGTGTAGTTTCTTTGTTTGCAGCTTGTACAAGCCAAAGTGATAATTACCCGCATGATGTGCACCTCCCGAAGACGTCCTTCTTTATCAGAAGAACCGATATTGATCCTAGTAGAAATAACATCGCCTTAGCATTACGTAAAACGCGGTTATTTCTGCGAGATGAATAAAACCGCTGTGCCCGCATAAGCAACAACGATTCATTCATAAAACACGCGAATTTAGGCCTACCTAAATCACTTTATCACAAGGGTAGCGCCATTTCAAGCCTTTTTCTCTCTGATTGCAAGGTACAGAACTTGGTAAACCGGTATTGCTGATCATTCTATACCATTATGTTCAATCTTACAAAAACCTAAAACAGACTATCCAAAAAATGAAAAAAGGCTCTGTTCGAGCCTTTCCTGATCCAAGTAACATGTACGATAGCAAAATAAATGAATGAGTTCTATCCGTTATCCCTTACCTCCAGGTAACGCTCAAGCTTGCGCTTGACTCTCTGGAGCGCATTATCAATCGATTTCACATGACGTCTGAGATCTACCGCAATTTCCTGATATGAACGACCGTCCAAATACAACATGAGCACTTTACGCTCGAGGTCGCTCAAAATTTCGGACATCTTATCTTCCAGGCCAACGAATTCTTCCTGGTTAATGATCAGTTCCTCCGGGTCGCTGACTGCTGTGCCGCAAATGACGTCAAGCAGGGTACGGTCCGAATCCTCATCATAAATAGGCTTGTCCAGCGAAATATAGGAATTGAGCGGGATATGCTTCTGCCGCGTGGCCGTCTTGATCGCCGTAATGATCTGCCTTGTGATGCACAGCTCGGCAAAAGCCTTGAACGAGGAAAGCTTGTCTCCCTTAAAATCACGGATCGCCTTGTAAAGGCCGATCATGCCTTCCTGGACAATGTCTTCCCGGTCAGCGCCAATGAGAAAATAGGTGCGTGCTTTGGCGCGCACGAAATTCCGGTACTTGTTGATCAAATACTCAAGCGCACCGCTGTCACCCTCGCGGACCGCCTCGACAATGTCTTCATCACTAATCACATCATACCCTGACAACACGACTTCTCTGAGGTCTACACTCAATAGAATCCCTCCGGCCCGGAACGCACGGTAGTCCGTCACTCGCTTGAAATATATGACAAGTATATATGATGTCTATCAGACCGTCAACCACAGATTGCCTAAATAGACCGATATTAACATTTAATGTCAAGTATAAATTTTTTTATTGCGGGAGATCATGCGCAACCTGCGGCTGCCAAAGCGTCCTTTCTTCCAGGCTTCATTCCCGGCGCCAGCGTTCCAGCATCTGCCTCACATCCGGCGGCAGCGTGGAATCAAGCGTATTCCGGTTTTTCGTCTCTTCCTTCCGGATTTGACGCTGCACCTCCTGCTCGCTTTGCTCCACCTCGATCAGCAGCTCTCTGGCAGACACCCGGAGCGCCCCCAGCGCAAAAATAACGTGCTGCTCAATCAGATCACTCGTTGCGACATAAATTTTGCGCCGGCGGTGACTAAACTCCCCGACCAGGCGCTCGATGCATTCATCAGCCGTTTCCTTCTCTTTCGTAAAATACACCTGAACCTTGCCCTGGGTGTAGGATTTACCGAGGCCAGGCACCCGGTAGGCGTCAAAGATCGCCACGACCCGCCGGCCCGAGAAGGCCTGGTAATCGGCCAGCTTCTCCAAAAGCGCATCCCGCGCATCCTGCATGCTGGACTTGGCCAGCTCTGCAAGAAACGGCCAGGCGCCGATCATATTGTAGCCGTCCACCAGCAGCACATCGCGCCAATCGGCCATGGATCTCTAACCCTTCATATGGCGGCGGCGAAGCACTTCATACATGACGACACCAGCGGCAACCGACGCGTTCAGCGAGTTGATTCTGCCAGCCATCGGCAATTTGGCGAGCACGTCGCATTTCTCCCGAATCAGACGCCCCATGCCTTTATTCTCATTCCCGATCACGACCGCAACCGGGCCGTCAAACACGGTGGCGTCGTAAATATCCGAATCCGCATCGACCACGGTGCCGACAATCCACACGCCCAGCTCCTTCAGCTGCTCAATCGTCTGGGCCAGATTGGTGACTCTCGCCACCGGCACATATTCCACCGCGCCGGCCGAGGTTTTGGAGACCGTCGCCGTAATTTGCGCCGAGCGGCGCTTCGGCAATATGACGCCGTGGACTCCGGTACAATCTGCCGTTCTCAGGATAGAGCCGAGATTATGGGGGTCCTCGATCTCATCCAGAATGAGCAGAAACGGCGGCTCCCCCTTCTCCTCCGCCACCTTGAGCAGATCATCCACCTCGGCGTATGCGTATGGCGCTGTCTGCGCGACAACGCCCTGATGCTGAACCCCGGGGGCAAGCTGATCCAGCTTGCGCTTGTCGACATGCTGGATCACGATGCCAAGCTTCTTCGCCTCGGCGATAATCGGCGATGTCAGATGCTTTTGCGCGGTTTCCGCAATCCATATTTTATTAATCGTTCGTCCCGATCGCAGCGCTTCCGTCACGGAATGCTTGCCGGCGACAATTTCTTCTTCCTGCATAACTGATTTGCTCCTCCTGCTTGAACCGGGACCCGAATACAGGCCCCAGCCAAAATGTTGTTATCATACCGAAGCCGACAGACCGCCCCGTTTATTGTTCAATGTATTCGATGCTTGTGCCAATCAGCTCGCGGAGCCGATCCTGATTGCCCGTATAATACAAATACCCGATCAGGCACTCGAACGCAGTCGCATGGCGATATTCCAGCACATTCGCATTCTTGGGCATCGTGCCCGACTTGGCGTTGCGCCCTTGCCGCACGACATCCCGCTCCTCATCGGTCAGCATCGGCTCCAGATAAGCGATGATCCGGCTCTGCGCCTTGGCCGAGACCAGCCCGGTGGCCAAGCGATGCAGATGATGCGGCCGCAGATTCGCCTTGGAGATCAAATATTGTCGAACCGCCACCTCGTAGATGGCGTCTCCGATATAAGCGAGCACGATCGGGGGGATGAGCCGCGCCGGCTTGGATGGCGGAAAATCAAACCATCCAAAATCCGGCACGTCTGGTCCTGGCCCGCTCATTTCCGCCGCCAGCGCATGCCTTGCGCCGTGTCCTCAAGGAGGATGCCCTGTGCAGCCAGCATGTCGCGAATTTCATCCGCACGCGCCCAGTTTTTGTTCTTCCGGGCCTCCGTGCGCTCGGCGATCAGCTGCTCGATCTCCTCATCCAGCATCTCCTCGGCCTCTGCCGAATCCACGATGCGAAGCACGCCGTTCATCTCTTCAAAGGCGCGGAGCACCGCCTGCAGATCAGCCGCCGGAACCGAAGCTTCCTGCAGAAGCTGGTTGGCCTCGCTCGCCCACAGGAACATTGCCGTAATCGCATCTGGCGTGTTGAAGTCATCCTGCATTTTCTCATGGAACTCTGCAAGCACAGCCGACATCTTCGCAGCAACAGCCTCGCTCGGCGCCTCATCAGGCAGACCGACGGCAGCGCTCAGCCGATGCTTCACATTCCCGGCAGCATTCGCCAGCCGCTCGACACTGCTGATCGCCTGCGCCATCACCTCATCGCTGTAGTTCAGCGGATTGCGATAATGCGTGGACAGCATGAAATAACGGATGACCTCTTTGGCATATTGCTCGCGCAGGTCCTTCACCAGCACCCCGTTGCCCAGCGATTTCGACATTTTCTCATTGTTGATGCGGATATAGCCGTTGTGCATCCAGTAATTGGCCAGAGGCTTGCCTGTGAGCGCCTCCGACTGGGCCACCTCGCACTCATGGTGCGGGAACTGCAGGTCCTGGCCACCGCCGTGAATGTCCAGCGTGTCGCCGAGATAACGGCGAGCCATGGCCGAGCACTCGATGTGCCATCCCGGACGGCCGTCGCCCCAAGGGCTGCTCCAGTAGATCTCTCCCGGCTTCGCCGCTTTCCACAGCACGAAGTCTTCCGGGCTTTCCTTGCGCTTATCCACTTCGATCCGGATGCCAAACTGCAGTTCGTCCAGCTTCTGCTGGGACAGCTTGCCGTAATCATCAAACTTCCGGGTCCGGAAGAAGACGTCGCCGCCGTTCTCATAAGCAAAGTCCCGGTCCACAAGCTCCTGGATGAAATCAATGATCTCTTCCATGTTTTCCGTGACGCGGGGATTCAGCGTCGCTCTCGGAATGCCCAGGCCGTCCAAATCTTCGTAATAAGCTGCGATAAATTTCTCCGCAACCTCAGGCACCGTCGTCCCGGTCTGTTCGGCTTTGCGGATCATTTTGTCATCGACGTCGGTAAAGTTCACCACATAGTTGACATCATAGCGCTGATTCTCGAAGTATGCCCGAACTACGTCGAAAAAGATCATCGGACGCGCATTTCCGATATGAATATAGTCGTATACGGTCGGTCCGCACACGTACATCTTCACCTTGCCCGGCTGCGCCGGCACAAAGGTTTCCTTGCTCCTGGTTAATGTATTATAAATTTGCAGTGCCATATGGTCAGGTCACAATCCTTTCCTCTTGCTCGTTATCAATCTGCCCAAGCGGTTTGCGGCTCCCTTCCGGCCGGACAGGCCGCTTCTTCGGCTATTCCTTCTTGACCGAGGATACCAATGCCTCCGGCTCTCTTTCCTTATGCCCGCTCTCTCCACGGACCTCCTCTATCTCTGCCCGAAGCTGATCGATCTCCTTCTGCATCGAACGAAGCATATCGACGATCGGGTCCGGCAGGTTCGTGTGATCGAGGCGATCTCGAATCCGCTCCCCATTCTGCTTGACCACCTTCCCCGGGTTGCCAACCACAGTGCTGTTCGGGGGAACCTCCCGCAGAACGACGGCATTGGATCCGATATTACAATTGTCTCCAATCGTAAACGATCCCAGCACTTTCGCGCCCGAACCGATGACCACGTTGTTGCCGATGGTCGGATGCCGCTTTCCTTTTTCCTTCCCCGTACCGCCCAGAGTTACCCCCTGGTAGATAACCACGTCGTCGCCGATCTCGCATGTCTCCCCGATCACAACGCCCATGCCATGGTCAATAAACAGTCTATTCCCGATCTTGGCCCCGGGGTGAATCTCGATCCCGGTCATGAATCTGCTGATCTGCGATATGATGCGGGCCAGTGTATACCAGCGCCGCTTGAACAGCGCATGTGCCACCCGATGCGCCCAGAGGGCGTGCAGGCCCGAGTAGGTAAAGATGACTTCAAAAAGTCCGCGGGCAGCCGGGTCATTCTCAAACACGGCCCGAATGTCCGACTTGATTTGTTTGAACATGTGCGCTCCCTCTCTCCTTCTGCTATTCGAGTCCAAGCACGGCGGTGAAAAGACCACATGCATAGCTGCTGATCAAGATGTGTGGGTCACAGCCTCCCCGCAAATGTCGACAAATTGTTGTTTAGAAAAAAGCGCCCCTGCAGCTTTCGCTGCAGAGGCGCCAGATCCGCGGTTCCACTCTGCTTGAACCGTCAATAGCTCCTCCCCGGTCAGGGACGGGTTTCTACGGTTCCACTCAAGTCATTAACGGCAGACAACCGGCATGATCTAACGAATGTGATTCGCTTCAACCACGCAGCTCACAGGTGCATTTCCGCTGCAGACGAACGGGATAACTCTCAGCCGGCTTCGTCAAGCTGATCTTGTCCTTTAAGCCGGTTATCCTCTCTGGGCGTGTCTGTTGTATGCGTACTTCTCCTGATCGTAGCTTTTTGCAAGATGATATTGGCAATATAAGGAGCGGCCTGTAAGCCCGGTATACGAGCCACCGCCATACACCTTATATCTTATAATTCACTTTAGTTTGAGTGTAATTATACCCGATGAAGCAAGGAGCTGACAAGGCGGATTATGCGCCTGTTTCAGCGGACATCTCAGGCTCCCTTGATCTGGGAGCGCAGACGATCAAGCACGCGGTCACGGCCAAGCAGCCAGATGGTCTGGTTCAGGTCGCGTCCATGGGTCTGTCCCGTCAAGGCTACACGAATCGGCATAAACAGCTGCTTGCCTTTAAATCCGGTTTCCTTCTGCACTTCCTTGATCAGCGCCGCAATCTTCGTGGCACTGAATTCATCGGACTGCTCCAGCTTGCCGAGGAACGAAGAGAGCACGGCCGGCACCTGCTCGCCGCTCATGACCTCAATCCCCTCTTCATCCAGCTCCAGATGCGTCCGGAAGAACACTTCGGACAGATCCACGATATCGGACGCAGACGTCATCTGCTCCTGATACAGCGCCACGAGCGCACGCGCCCAAGCATCCTCTTCCGGCGAGAGCACGTCTGGCAGGCGGGACGCCTTCTGCAGATGCGGAATAGCCAGCGCAGCCACACGATCTGGATCGGCATTCTTGATATACGTGTTGTTCATATGCGCAAGCTTGTTCGTATCGAATACAGCCGGGCTCTTCGAGAGACGGTGCTCATCGAAGATGCGGATCAGCTCGTCTTTCGAGAACACCTCTTCCTCTCCTTCCGGAGACCAGCCGAGCAGGGCGATGAAGTTAAACAGCGCTTCCGGCAAATAGCCGAGCTGATCATACTGCTCAATGAACTGAATGATCGATTCGTTCCGCTTGCTCAGCTTCTTATGATCCTCGCCGACAATAAGGGTCATATGCCCGAACTTCGGCGGCTCCCATCCGAACGCTTCGTAGATCATCAGCTGGCGAGGCGTGTTGGAGATATGATCCTCACCGCGCAGCACGTGGCTGATCTTCATCAGATGATCGTCCACCGCCACGGCAAAGTTATACGTCGGAATGCCGTCCTTCTTCACGATGACAAAGTCTCCGGTCTCCTTGCTGTTGAAGGAAATCGTTCCTTTCACCATATCGTCGAACGTGTATACCCGATCCTCCGGCACGCGGAAGCGAATGCTGGCGACACGGCCTTCCGCCTCGAACGCGCGGCGCTCCTCCTCCGTCAGATTCCGGTGCTTGCCGGAATAGCGCGGCGTTTCACCGCGGGCCATCTGCTCTTCCCGCTCCTTCTCCAGCTCTTCCTCTGTACAATAACAGCGGTAAGCCAGACCGCGATCCAGCAGCTCCTGCCAGTATTGCTTGTATATATCCAGACGCTCTGTCTGACGGTATGGTCCATACGCTCCGCCGACATCAACGCTTTCGTCCCATTCCATCCCCAGCCACTTCAAATATTTCAGCTGGCTCTGTTCTCCGCCCTCCACGTTGCGTTTAACATCCGTATCCTCAATCCGAATAATAAATTTGCCCCCATGCTTGCGGGCGAATAAATAATTAAATAAAGCCGTTCTAGCATTTCCGATATGTAAATGTCCCGTTGGACTCGGTGCATAGCGCACACGGACTTCTCCGGTCATTTCCAACCCCTCCGTTCGCTTACTTCAAAGATTCCTTCAAGATGATAGCATACCTTTCACGAGACACACAACAGACTGTGCGGCAATCCCCTCGCCGCGTCCGGTAAAGCCCAGCTGCTCGGTTGTTGTAGCCTTGACATTGACTTGCTCGGCACTCGCTTCAAGCGCTCCCGCTATAATCTCGACCATCTGCGGGATGTGCGGCGCCATCTTCGGCTTCTGTGCAATAATCGTTGCATCGACATTGCCAAGCGAGTAACCCCGCTCCTTGGCCATCGCCCATACCTGGCGCAGCAGCTCCAGGCTGTCGGCATCCTTAAAAGCCTGATCGTCATCTGGAAAATGCCGCCCGATATCCCCAAGCGCCAGCGCGCCCAGAATGGCATCCGAAATGGCATGCAGCAACACATCCGCATCCGAGTGCCCGAGCAGCCCTTTCTCATAAGGAATGGTCACACCGCCAATGATGCACGGCCTCCCCTCCACCAGCTGATGCACGTCAAATCCTTGTCCAATACGAATCATTCCCTGCTCTCTCCCTTGCGTTTCTGTAAGAACATTGCATACTCCAGATCATCTGGTGTGGTGATTTTGATGTTGCTGTATTTCCCCTCGACCACCGCCACCGGAACGCCCATACGCTCGACCAGCATGGCGTCATCCGTGCCGACAAACCCTTCCTGCTCCGCTGACTGGTGAGCCTGCAGCAGATCGGAAAGACGAAAAGCCTGTGGGGTCTGAACGGCCCACAAGCTTTGGCGATCCGGCGTTCCTGCAATGAAGCCTTGACCGTTCACCTGCTTGATTGTGTCCTTGACAGGAACCCCCAGCACCGATGCGCCCTCGCGGAGCGCCGCGTCCCGGCACCGTTCAATTTCTTCCGATGTGACAAACGGTCTGACACCGTCATGTATCATTACCCAATCTGAAGAAATTTGCTTGATTCCTTGGTAAACGGACTGCTGTCTCTCGCTGCCGCCGGTAATGACGGCTGACACCTTGTCCAATCGGTATTCCTGAATCCACCTCCGGCAGCGCTCCACCTCGCCCTCGCCCGTGACGAGTACGATTTCCCGCAGCCAGGGCAGCCGGTTGAACACTTCCAGCGTATGAATCATAATCGGCTTCTCATTCAACATGAGATATTGCTTGCTCTCCCGGGTCCCCATGCGGGACCCTTTCCCCGCCGCCACAATGACGGCCCCGAAGCTCGACAACATACCCAAAACTCCTGTCTTTCCCACTCTCAACCACGACGTGGCGAAAACGGACATATGTATACCTTCATCATACTCCGTTTACTGGGCTTTTTCCAACAGTTTCGGTTTGGCGAAGATCATTCGGCCGGCCGAGGTCTGCAGCACGCTTGTCACCAGCACCTCCATCATGGTGCCGATATATTCCCGTCCTCCCTCGACAACGATCATCGTACCGTCATCCAGATAGGCCACGCCTTGGCCGTGTTCTTTCCCGTCCTTAATAATTTGAACCAATATTTCTTCCCCTGGCAGCACCACCGGCTTGACCGCATTGGCCAAATCGTTGATATTCAGCACGGATACGCCTTGAAGCTCGCACACCTTGTTCAGATTAAAGTCATTGGTTACCACTTTCCCCTGAAGCACTTTGGCGAGTTTGACCAGCTTGCTGTCCACTTCGGATATTTCTTCGAAATCCCCTTCATAGATGAGTACCTTCACTTCGAGCTCTTTCTGAATTTTATTCAAAATATCCAGTCCCCGCCGACCACGATTGCGCTTCAGCAGATCCGAGGAATCCGCAATATGCTGGAGCTCCTCCAGTACGAATTCCGGGATGACAATCGTCCCCTCAATAAATCCGGTTTTGCAAATGTCGGCAATGCGGCCATCAATAATGACACTCGTATCCAGAATCTTATGCTCCTCAATGCGTCTGCCTTCCGGCTCGGCCACCTGGCTCCATTTGCCGGACATCCATAGCGAAGCCAGCTCTTCCTTCTTCTCCAGCCCGATCCTAAGACCAATGTATCCGCCCAAGAGCGTAATTCCGACCTGCATCAGCTTCCCGGCTTGTCCAAGCCACAGCAGCCCCGGCGACATTAACAGCGACAGCAGCAATCCGCCCAGAAGTCCTGCCGTACCGGCAGCCAGCTCATTCATCGGAATCCGCGAGAAAGCGGAAATCATCGTTTGCAGACGGCCTGCCACCTTGTCAGCCACGAGCATGCCAATCACGCCAAACAACAATCCCCCCAGCAGCGCGGATGCCCCGCTGCCTGCCGCGAATACACCTTGATCAAATATCGGCGAGAGCTCCGAGAATGATTGCGGGACCGTATGGTACAGCGTATATCCGCACCATGCTCCGCATAAAACCGCAAATGCTAAGATAGCTTTTTTAATCATGAGCTTTCGCACCTCCTTTTACTTCAGAAATCAATATTTCCCTCTTCTTACTTTCCAGTATGGTCCAATTTTTTACAGCATAATCGTCTTGGTTAGCTTTTTTTGAAAATGTTTCCTTGTCATGTTCGTTTCCTTGCCAGCCGCCGTTCTGTTGCTGCCTCCCCCTGTGCCTTACCGCCCTGCCAATCCCTAAATTGGTTGAAATCGGCTGAACGTGTGGAATATAATGAACTCAATTCATAAATATCGAGGTGGATGTAAAAATGAGCGCTCCTAGTTTACAGGCTTTTCAGGATCAAGTTTCCGAATTGTTGCTCCGTCATCGCAGCTTGATGGATGTATTGTCCAAAAATGGTCAAAGCAGCGCATCCGTTAACCGAGCTGTCACCAAGGCTGTTACGGAATGCGGATGCATCGAGCTTCACGCCACGAAGCAGACCTTCGATATCGGCGCTGACCTTGAGCATGCCCGGGAACTCGCCGGCACGCATGTGAAGGGTGAGCTGTGCGAGAACTGCCGTGAGGCCGTCAGCTCCGAGCTTGGACGAAGCCTTTTCTACATGTCCGCCCTGGCTAATCTGCTGGACATCCAGCTGGATGATGTTGTGAGCAAAGAGTCCCAGAAATGCTCGACGCTCGGTCTGTTTAACTTGTCATAATCAGCACTTGCGCTGGCAGCACCAGACGATCATTTTGTTCTTCGATATAAGGAACGGCCTTTTATATGCATATAAAAAGCATTTATTTCACTGCTTAAGGGCAGGAAATAAATGCTTTTTATTATTGGAAATATTCGAATGATGAATAATGGCAGGTTGCTAGTGATCGGAAGATTGGTAAGCTTCTTCGGAATTGTTGTCCTTCTTGCGCTTTTTTCTTCTGAATCTGCGCAGGTTCTGCTGCAGCCCGTAGCCTGCATACAGCACAAGCGGCACAAAGATCAGCATCGATGTCTGCTCCGGGAAGAACACGGCAACCATGACAGCGCCGATAATGACAATCGGAGTAAATTTGATGGCAGTCTTTGGAATTCCGACTTTTTTGAAATTCGGATACTTGACGCTGCTGACCATCAGATAAGACAGAAGCAGCATCGCCACGATCATGTAAGGCGCCATAATCTCTTCGTTGAACAATGCCAGCGTAGCCAGTACGCCGCCTGCTGCCGGGATCGGCAGTCCGATAAAATACCCAGGTATGCCGGGACGAACATTAAATCTTGCCAGCCTCATCGCTCCACACATCGGGAAGATGGCTGTCACGGTCCAGGCCAATGCGTTATTCAAATCGCTGAAAACAGCTGTGTACATGATCAAAGCAGGCGCAACACCAAACGATATAACATCGGACAATGAATCCAGTTCCTTGCCCAGTTCGCTCTGGCAGTTCAAGGCCCGGGCGACACGCCCGTCGAGTCCGTCGAGCAGCATGGCGATAATAATCATAATCGCAGCCATGCTGGTCCGGCCTTCAAAAGCCAGGATAATACCAATCATTCCGAGAAACAGATTACCTAACGTAAACATGTTCGGAATTGATTTTGTCATGTGTATATTCACCTCGTCGTCTAACAGTGTACGTGCAGACATCCATTGATTGTAGGGGTTTTAAATTTGCCTGTCAATGAATACTTGTTCCTGCAAACGCTTGAGCCCTTCCTTGATGGTCCGTGCGCGAACCTCTCCGATGCCGTCCACTTCATCCAGCTCGTGGATGGAAGCAGCCATAATGCTCGGCAGATCCTGGAACCGGTCCACCAGGTTGCGGATAATCACATTCGGCAGACGGGGAATTTTATTCAAAATGCGATAGCCCCGCGGCAGAATCTCCTCCTCGGAGGCCGCCGCCGAGGCCGGATATCCGAGTAGACGCACAATGTGATGAATGTCGAGCAGTTCTTCATCCGTTGAGCGTTTCAAAGCCAGTATGATTTCGCGGATTTTCTCCTCGCTGTACTCGCGCACGTAATCCGCATACAGCAGCCAGGCTTCTTCCTCCATATTGCTGACCAGCTCATCCATCTGCATGCTGATCAGCCGGCCCTCATTGCCAAGCTCATTAATATAGCGCTTGATCTCCTTCTTGATCCGAAGCACCATCTCCACTCGCTGAATAACGTTGACCACTTCCGGAATGGTGACCAGTTCTTCAAACTCCGATGCCGACAGGTTGGTCAGCGTCTGATTGAGGACTGCCCGATAGCGTTCCAGCGTCTGAATCGCCTGGTTCGCCTTGGTCAGAATGACGCCGATTTCCTTCAGCGCATACCGTAGCGAGCCTTGATACAGCGTAATAATGTTCCGGCGCTGAGAGATGGACACAACGAGCTTGCCTGTCTGCTTGGCCACCCGTTCCGCAGTCCGGTGACGGATCCCCGTCTCGATGGAGGCGATGGAGGAATCCGGGATCAGCTGGGTGTTGGCGTACAAAATTCGTTTCAGGTCTTCGCTGAGAATGATGGCGCCGTCCATCTTCGCCAGCTCATATAAATAGTTGGGCGAGAAATCGCAGTTAATGGAGAATCCCCCATCCACAACCTCCATCACTTCCGGGCTGTAGCCGACCACGATCAGCGCCCCTGTCTTCGCCCGCAGCACGTTCTCCAGGCCGTCGCGAAACGGTGTTCCCGGAGCTACCAGCTTAAGCAGATCATTCATTTTATCCAGTTGGCTCGATTCCTTCACCTTCATATGCCCCCTAATCTAACGCAACCGCCAGTGCATCTGCAACGGTATTAACTCCTATAATTTGAATTCCTTTCGGATGTTTCCAGCCTTTCAGGCTCTTCTCCGGCAGGATGACACGCTTGAAGCCAAGCTTCTCCGCTTCCTTCACCCTTTGTTCTGCCCGGGACACCGCCCGAACTTCACCGGTCAGACCCACTTCGCCAAAGATGACATCATAGGGCTTGGTCGGAATATCGCGGAAGCTGGAGGCAATGCTGACGGCAATCGCCAGATCCACCGCCGGCTCATCCAGCTTGACGCCCCCGGCTGCGTTCAGGTATGCGTCCTGCGTCTGGAGGAACATGCCCATTCGCTTCTCCAGAACGGCGATGATCAGATTCATCCGGTGATGATCGACCCCGGTGCCCATTCGTCTTGGCGAAGGAAAATGGGTGGTTGAGATCAGCGCCTGCAGTTCCACAAGCACCGGCCGCGTGCCCTCCATGCTCGCCACCACCGTCGAGCCGGCCACGCCGAGCGGACGCTCCGACAAGAACAGCTCGGAAGGATTGCCGACCTCGCGCAGCCCATCCTCGCCCATTTCGAAAATGCCGATTTCATTCGTCGAGCCGAATCGATTCTTAACGGCGCGCAGCACGCGGTACGTGTGATGCCGCTCGCCTTCGAAATACAGCACGCAATCCACCATATGCTCCAACATGCGCGGTCCAGCAATGGCCCCTTCCTTGGTCACATGGCCAACGAGAACCGTGGCGATGCCCTTCACCTTGGCTAGGCGCATAAACCGGGATGTGCATTCGCGCACCTGAGCTACACTGCCAGGCGCACTCGTCACCTCCGGCAGATAAACCGTCTGAATGGAGTCGATGACAACAAAGCCCGGCTGCACGCTCTCGATCGCCTCTTCAATCGCCTCCAGGTTCGTCTCGCACAGCACGAACAGCTCTTCGGACAGCGCCCCGAGCCGATCAGCACGAAGCTTGGTCTGGCGGACCGATTCCTCTCCCGATATATACAGCACCCGCACACCACTCTGTGCCAAACGGTTCGAGGCCTGGAGCAGCAGCGTGGACTTACCGATCCCGGGATCCCCGCCGACAAGCACAAGGGAGCCGGGAACGAGCCCGCCGCCGAGAACACGATTCAGCTCCGTAATCCCGGTCTGGATACGGGGTTCCTTGCCACTCTCTATATTTATGATCGAAAGAGGTTTTTCTTTACTATGAAAAAGAGGGGAGTTCCTCCCCTGGGTCTTGACAACTGTCTCGGTCTCCTCCACCATGGAATTCCATGATTGGCAGCCCGGACATTTACCGTACCATTTAGGGGCTTCATAGCCGCATTCAGTACAAGTAAATTTCGTCTTAGTTTTGGCCATGAATGTCTCCTTTATCACGTTCGGTCATTGTCGGATTCCGTAAAAGACTGCAAAATCAGACATTACTCAAAGTTTACCATTGAACACAATTCATCGTAAAGACTATTCAGTAACTTTAGGTGCCTATACCCATGGTTTTATAAGGAAGTTGTCCCTATTGTTGATTTCGGTGTGGCGGCACACTTTTTTTAGCTATAATTAACCGTTGTTTAACAAATTTGTCTATCGCCGTCGGATTTAGGATGATCGTTGCATAACACACGTTAGAAAAGTGCAAACACATTTGCGCAAGTATACGCAGAGGAACCTGGCTGATCCCGATAAAAAAGCATGAGCGCCCAAGGACGAATCCCCCCGGACGCTCAGTGCAGTTCTTCTATTCAATCGATCTATATGATCATTCCGCTTCGGCAGCGGCAGTTACTTTGCCTGTCTTGCGAACGACCAGTTCGCCGTTCTCCTCGTCGATGACCACCGAGTCGCCTTTGACCACATTGCCCTTCAGCAGTTCCTCGGACAACCGGTCCTCAACATGCTTCTGCAGTGCCCGGCGGAGCGGACGAGCACCGAAGGCCGGGTCGTACCCTTCCTTGGCAATGAAGCTCTTCGCTTTGTCGGTCAGCTCGAATTCCACGTTGAATTCCAGCAGCCGTTTGCGCAGCTCGTCGGACATCAGCGTCACAATTTCGGCGATGTGCTTCTCTTCGAGCGAGTGGAACACGATGATCTCGTCGATCCGGTTCAGGAACTCCGGACGGAAGCTCTTCTTCAGCTCATCCATCACTTTGCCCTTCATGTTGTTGTAGTCGCGTCCGGCATCGCTCGCGGCGGTGAAGCCAAGCGTCGAGTTGCGCTTGATCGCCTCTGCGCCCACGTTGGACGTCAGAATGATCAGCGTATTCCGGAAATCGACCACGCGGCCCTTGGAATCGGTCAGACGACCATCCTCAAGCACTTGGAGCAGGATGTTGAACACTTCCGGGTGAGCCTTCTCGATCTCATCGAGCAGCACAACGGAATACGGCTTGCGGCGAACCTTCTCGGTCAGCTGGCCGCCTTCTTCGTAACCAACATATCCCGGAGGCGCTCCGACGAGACGCGCAGTGGAGTGCTTCTCCATATACTCGGACATATCGATCCGAACCACGGCGTTCTCGTCGCCGAACATCGCTTCGGCCAGCGCACGAGCCAGCTCCGTCTTCCCGACGCCTGTAGGGCCGAGGAAGATGAAGGAGCCCATCGGGCGCTTCGGATCCTTCAGACCGGCGCGCGCACGGCGCACAGCACGGCTGACGGCTCTCACCGCTTCCTCTTGGCCGATGACGCGGCTGTGGAGAATCTCCTCCAGCTTCAGCAAACGTTCGGTCTCTTCTTCCTTCAGCTTGTTGACCGGAATGCCGGTCCAGTTGGCTACAACGTCCGCGATATCCTCAGGGGTTACCTCGGAGTCCGTGCGGCCTTGCTTCTCTTTCCACTGATTCTTCGTAATTTCAAGCTCTTCACGAAGCTTCTGTTCCGTATCGCGAAGCGCGGCAGCCTTCTCGAATTCCTGGCTTTGGACCGCGGCGTCCTTCTCCTTGCGGATATCCTCCAGACGCGCTTCCTGATCCTTCAGGTTCGGCGGAATCGTGTACGTATGCAGACGGACTTTCGATCCGGCCTCATCGATCAGGTCAATCGCTTTATCCGGCAGGAAGCGGTCTGTAATGTAACGGTCCGACAATTTTACCGCTTCCTCGATTGCTTCATCCGTTATTTTCACACGGTGATGCGCTTCGTAACGGTCACGCAGTCCGTACAGGATCTGGATCGCTTCCTCCGGAGACGGCTGATCGACCGTAATCGGCTGGAAGCGGCGCTCCAGGGCTGCGTCTTTCTCGATATATTTGCGATATTCGTCCAGCGTCGTTGCACCGATGCACTGCAATTCGCCCCGAGCAAGGGACGGCTTCAAAATGTTCGATGCATCAATGGCGCCTTCCGCACCGCCAGCGCCGATCAGCGTATGCAGCTCATCGATGAACAGAACGATGTTGCCGGCCTGACGAATTTCATCCATGATTTTTTTCAGACGGTCCTCGAACTCGCCCCGGTATTTCGTGCCTGCCACGACAGAGCCCATATCGAGTGTCATGACCCGCTTGTCGCGAAGCGTCTCCGGAATTTCATTGTTGATGATCCGCTGCGCCAGCCCTTCGGCAATCGCCGTTTTACCAACGCCCGGCTCACCGATGAGCACCGGATTATTCTTCGTACGACGGCTGAGCACCTGAATGACACGCTCGATTTCCTTGCTGCGGCCGATGACAGGGTCCAGATTGCCTTCCTTGGCAATGGCCGTCAAATCCCGGGCCAGACTATCCAGCGTCGGTGTGCTGACGTTCTGTGGCGTTCCGTGATGGCTCGACACGGCTTCGCTGCTTCCGAGCAGCTGAAGCACCTGCTGGCGCGCCTTGTTCAGGCTGATGCCGAGGTTGTTCAGCACGCGTGCTGCGACGCCTTCTCCTTCACGGATCAGACCGAGCAGAATATGCTCAGTCCCTACATAAGTATGGCCTAATTTGCGAGCCTCATCCATCGAAAGCTCAATGACTTTTTTGGCGCGAGGCGTATAAGCAATATTCGTCGGCTGCTCCTGTCCGCGTCCGATCAAGCTCTCCACTTCGTCCTGGATTTTCTCCAGTCCAAGGCCGAGGCCGATCAGCGCTTTCGCTGCAATGCCGTCCCCTTCACGGATGAGTCCGAGCAGGATATGTTCTGTTCCAATATTGTTGTGGCCCAGACGAACGGCCTCTTCCTGAGCGAGTGCCAGCACCTTTTGCGCACGTTCTGTAAATCTGCCAAACATCATCGTATTGCACCTCCACGTTCGATTCGTATCGTTATTATCGTATTGCGGTTCGTTTCATATCATTAACTACAAGTATGACCAAGTGTTTCCCGGATCAGCTTCGCCCGGTAGACATCCCGTTCCGAAGGATTCATGTTCTCGCCGAATGTCTTCTGCAGAAAGCCGGGCTGTGTCTTCACATTCAGCTCATTCATGACCGAGCTTGGCGGTCCTTCCAGAATGCCCAGATCCACCCCGAGCCGGACATCCGACAAGCGCTGTGCCGCTTCCTTCGAATCCATGACCGCCGCATAGGACAGAATGCCGTAGGAACGCATCACCCGGTCCGTAATCCGGATCTTGGATTCATTCAGAAGCCGCTCTCTGGCGTTCTTCTCATGTTCTATGATCTGAAGCACGACACTGTGCAGATTTTCGATAATTTCGGCCTCGGTCTGCCCGAGCGTAATCTGGTTCGAAATCTGGAACAGGTTGCCCAGCGCCTCACTGCCTTCTCCGTAAATCCCTCGGACCGTCAACCCTACCTGCGACACCGCCGACAGAATCCGGTTGATCTGCTGCGTCATGACCAGCGCCGGCAAATGCATCATCACCGAAGCCCGAAGCCCGGTGCCGACATTCGTCGGACAGCTGGTCAAGTAGCCCCGCTTGTCATCAAAGGCATAATCGACTCTGGACTCGAATATATCATCCAGCGCCGATGCCCGCTCCCAGGCTTCATGAACCTGAAAGCCGGGGTACAGGCATTGAATGCGGAGATGATCCTCCTCGTTGATCATAATGCTTACCGATTCATCATCTGTCAGCACCACAGCGCCGTTGCGGGACTCGCTGGCCAGATTCGGACTGATCAGATGCTTCTCAACGAGCACCTGTTTGTCCAGATCGTTAATCTCATTTAACGGTATGACATGCAGCACGCCGAAGTCGTTCAACAGCTGCTCATCCTCGATGACTTTGGTCAGGCGCTCAAGCACTTCACCGGACTGCTGGTTCGTTGCCAACAGCGGGAAAGGAAGATGCTGAAGGTTGCGGGCTACCCGGACGCGAGTGCTAATGACAATGTCGGAGTCCTGACCGCTTCCACGCATCCATTCGCTGAGCGCATGTTCCGTAAACCGAAGATTGGACATCACGCAATCCCTCCTACTTCAAGTCCAGTTTCATTGGCTCATCGCTCACGAAGCGCTAACCTTGAGCCATGTTCTTCTCGAGCTCTCGAATTTGATCCCGGATTTCGGCCGCAGCCTCAAACTCTTCACGCACGATCCGATATTGAAGTTCCTTCTTCAATTCGTCGAGTCTGCGCTTGAGCTTGATCCGGCCGCCGCTGCGCTTCGGCACTTTGCCGATATGCGCCGTATTCCCATGAACGCGCTTGAACAGCGGGTCCAGACGATCCGAGAAGTAGTTGTAGCAGGAGCTGCAGCCGAAGCGTCCGACCTTGCTGAACTGGGAGTAGGTCATGCCGCATTCTTCACACCGCAGAGATTGTGCCGATATCGCACCTGGCGTCTGCCCTTTTCCGGAAGGATCCAGATCCAGGAGGCCCGACAATAAACTGTGTATAGAAAAACCATTCGACGTTCCGGGGATCAATTCCCCTTTTTCTCGGGCACAGAATTCACAAAAATGAAATTCTGTTTTCTCCCCGTTCACAATTTTGGTGAAATGGAGCGTTGCTGGCCGTTTGCCGCATTCCTGGCATAACATATCACATGCCTCCTTAACAGACAGACTCACTTACCTAATAAAGATACAAGCATGGCCTTCATAATCCGGGCTCTCAGCTCATCCCGATAAGGAAGCTTGACGTTCAGGCACTCCCGAGAAATTGCGGCGCGCATCAAGCAAGCCTCCCGCTTGGTGAGCAACCGGGCTTCCTCAAGCTGATAAATCAGCCCCTCTGCCACCGTCTGGTCAATCATATTGCCAATCGTGTGGTTAAGATGCTTATGAAGCGCCGAATGCTGCGGCAATTCGATACGCTGTATACGAATATAGCCGCCGCCTCCGCGCTTGCTCTCCACGAGAAACCCCTTCTCGAGCGTGAACCGTGTGCTGATGACATAATTGATCTGGGATGGCACGCATGAGAACTGCTCCGCCAGATCATTCCGCTGGATCTCAACGGTTCCTTCCGGGCTTTCCTGTATAATGCTCTTTAGGTATTGTTCGATAATATCAGAGATATTACGCATTGTCTGTTCATCCTCCACTGCTTGAAACGTAAAGATGGATAGGGATCTTACACGTCCGCACAGAGCCTTGCTTATAGGTTGAATTAACCATAATCAAAAACTGCGAACCCTTCGTTGACTTTGACTTTCTTTGACTTTAACTTTATTATAGCACATTTTTTTATTTTGCCAAGGGCTTTCTATTATGATGTTCCATTCACGCCTCACATCATTATTGTACCCCATTTCCAGCCTGTTTATAGCCCTGAAGGCAGCCTTCCGCTCACAGCCCCCTGTACACACAAAAGAGCATCCCCCAATCCTTATGGCAAGGACGGGAATGCTCTTGATCTATGTGCTGCTGTTCAACTCCTAGTGCCGGGCCGACCCCGGACAATAACCGGGAGCCATCGACAGAACTGGAGGTCTTACAGATCATAGGTGATCAAATAATGCTGGAGCTCCGTGTTGTAGTAGCCAATGCTGTACTCTATAATCGAGCCTTCGGCATCATAGGAGGAGCGGAGCCTTTTCAGAAGCGGTGTGCCCGGCTTCACCCCGAGCAGCCGTTCGGTCTCCTCCTGCGCCGGTGCAACCGTGAACCGGTCACGGAATTGCTCCAGCGTGATTCTGCTCTCTTCAATCCTGTCATATAGTGAGGGAAGCTCGCTTTGATCAAGCTCCTCCCCCAGGTCAACTCTGGATGAAATATAATGAATATAGTGAATGTACGGTTGACCGTCCAGCAAATACAGGCGCTCAATATACCGGCAGCGTTCGCCGAATTTCTCGTACAATTCGGTGCCCGGCTCCGGCTGCGTCCAGCCAAAGCTCAGGTGCTGCTTCTGGATCTGATGACCTTCCTCGACCAGAATCTCGGTGAAGCGTTTGCCCTTGGACAGCTTAGAAAAAGAGGTGTTGCGGATCACAATGGTGCCCACGCCGCTTCGCTTGTCCACATAACCTTCCTGGTACAGCTCCTGGATTGCGTTGCGGATCGTCATCTTGCTGACGTTGAATTCCCGCTCCAGCTGCGGCTCGGACGGAATATGGGACCCGAGCGGATAGACGCCGTGCAGAATGCGGTCTTTTATAATTTTTTTGATCTGCAAATATAGCGGACCGTTCTTCCGTGTAATCGTCATCTCTGATCTTACCTTTCAACATCTGACATGTGCTCATTCATCGCCTGGACAATCTCGCGCTCATTGGCCGTAGGCGTATCCCCGGTCACGGTATGCGCAAGCATTCCGGCAGCGGCTGCGAACTCTACGGTGCGCTTCGGGTCATACCCTTCGAGGGTGCCGTGAATTATGCCGCTTGCATACGCATCCCCGGCCCCGATCCGGTCGTGAACCGAGAAGGTGAGTTGCTTCGAATATTCGAAAGCGCCCCCCGTATAAATATATCCCTGCAAAGAATGCGTATTATCGCCGTTAATGCTGCGATGAGTGCCGGCTGCAACCTTTATATCATACTTGGTTGCCGCCTGTGGAATCAACTCCTCCAGCTGCGCCCGGCGTTCCGTCTTCGTCGTGGTCAGTCCCAGGATGTACATCGCATCCTTCTCATTCATGAACACCACATCCGCCAAGGACAGCATCTCTTCATAATGCGGTCTGGCATAAGCATAGCGGTCCGCCCCCCACAAGGAAGGCCGATAATTGCAGTCAAAGACCACCTTGCCGCCGCGGGCCTTGACGGCACGGGCGAGGCTTTTCATTTGAGAGCGTACCTGATCATTCATCGCAAGCGTAATCCCGCAAAAATGCACCAGATCAATGCTGTCAGCGATCGCTTCAAAGTCGTAGACATCGTCTCCCGCGGTGTTGAAGCTGCTGCCGAGCCGGTCGGTGTAAGTGACCCTGCCCGGACGGACGCCAAAGCCGTTCTCCAGAAAATACATGCCGATATATTTGCCAGCCCTGCTGACCAATCCGGTATGGATGCCAAGCTTACGCAGGTAGGCCAAGGCTGCCTCACCCAGCGGATTATCCGGCAGCGTGCTGATCAGATAACCGGTATGTCCGAGGCGCGACAGCGCAGACGCAATATTGACACCCGTTCCCGAGAAGGAATAATTCAGATGACTCTCCTGTGCCAAGGATGCGTAGCCCGGAACCTGAAGCCGCATCATGACCTCGCCGAACGCAGCGATAACCTTAGGCATACTGATCCACCAGCGCTTTAAGTTTCTGATGCAGCTCTTGAACATCACTCACGATCGTATCTCCGCTCGCGGCGTCGATGATGGACGAGTAGACATGCGGAATGACCTGCTGTACCCCGGCTTCCAGTGCGATGCGGACAATCGCTTCAAAATTGTCCTTGTCGATGCCGCCGGTCGGCTCAAGCGCAAAGCCCTCCTCGGCACATGCCTTGGCAACTGCTCGATACTCATCTTCGAGCTTAAGCCCCTGCATCGGGAAGTATTTTAGGGCATTGCCCCCCATATCACGCACAAGAGCAATTGCCGCCTTAACCGGCACAACCGCATGCTCGCTGTTAGCCGCGCTATACGGCCCCGTGGAGATATTCACATAGCCGACCTGTCCGGACGGGGACACCAGGCTGTTGATCCAGCCGTCAGCACCGTTAAGATTGGCCCGGGTGGCTCCTACCGCCGGGAATACCTGATTGATATGCGTGCCCGGGTAGCTTTTTACAATCTCGGCCACGACAGCGGCCTGACGATTGTCGCCTGCCCCAAGACCGATGGACACGGCATCTTCAATCGCTGCCCCGTACTCCTTCATCGCAGCTACCGCTTCCTGCACAGTGGGATAATTTTTCGAGAGAACGCCAACGAGCACATATCCTTCCGCCGCTTCGAATACTTCTTTTGCATTCTGAATGCTGCCAGCCAGGACGTTCAGCGCAGTCCGGTTCTTGTACAATCTGTTATCGATGTTTGCCATAATTATTTGCCTCCTGCTATTTGCTGAATTCTTGAAATAATGACCTGCAAATCGTCTCCCGCCAAAGAGCGCGGATCGATATCGAAATAACCCTGACGCACGCCGTAGTCCCTCGTGTAGATGGCAATTTCGCCCTCGCGGAGCTGATCGTTCATCTCCTTGGCTGTCACGCCTGCCTCATCCGGATTCACCTTCACCCGGCCTCGGAATATCGCGCGTCCTGCCTCATCCTGCACAATCGCAACCTCGATGCCCGGGAGAACAGACAACCCCTTCAGGGCTTCCAGCGCGGCCTTCTCCTGCTCACTCTTGTCTTCCTTGACGATGTATTCATCCAGCGCCTGCAGCAAGCCAAACGTGGTCTCTTTGCCAACCTTCATGCTGCGACCAATGCCGTGAAGCTGTACCTTCACCCATTCGATATACTGACGCTTGCCGCCCACGATGCCGGAGGTGGGCCCTTCAATCGCTTTCGACCCGCTGTATATAGCCAGATCGCCGTACTTCACATATTTATGGATATCTTCCTCGGCTGCCGCATCGATGATCAGCGGAATGTCATGCGCCCGTGCCACCTCGGCGGCTTCCTCAACCGATATCATATTCTTCTGAACACAGTGATGGGACTTCACATATAAAATAGCCGCGGTATGCTCGCCGATGGCCTCCTCAATATGCTCCTTGCGGCCTTCATTGGCATACCCCACCTCAACGACTTTGCCGCCGCCAAGGTATACCATCGTCTCTACCGGCGCCCCATACTGAACATTATGCCCTTTGAGCATGATGATCTCATTGTTCGCGATCGGTTCTTGATGCAGCCTGTCGCTTCGTCTGCGGTTGCCCTGGGTCACAATCGCCGCCACGGACAGCGCGATGCCGCTGGAAGCCGAGTTCACCACGACCGCAGCCTCCGATCCAAGGATACGGGCGATGTAGTCGCCAGCTTTGTCCACCAGATCGGCAATTTCCACATAACTCTGTCCGCCGATTCTCATCGCTTCCATGACCGTATCCGTCGGGGCTGA
This sequence comes from Paenibacillus sp. 7541, assembly GCF_002276395.1. Classification (NCBI taxonomy): domain Bacteria; kingdom Bacillati; phylum Bacillota; class Bacilli; order Caryophanales; family Paenibacillaceae; genus Paenibacillus; species Paenibacillus sp. 7541. The sequence continues at coordinate 6,451 of NZ_NQLZ01000039.1, read as the reverse complement.
CACCCCGAGAATGCTCATGCGCCCGCTCGCATTAACAACTCGCTTCAATCCGTATTTAGCATGCAGTGAATGATCCATGGACCACAACTCCTTTTGGCTCAATATATCGTTTGGCAATTCTCGTCTCTCCCTCGGAGTCCGTCAGTTCAATATCCCCCTCGGTGACGGTAAACAGCGTCAGATGCGCAGGATCCCCAACCTGGATCCGCCCAAGCTCAGGCCTTCCCAGCCAGACGGCTGCTGCTTCAGTCACTGCTGCAATCACTTCGTTCAGGCTGTAGCCCAGCAGCAAAAACTTGGACATCACATGAGCCAGACTGTACACCGGGCCGTTCAACCGGTTACCTCTGTAAATATCCGAACTGATCGTGTTCGGGGCAATCCCGTGTCTTCTGGCAAATTCGGCGACCCGGAAGGAGAAGCTGGCAGTTCCATGCCCGACGTCCAGATGTACCCCGCGCGCAATAGCTTCCTGAAGCGCCGGCAACGGGTTACCATCCGGGGTGAACAGATTGTTCGCCTTCCCGTTCAAGTAATGGGTGACGATGTCACCCTTCTCCAGCAGGGAAATGACCTGTTCAATCCCGGGAGGGCCTGAGCCGATATGCACCATCAGCGGCAGCGATGTATCAAGCGACAGCTTCCTCGCCCGCCGCAGCGGCTCCACTCCTTGCTCCTTAACGACGCTCCGGCTAATCCTTGCCTTCAGTCCGACAATTATATCCCGGTAAGACCCGAGCGCTTCCATGACGCGCTCAGCATCAATCCAGTCCAAATTCGACAGCTCATCAATGCGCTCCAGCCCGATGTGCGAAATGTTCAGGAATGCGAGCACGTTGGTCTTGGCCCGCGCCGCATCCTGCGCCAGTTCTCCGATACGGTCTGCACCGCAGCTGCCTGCGTCTACAATGGTGGCTACCCCTTGCTTGACGCCGATCTCATCAATTTCGTCACCGTAGGGATCCAATCCGGGAACCGCATGCACATGCATATCGATCCAGCCGCTGGAGACATACTGTCCCGAGCCGTCATACACCTTATCCCCCTGGGCCGAGTTAGCCGGGGTTATAGCCGCAATCCGGCCGTTCTCAACGACAATATCCAGAGATGTACCCTGTACCGTCTGGACATTGCGAAGTACGAGTTGCTTTTCCAAGATGGCCTCATCCCTTCCTTTCCCATTCCCTGTTGCAATTCCTATACTGACTGTCCTGAGCCACTTGCTTAATGAATCCGTTCCAGTTACTGCTATCCATCTTACTGTCTTCCCTAGCATAGCATAGATTCATAGCGATGTGAATATAACGTTATAATGTTTGATGGTAAAAGAAATGGCAAGCTCGGCCCATTCGGTCACCAAGCTTGCCTTCGTTGTCTATTTTTAAAACCCATATTTCGTAATAACCGCGACTTGCTCAGGCTGCTACCTTCCGTTCAATCAGATATGCTGTTGCATACAGGAGGAGGATGGAGACTATAACTTCAAGTATCGCATCCCCCCAGGACTGACCCACCGGGCCAAGTTGAAAGAACACTCCTTCTTCGTTAATAGACCCGCTTTGCGACCAGTATCCATCTCCAAACAGCTTTTGGGACACCCATCCGATGATAGAGTGCAGCACAAGGAATGTAAGGATGCCGATCCAGACTCCGGCTCTACTTGATGTAGTTCTAGATACTGCAGTAGCAAAGAAAATCGTCAGCATCAGGAAGATAAAGTTCCAAACGAGCATGATCAGTGCCTTCAGGTAGTCCCAATTATCGAAAACGGTGTGGAATGCCAAGCTGGAATCGTGAAGACCAAGCAGGTTGAAGTACATCCACAAGTGAAGCAGAACCACTGCACCTAAGCACAGCACACCGAGACACCCCATCAGCAAAGGGGACAGAATCGACCATATGGAATGGAGGGGGAGCAGACGCCGCTGATAGCTCTTGATGTTATAGTCGAAGGTTTTCACCACAAGCACTACCATTAGCACACCAACGGAGCTGTAGGCCATGATACCGAGACCCAGCATAGCGGCCGGAAGCCATCCCCACATGAATCCCATGACCATGATGGCGATTTGAGCAATGATCAGAACTACGAGTGCTCCTAGCACCGTGGTAGAGTTGCGTTTCCAGTCGTATTTCAGAAGTCTCATCATTCCGCGAACACCCCTTTGAACATCTCATCTACACTTTTTCCATGCTTCATGCGGATATTCTCAACTTCATCATGCAGCACAATTTCACCATTTCGTATAAACACAACTTCATCAAATATTCGTTCAATGTCCCTTACAAGATGTGTGGAAATGATCAGTGAGCTGTCCTCATTATAGAACTCCACAATTGCGTCCAGAATTTTGCCTCTGGCTACCGGGTCCACCCCTCCGATCGGTTCATCCAGCATATACAGCCGGGCATTGCGGGACAGTGCCAGCGTCAGCTGCAGTCTCTCATTCATCCCTTTGGACAGCGCGCTGATTCGATCGTTAAGCTGAATATTCATAAATTCCAGCATGTTGTGTGCCTTCTGGACATCGAAGTCCTGGTAGAAATCCTGAAAAAATGCGACCGCATCCGACACCTTCATCCATGCTTCCGTCAGCGGCCGGTCCGGCATGAACGAAACGATAGACTTGGTATCAAGCCCGACCGGGGTTCCGCTGATCGTCACATGGCCTGAGGAGGGCTGCAGCAGTCCGGCGGCAATCTTCATAAAGGTGCTCTTTCCGCTCCCGTTTGTCCCCAGCAGTCCGATGATTTTTCCGCTGCCAATGTTCAGGGATACGTTGTTAAGAGCTGTTCTTCCTCGCATATATACTTTACTGACATGGTCGAATTGAAGCAGTTGATCCATGCTGTACATTCTCCCTTCTCATATTACCGGTTATGGTTTCACCGCATCGGTTACGATCGCTACGATGTCTTGCTCTTCAAAGCCCAGCTCCTGCATGCCTTTGATGAAATTCTCCAGCAGTTCGCCAGCCATTTCTTTTTTTATCGTCATAATTTTCTCTTCCTCACTGGTTACGAATCGGCCCAAGCCGCGACGTGTTTCCACGATACCTTCACGCTCCAATTCTTGAAAGGTTCGCTGCACTGTATTCGGATTGATTTGCAGCTCTGCTGCAAGCTCACGGACAGATGGAATTTTATCACCGGGCCGAAGCTTTCCGATCACGATTTCTTTCTTCAGGTAAGTCATAATTTGCAAATAGATCGGCAGGTTATTATCGAACTCAATACTCATGCTCCCGTTACTCCTTTCGGCCACTCTTCCCTACATGCACCTATACTAGCGTCGTTTGAACTAGCTCATTTTCCTAGGCGACATCCCGTTTATTAAACGTGATAAATCCAGCCATAAGAAAGAAGAGAAGGTATGCAGCGAGAACAATAATAGAAAACATCAAACTCATGCCCGGAAATACTGCTCCGGCGCCTCCATCATACATGGACAGATCGACGTTGAAAAACAGCAAATATTTCGCCCAGCTATATCGGGCTAACAGCTGAACCGCAAGGCTTTCCGCCACGATCATAAACATGCCGATCCCGATGGCAGATCCTGTGGAGCGGGTGAGAATGCCAGCTGTGAAGGCCAAAGTTACATAGATGGTGGTGTACACCATGTTGTATCCGCCTGCCCTAAGCACTTCACTAAGCGAAGTCGCACCGGGGCCTTCTACTGGGCCAAACACCAATTGACCGGTCAACACCGCAGCTATCCCGAGAAAAACGACAAGGGTTGCGGAATAAATCAGGACCATAACATATTTCGAAGCCAGAATTTGAGACCGTGTCTGCGCTCGAATCAGCAAAAACTTGATTGTCCCCATGCTGTGCTCCTTCGATACGGTGCCGGCCGTCATAACAATCGCAAGCAGCGTCAGCATCGCCCCCATCCCCCTGGTCGACAGCGCCATCTCCGCAAAACCATAGCCATCCACTGTTCCCTGCGCGAACTCAGACAGAATAAACGCCACAAAAATGACCATCCCTGCCAGCAAAAGATACGGTATAAAGAAGCTGCGTTTCTTAAACATCTTCAGCCACTCATTCCAGAGCAAATATCCAAAGCTACGCAATGCGGTTCCCTCCCGTCCATTTCAGGAATTCATCCTCAAGCGAGGACTTGCATTCTTCTACACGATAAACTCTGACTCTTGCTGCAGACAGGGAGTCGATAAGGGAAGGAATATCCTCCTCTGGGAGCTGTACTGTGACTGTCCCGTTATCCGGCTGCGTCTCCAGCACCTGAATTCCTTGATGAAGCTGGGCCGTCTGCTGCGCGAGCCCGACATCGTTCACTCGCAGCGAGATCATCACTTGCTGTTCCTTCGCATTATCCGCTGAATGATCTCCAATCAAGCGTTCAGTTAGCAGCTTGCCCTCCTGAATGACCACGACCCGGCTGCACATCAATTCCATCTCCGACAGCAGGTGACTTGAGACGAGTATGGATATGCCCTCTTCCTTAGCAATCTTCTTCAAGTAATCCCGCATTTCGCGAATGCCTGCCGGATCCAGTCCGTTCGTCGGCTCATCCAGAATCAGGATGGAAGGGCTGTGCAGCAATGCCTGGGCGATCCCAAGCCGCTGACGCATCCCTAACGAGTAGGCGCGGACCTTCTTATGAATCGCATCCTGCAGTCCGACCAGCTTCACCACTTCCATAATCCTTCCGATGCTCACACCCTCGGCCATGCGTTGATACTGTCTCAAGTTGTCATAGCCGCTCATGTATGGATAGAACTCGGGATTCTCGATAATCCCACCGATGTAACGAATTGCATTTACAAAATCCTTCTTAATACTATGCCCCTGGACGAACACATCACCGCTGGTCATTTCAATCAGGCCTACAATCATCCGGATGGTTGTTGTCTTGCCTGCACCGTTAGGGCCTAGCAAACCTACAACCTCCCCCCGGTAAATATCAAAGGTCAGCCCGTCGACAATCTTTCGATTGCCGATCGCTTTCGTCACGCCTGCTACTGACAGAACCGCTTGGCTGGTTTCCGAGACCGCCATTGCTGCATTTCCGGCTCCCCCGTGCGCCTCCCGCTCGGCGGGCGCATATGATCCGTTCATGTTTCCACTCCTCATCCGTGTTGGTGTCATAGTTAAATAGTACACTAGTGTTTTGGTATTGTAAATAGTTATTTTTATAAAAAATTTGACATCTATGCTGAATAGGATTAATCTATTTCATATAACCTTATGGTTATATTTTATTCAGGAAGGAGATACTGGATGAGCGATATATACCGGGCTATATCCGATCCCATCCGAAGACAGATTCTGAATATGTTAGCTGAACGGGAACTTCCCCAATTGGAGATTGTAAAGTCGTTTACCATCTCACAGCCTGCAATTAAGAAACACCTTGCTATTTTGTTAGAAGAGAAGCTTGTACTCGAGCGACGGGAAGGTAAATATTGCTTTTACCGATTAAATACCCCTGTTTTCGAAGTAGAGTATCAGCGTCTTCAGAATGAAATCGGACGTATTCTGGACAACAAGCTGAATCGATTGAAACAATATCTTGAGGAGGAGTCTTAGTATGGGAAACATTTTTAACCATGTCAAAAGAGAGATTCTGATCCGCTCGACACCAGAACGAGCATGGAGCGCATTAACCGATCCCGAGGAGCGAAACCGCTGGGAGACACGTCATTGTCGAATCGACCTGACCGTAGGAGGGATTGTCGAACTGGATTATGGGTGGGGCGTCTCTTACCGAGGTAAGATCGTTGAGCTGATTCCATACAAGAAGCTGGCCCTTCAGAACGAAGCCGGAGAGTTCACAATATGGACGCTCGAAGAGCATGCTGATGGAACACTGGTCGCGATTGAATACACTGGACACTGGGCCAGTGAACAAGAGTATATGATGATGGACAATATGGCGTTTGGTACGTATCGTTTTATGCAGAATATGAAATATGTGCTTGAGGATAGCAAAGACATCCGCTCTTCCTTCTGGACTAGTTGGATCGGTGTTCAGCATTATACATACCAGGATCACGAAGTGTCTGGCACCAAGGTCCTCGAGGTTATTCCTAATACGTCTGCAGATGGCATTATCGAGGCAGGTGATGTCATAGTGCAGGCGGATGATCATTGTATCCAGAACTATGACCAACTCGAGGAAAAAGTAACCTCTATGCAGCCCGGGGATCCTATCACGCTAACATGGATCAGAAACGGACAGCCGATGCAGACGACGCTCACCGTCTTGCCTTACGGTCAACGGACACCAGCCGAGAGAACTTAGTTTATACCTGTCTGGCGGCAGAGTTCCCCCATATTCTTCATGCAAAAATTTGAGCCGACTACTCCATACTCAATAATAATTAGACTGACTACATGAATTTCATTTCCTTAACCATTCATGCTGTAAATAATAAAGCCCGTTATCGAATATTCGATAACGGGCTTTATTCGGTTGTTCGCC
>NZ_NQLZ01000038.1:0-73969 GCF_002276395.1 Paenibacillus sp. 7541 | reverse complement strand
GTCTTTGTAGATTTTGCGGTTAAAAGGTTTTCACCCGGAAAAAAAAAGTTACAATAGAAAGGAGTCAATCAGGACCTAACGATAAATGGGAAACGATATGAACCGTAAAGAGAGGAAATGAACGATGATTATTAAACCTAGAACACGCGGATTTATTTGTACAACTTCTCATCCTGTGGGCTGTGCTGCCCAGGTTCAACAACAGATCGATTATGTGCTTAGCAAGCCGGCAATACAGGGCCCGCGCAATGTGCTTGTCATCGGGGCTTCGACAGGTTATGGATTGTCTGCCCGAATTGCAGCAGCCTTCGGCGCTCGGGCGAATACGGTAGGGGTGTACCGTCCTAGCCAGGGCAGTGAGAAACGTACGGCATCGGCAGGCTGGTACAACTCGGCGGCGTTTGAAAAGGCTGCGGCAGAAGCTGGACTGAAATCGTTCAGTGTGACAGGAGATGCATTCTCAGCCGAGACAAAAGCAAAAACGATAGAGCTGATCCGCCAGGAGCTGGGTCAGGTGGATCTCGTTGTATACAGCGTTGCATCCGCGCGGCGGACGCTTCCTGAAACCGGAGAGACGGTCAACTCCGTACTGAAGCCGATCGGCGAGCCTTACACGAACAAAACGGTCAACTTCCATACAGGTGAAGTGACCGAGGTGACGATTGAGCCGGCAACAGAAGAAGAAGTGAAGCATACGGTGGACGTTATGGGCGGTGAAGACTGGGATTTGTGGATGGAGGCCTTGTCCGAGGCAGGCGCACTGGCAGATCAGGCGGTAACCATCGCGTTCTCTTATATCGGCTCGGAAATTACACGGGCGATCTATCGTGACGGTTCCATTGGCCAGGCGAAGGATCATCTGGAGGATACGGCGCTGAAGCTGAGCGACAAGTTGTCGCCGATTGGCGGACGCGCTTATGTGGCCGTCAGCAAAGCGCTGGTGACCCAGTCCAGCTCGGCAATTCCTGTGGTGCCGCTGTATGTGTCGGCGCTTTACAAGGTGATGAAGGAGAAAGGCATCCATGAAGGAACGATCGAACAGATCCATCGTCTGTTCGCAGATAAGCTGTATAGCGGCGGCGAGGTTCCGGTGGACGAGAAGGGACGCATCCGCATTGACGACTGGGAACTGCGTGAGGATGTGCAGCAGGAGGTTGCCGATCTGTGGAGCCGGGTAACGAGCGACAATATCGAGCAGCTGACAGACCTGGAAGGCTACCGCCGCGAGTTTTTCCAGCTGTTCGGATTTGAGACCGACGGTGTGGATTATGATGCAGATGTTGATCCGGCCGTAGATAATCCGCATGCAATCTAATAGGTGAGCCATAACGAGGACCCGATTTCAGAATCGGGTCCTCATTCATGTAGGGCGCCTGGATTTACGGAATGGGCAACGGGAATGTATATCTGGACCCGGTCGTCGCCAAGGCGGCTTCTCCGCTCCAAACCGTACATCTCCGGGTTATAGTGGAGCCCGCGCTGTTTCATCTGCTGCATGACATAGATGAAGGATTGATCGGTATCCTCCCGGCCCGTGCCGCCTTCGTGTACATATACGATATATTCCCGGGTCGGCAGTGTAAGGCTGGTCATGCCGGGAGGAATGGTGCCAATCGCGGTGACTTCGATGCCGGCGATATAATGATAGACAGGCCCGCGGCTTAGAACGGCAGCGATCCAGTCCTGACCGCGGGTTGAACGTGGATATCGGATTTCTTGGATTCGGCTGCTTAGCTCCGTCCACAATTTGGGCTTAAGCGCTTGCGTTATATAGTAGGCGGTGAACGGCACTTTGATCTCCATGCCGACAAGATGGAACCCAGGCTTCACAAGCCGCTGCAATCCCGTCTCTGCCGGCTCAGGAAGGGAGCGCTGCCTGGCATTCAATATCGAGTATCCCCCGTGCCTGCCCTCATTCGCGTACAGCGGCACGCCGAGCTCGGACAGCTCGTGCAGATAGCGGAGCATCGTGCGACAGGACACGCCAAATTCCTCTGCCATCTGGCTGACGGTAAAGGTCTGTTTCTCGTATACCCGCTGCATGACTTTCAGTATTCGCTCTGTTTTGGGCATGACGCGCCTCCTTGCCGTTTTATAGAAACGGTGACCGTTTTTGTCATAGTTTCAGTATATAATGAACTCATAGTATGGTTAAAGGAGTGAATAGGAGATGACAGTTGAACAACGTAATGAAGCTTCAATTACAACCAAACCTGCTTTTCAGGCTGTGGGGATCAAGTGGGAAGGGACCTATGCCGAAGCGGGAGCGGGCGGCATTCGGGCCATTCATGAACAGCTGCAGGAGCGGCTTGCGGAAATTCCTTACGCGATACATAAGGACACGATGCTCGGGCTATCCTATCACGCTCATCCCGGAGCGGAGGGGTTCACACACTATGCTACAGTGGAGGTAGAGAAGGTGGGTGACATCCCGGAAGGGATGGTGGCTATAGCTGTTCCTGAGCTGACTTATGCCACCTGTCATCACGCGAAACAGCAAAATATTCAGCAATCCTATACCAATGTGTACAACTGGATTCGTGAACAGGGCTATCAAGAGAAAGCCCCGGATGGATTGACCCATCTGGAGCAATATCCGATGGAGCAGGACCCGTATGATGACCAGCCTGAATTTGTCATTATGATCCCTGTGGAATAAGAGATCCTTAAGGCATTCTCATAAAGTGAATAACATGTAAATCCAGTAGATATACCGTGCATTTTCATAAGAAGCTCCGACGTCAGATGGTTTCACATCAATGGAGGCGTCATCAGTGTTGGACGGCTCAAGACCATAGATTTTGCGCAATTCATCTTCTCGTTCTTGACTTACAACTACACTTTGCATGTCTAATGCAGGCTTGCTTTCTCCGGCTCTAAGGCTTTCGATTGTAACCTCGGTGTCGGTTATAGCTTCAGCCTGTACCAGCGGTGAGAACAGAGAAGAAAAGGTGTACAAAAAGGATATCAGTACAGCAGAAATCATGATATGTAAACGCATATTATCAACTCTCTTAATTGTATTGAGCCAAGCGGAATTATCATTCATCCTTTCGTGTCGGATGAGGCTCTACAATATAAACCAACTTTTATCGTAAGATGTTATACCTATATTCTAAAAATATTTCATGCGATTTGAAGTACAGTAAACAGGGTTTACAAGATACACGGAGGGGAGAAACAGAACATCATGATCGATTTGATCCAGCTGCGCAGGGAATTGCATCGTTACCCTGAGCTTGGCTTCACCGAATTTCGCACAGCCGCGATGGTTGTGAAGATGCTGACCGAGATGGGCTACCGCGTTATTTACGGCAAGGATGCGATCGAAGGATCGGCCAGACGGGGGCTTCCTCGTACGGAGGTGCTGGAAGAGGCTTATCAGCGCGCCTTGCGCGAAGGTGCCGATCCGGAGATCGTGCAGAAGATGAGGGGCGGCTATACCGCGGTAGTCGCAGAGCTGGAAGGGATGGAGGCTGGGCCGACGACTGCTTTCCGTTTTGATATGGATGCGTTGCCGATCACGGAAAGCGCACTAGACAAGCATACGCCGCAGGCGACAGGCTTTCGCTCCGAGCATGAAGGCATTATGCATGCCTGTGCTCATGACGGCCATACTGCGATGGGACTGGCCTTGGCGGATCGGCTGAAGGACAGGCAGCTTGCGGGTAAAGTGCGCCTTCTGTTCCAGCCTGCCGAAGAGGGAGTGCGGGGAGCTTACGCGATGGTTGAAAAAGGGATGCTGGATCAGGTCGACAGACTGTTCTGCCTCCATCTCGGTGTAGGGGTTCCATCCGGCCATATCCGGGGAGCGGCAGCGGGATTTCTCGCAACGACGAAGCTAGAGGCGAGATTTACCGGCATATCGGCTCATGCCGGGGCTTCGCCGGAGGAAGGCCGCAACGCCCTGCTAGGGGCATCGACAGCGCTGCTGAATATTCATGCGCTGCCGCGATTCAGCTCTGCGGATACCCGGATTAATGTAGGGGTTCTCGAGGGAGGAACCGGCGCGAATATTATTGCCGAGCATGCGCGCATGATCATCGAGACCCGCTCGGCCGATGAGGCGACGAACCGGGAGCTGGAGCGGCGAGTGCGCATGATTATCGAGCATAGCGCCCGGATGCATGAGCTCCAGGCGGAGGTTGAAGTGATCGGCGGCGCCATTCCGATCCGCTGTGATCTGGAGCTTGCAGCGCTTGCGGTCCGGGAGGCCGGACATATACCGGAATTCACCTGTGCCGAAGTGGTTCAGGACAGCGCCGCTCTCGGCAGTGAGGATGCCAGCTACATGATTCGTCGTGTCCAGGAGCAAGGAGGGCTGGCCACCTATATGATCATTGGCACTCAGTTGTCCGCCCCGCATCATCATCCCGGATTCGATATCGATGAAGCGGTGCTGGAGCCGGCGGTGAATCTGCTCGAACGGCTGGCTAGAACGATGCAATAACAGGTAGCTGAAGGCTGCTCTCGTAAGTCATGGTTATGACTTGAGGGCAGCTTTTTTTTCATGACGGCGGCGCTTTTTCACCAGCATGATGACCCTGCTCTCTTCACTTTCAGATTTTTATATCGAATCATCATTTTGTTACATATGGTTTTGTCCAAGGCCGTTTTACAATGAACAGGAGACCGGTGTGCGGTCAAGTTATGCAGATGGATACACAGATGACAGGGGAACCGAACCAGGCTTGGCCTTGGCCGGGAACCTAATGATAGTGGAAGCGAGGAGTGAAGAAGCATGTCAACTCAATTCAGATTTTCGTCGTTTCATCCAGCCGTCACAGGTCTGCTGCATGGAGGAGACTATAATCCTGACCAATGGCTGGCTTATCCGGATATTATTCAGGAAGACTACCGGCTGATGAAGCTGGCCAATTGCAATGCATTCACACTGAATGTGTTTGGCTGGAGCGCGATTGAGCCGGAGGAGGGACGTTATGAGTTCGGCTGGCTCGATCAGATGATGGATAACTTGGCGGAGAGGGGCATCCAGGTCATTCTGGCGACGCCGAGTGGAGCCCGACCGGCATGGATGTCGGCTAAATATCCCGAAGTGCTGCGTGTACAGAGCAATCGGCAGCGCAATCTGCACGGCCACAGGCACAATCACTGCCTGACTTCCCCGGTATACCGGGAGAAGACGAGGGAGATCAACCGAAGACTGGCCGAACGGTACAAGGATCACCCGGCGCTTATTCTGTGGCATATCTCCAACGAGTTCAGCGGGGACTGCCACTGCGATTTGTGTCAGGAGGCATTCCGTCAGTGGTTGAAGCGGAAGTACGGCACGCTGGAAAAGCTGAACCATGCCTGGTGGACCGGCTTCTGGAGCCATACGTTTACGGATTGGACGCAGATTGAATCCCCTGCTCCGCATGGGGAGGATCAGGTGCACGGGCATAATCTCGATTGGAAGCGGTTTGTAACCGACCAGACGATCGATTTTTACCGGAATGAAATCGCGCCCTTGCGGGAGATCACACCGAATGTCCCGGTAACGACCAACTTTATGGGCGATTATCCGCATATGGGGCCGTACATCGGACTGAACTATGCGAAGTTCGGCAAGGAAGTGGACGTCGTCTCCTGGGACAGCTATCCGACCTGGCATCATGATGCTCAATCAACGGCTGATCTGGCCGCCGATGTCGCTTTTGTTCATGATATTTATCGTTCGATGAAAGAGGGGCAGCCGTTTCTTGTGATGGAGAACACGCCGTCCCTGGTGAACTGGCAACAGGTGAACAAAACGAAACGTCCCGGCATGCATGCCTTATCTGCCGTACAATCGCTGGCCCACGGGGCGGATGCCATCCTGTATTTTCAGTGGCGCAAAGGACGGGGCGCTTCGGAGAAATTCCACGGCGCTGTGGTAGGTCACAGCGGACATGAACATACTCGCGTATTCCGTGAGGTCGCCGAGCTGGGGGATATTTTGCGCCGCCTTGGTGATATTCAAGGTACGAGTGTGAAGCCTGAAGTAGCGGTCATTTATGACTGGGAGAATCAGTGGGCGATGGATGACGCTCAGGCGCTCAAGCCGAGAGAGAAGCGTTATATCGAGACTTGCCAGGCACACTACAAAGCTTTCTGGAAGCGGGGCATCCCGGTGGATATTATTGACATGGACAACGATTTTTCGTCTTACAAGCTGGTGATCGCACCGATGCTGTACATGATTCGTCCCGGCGTTGCGGAGCGGCTGGAGCAGTTCGTCCAGAAGGGGGGAACGCTGGTGGCTACGTACTGGAGCGGCATCGTGGACGAGTCTGATCTCACCTTCCTGGGCGGCTTCCCTGGACCGCTGCGCTCACTGCTCGGCATATGGGCAGAGGAAATCGATACGCTGTATGATTCCGATCGGAACAGCATTCGACTGACGTCCGAAGCTCTTGGCCTGGACGGAACTTATGAAGCCAGAGAATACTGTGAGGTGATTCATGCCGAGACTGCCGAAGTATTGGCAGCTTATGCATCCGATTATTACGAGGGCATGCCTGCGCTCACGGTCAACACTTTCGGACGGGGACAAGCTTATTATATCGCCTCCCGCAACGAGGACCGTTTCCATCAGGATTTCTACGACCGGCTCGCACAACAGCTTGGAATTAGAGCGGTGCTGGATGCCGCTTTGCCGGACGGAGTATGCGTCCAGATGCGCTCTGACGGCGAGTCCGAATATGTGTTCATTATGAATTTCTCGGAAGTTTCGCAGCGAGTGGATCTGCCGGAGCATGGCTATGAAGATGTGCTTGGCCAGCAGCCGGCAGCGGGCGAACTGATCTTGCCCAAGTATGGATTTGCAGTGTTAAGACGCCAGGCAATCCGTTACAATAGAGCATAAGCGATCTTGAAAAGCCTGTTTATTGGATGAACAGGCTTTTCAGTTATGCTGCCTGTGGCGGTAGAACACATGAGATGGAAGTTGGGGGATACCGCACAGATTAAACGGAACACGACTGTCGTGTCAGGCTTGAAGGGTGATTGCTATGGAGAAAATCAGATACACCTTGTCAGGGCAGGAGCGGCCTTTGCCTTTATTTGTAGAGAGCGTTGGCTATAATCCGAGGGAAGAGGACTTTGCCAGGCCGGAAGGATACCCGTATTTTCATTGGCTGCAAACGGTCGAGGGAGAAGGAGAGTTCAGGTTTTCCGGTGAGGAAGTTACGCTGAGCAAGGGAAAGGGAATACTGCTCATGCCGTTTACGGCACATTCCTATTACTGTACAGGGGACGGCGATTGGTCGACGCTGTACATGACGTTTGGCGGCGCCTCGGCGGACAGCATTTTGCATGCGCTGGGCATCTCCTCCGCGGTCTATACCGAAACAGAGGAATTTCCGTTCTCGGAGCTGATCTGGCGCATGATGTACCTGATGGGGAAGGGAGCGGAGTTTTCCCGGCTGGACGCATCCGAGGAGCTGTACCGCTTTTTAATTATGCTGAAAAAATACGGCAAGACGCAAAGCCAGCACTCCCTGTCCCATTACTATGAACGGATTCGACCGGTTGTAGAGTGGCTTGAGCGCATGTATGCCGACAATATCGGACTGCAAGAGATGGCGCGCGAGGCGGGCATGAGCTCCCAGCACCTGAGTCACCTGTTCCGCCAGACCTTTCATATGAGTCCATATGCCTTTCTTATCCAGCTTAGGATTCGGGAAGCCAAGAAGCTGCTGGTTGCCAGTCCGGACATGACGCTGAAGGAAGTGGCGCAGCGTGTGGGCTTTCAAGACGTCAGCCACTTCGTGGCTACCTTTAAACGAATCGAGCATATCACTCCGAATCGGTACCGCCATCTGTTCAACTAAAATGAAAAAGACCTGGATGCGCCCATCTACTTCGCAGGGCCGGGATTCAGGTCTTTCGTATGAATACGTCTATTCCAGGTTTAATGCCCGTTTCAGCTGAATGATCCTGGTGCTGTCGATATGATTGCATTTCGGGACATGGCGCTTGAGAAAAGGCACCACATGCTCGATATACTCATCCACCTTCTTGGCCGGGTTCTGCTCCGGCATATGAAGTATAAACCGCGCCAGCACACGGGATTCGAGCGACCAGGTCGTCTGGTTCCGGGCTGGCTTGTCGATCGACACGATCTGTTCCGTCACAATTTCCCCGTCCAACCGGTTCAGCTCATCTTCAATATATTGTCTGTAGTTCTCTTCCGCAGGTACTCTCAGCCTACATTGTGCGTATGTAATCACTTCGATCACCGTCAACCGTCCTCCTGTGTCTGATTCCTCCCCATTATACAATGACGTGCCGTCGATTATAAGCAAGATGTGTTGATTTATTTTCGAGATATACTTTACATATTGTGTAATATGTATGTTATACTTATATCTTGAAGAAATTATAGCATCAGGCTGATGAATGAGATGCGGCAAAGGGAGGATTACCAAATTGAGTACAACCATTAAAGTAGGAATCGTCGGTTATGGAAATTTAGGAAAAGGTGTTCAGAAAGCGATCGGACAAAACCCTGATCTGGAACTGGTCGCCATATTCACGCGCAGAGATCCACAGCAGATGACAGATGCATCCGGTGCACGTTTTGAACATATGACAGCAGCCGAGCAGTATATTGGCAAAATCGATGTGATGATTCTGTGCGGAGGATCCGCTACGGATCTGCCGGAGCAGACGCCACAGATTGCCCGTCTGTTTAACACGGTGGACAGCTTCGATACCCATGCGAAAATTCCGGAGTTTTTCGAACAGGTGAACAAGGCCGCTCAAAGCGGAGGTAATGTCAGTGTCATTTCTACCGGCTGGGACCCGGGGCTGTTCTCGATGAACCGTCTGCTGGCTGAATCAATTCTGCCGGAAGGCCGCGAGTACACGTTCTGGGGCAAAGGCGTGAGCCAGGGCCACTCGGATGCGATTCGACGCGTACCAGGCGTTAAGGCTGGCGTACAGTACACGATCCCGGTGCAAGATGTCATTGAGTCGATCCGTTCCGGAGAGACACCGGATTTGACCACACGCGAGAAGCATGTAAGAGTGTGCTATGTCGTTCCGGAGGAAGGCGCAGATCTTGAGCAGATCAAGCAAACGATCGTGTCGATGCCGAACTATTTTGCCGACTACGACACCACCGTGAACTTCATTACTCAAGAGGAGCTCGATGCTGAGCATTCAGGCATGCCGCATGGCGGGTTTGTCATCCGAAGCGGCGTTACCGGCAACGGCAACAAGCAAATCATTGAATTTGGCCTCAAGCTGGACAGCAATCCCGAGTTTACCGCAAGTGTGCTTGTCGCATATGCGAGAGCTGCCTATCGCTTGAAGCAAGAGGGACAGCAAGGTGCCAAAACGGTGTTTGACATTCCGCTTGGCTACCTCTCCCCGAAATCGGCTGAGGAGCTCCGCCGCGAGCTGCTGTAAGGCCCGTTTCGTTTAATCCCCTGATACACAAGTGAATCCCTGTCGTCATGAAAGACGGCGGGGATTTTTGTGTTTGCTTTGCTTTGTATGCTTATGCGAGCATTGCGCTAGCCAATCCTCCTTCCAAGTGCTTTATTCAGGCCGCGGGCCTGCGGCACCTGGAAAGAAACTTCGGCTAACATGGGGAGCGTAGCTTAAACGACGCCTTGGGCGATCATCGCATCGGCCACTTTCAGGAAGCCTGCGATGTTGGCGCCAGCGACGAGGTTGCCGGGGGTACCATACTGCTCTGCGGCCTCGACAGCACTGCGGTAAATGTTTTTCATAATCTGCTGCAGTTTGTCATCCACCTCTTCGGCGCTCCAGGAGAGACGCATGCTGTTCTGGCTCATTTCCAGTGCAGATACGGCTACACCGCCGGCGTTGGCAGCCTTGGCCGGTCCGAATAGAACACCAGCCTGCAGGAACAGCTCGATAGCCTCAAGGGTAGATGGCATGTTCGCGCCTTCCCCCACAGCTTTGACACCGTTGTGGATCAGCGTTTGAGCTGCTTCGGCGTCCAGCTCGTTTTGGGTAGCGCATGGCAGGGCGATGTCGCAAGCGATGTTCCAAATGCCGGTGCTGCCCGGATAATATTGCGCATGTGGATGAATGCGCACATATTCGCTGATGCGCAGACGATCGCGCTCTTTGAGCTGCTTGAGTGTTTCAAGCTGGATGCCCTCAGGATCATAGATGTATCCGTTCGAATCGCTGCAAGCGACGACGTGAGCGCCTAGTTGCTGTGCCTTCTCAATGGCATAGATGGACACATTGCCGGAGCCGGACACGACCACACGGCTGTCCTTGAAGCTGAGTCCCTTGGCGGCGAGCATCTCCTGTACAAAATAGACACAGCCGTATCCGGTTGCCTCTGTGCGTCCGAGGCTGCCTCCATACAGTACGCCTTTCCCTGTCAATACGCCAGCTTCATGTCCGCCGCGAATGCGGTTATATTGACCGAACATAAAGCCGATTTCCCGCGCGCCAACGCCGATATCTCCGGCAGGCACATCGGTGTCAGGCCCGATATGACGATACAGTTCTGTCATAAAGCTTTGCGTAAAACGCATCACTTCTTGTTCGGATTTGCCTTTGGGATCGAAATCAGAACCGCCTTTTCCGCCTCCAATCGGCAGTCCGGTCAGCGAGTTTTTGAAGATCTGTTCAAAGCCTAGAAACTTAATGATACCGGCATAGACCGAAGGATGGAAACGAATGCCGCCTTTATACGGCCCGAGGGTGCTGTTGAATTGAACGCGGAAACCGCGGTTCACTTGAACCCGGCCTTGATCGTCTGTCCACGGCACACGGAAGGTAATCATGCGCTCCGGTTCTACAAGGCGCTCCAGGATTCCGTATTCCCGATATTTCGGCTGTTCGGCCAGGACCGGGACAATCGAGTCGAGAAATTCACGGACAGCCTGATGGAATTCAGCTTCATGCGGATCGCGGGACACGACCTGGGCATAGATAGACTCAACATAATCTTTCGCGGCAGCAAGCGGCGAAGAAACAGAAACATGGGTAGTCACTTTTACGATGCACTCCTTCAAATGGTTAAAGTAGTAAGGCGTGGAACGCCCTGTCAACATCATGGCTAAGGACGTCAGGACAATCTCACCATGGAAGCATTTTCAGCCGTTTGTATAAATGCAATAAATTTTTGCACAAATTCAAGTGAGGTTGAAGAGGATTTTATAGAATATCCACATCGTTTTCCAATAAAATCATTTTTTTGACCTCATTAATAATTTCTATGCACCTATCGTTTTATGTAAGTTTTTTGTGGTGGAAAAACAAGGTTTCTTGTTATAGGGATGGAGGGAGTTTACTTGTTATGGCAGGTTTTTCGAGGGATTTTCGTGCCAGAACCATCGTGAGGATGATCGGGATGATGGATTCGAAAAGTGCAAATGAATGAGGAATGATTATTTTTGATTTTGAAAATAATTGTGGATTAATTTCGGATATAGTTGTATAATTATACGTTTTATCATGAGGATGGGTTAGGTGAGTCCATATGTTAGCCGAGGAGCTGTCAACGAAAGCAGTAACAGCCGATATATGACAAGCAGCCCGCGTCGATGACGCGGGCTGCTTGTGTTAGGAAAAGCGCTAGATGTCTTCTCCGGTCGCCACCGGGTTGTCCAGATACGAGATCCAGTCGCTCCAGCTTCCTGCATACAGCTTGACGTTCCGGTATCCGGCTTCGTGCAATGCCAGCACATTCGGGCATGCGGTTACGCCAGAGCCGCAATAGACGATAATGTCTGAAGTTTCAGGGATATCTGCGAATCGCCGCTGAATGGCCGCTGCATCAAGCCATCGTCCTTGTTCATCCAGCAGCTCCTTCCAGAAATAATTGACCGCGCCGGGAATATGTCCGGCCTTGGTATCGATCGGCTCCTCAATACCGGCATAGCGGCGAGGTTCGCGAGCGTCGAGCAGCATGCTGCTTCCTTCTCGGGAAGCTGTCCGCACCTTTTCGACATCAGCCAGCATGCCCGGTTGAAGCTTCGGCTCATATGTAACAGGAATAACAACCGGCTGCTCCTTCGTTACCGGGTAGGCAGCTGCCTTCCAATGCGTAAAGCTTCCGTTCATCACATAAGCCTGGTCGTGGCCGGTGTATTTCAGCAGCCACCACAAGCGGCTGGCCATGGCACCGCCTTGGTCGTCATATGCAATGACCCGCATACCATGATGGATGCCGGCCTTACCCAGCGAAGCTGCAAGCTGGTCCATATCAGGCAGCGGATGACGCCCACCGTGAGCGGCAACCGGTGCGGAGAGGTCCCGCTCCAAATCCAGATACACCGCGCGCGGAATATGTTCCTCATCATATGCGGTCCGGCCTGCATCCGGCTGTCCCAGAATAAAGCGGCAGTCTACAATGACAATGTCAGGTTCGTACAGGCGGGCCAGCAGCCATTTCATCGATACGATATGTTTCATCGGAGATCACGATCCTTATGGAAATTTAGATGTAATGATAGTATTCGAATTATATCATACTCGGTTATGCCTCAGTGCCCTCGCATCACAAATCCGGTCTGCATCCGTGCAGACCGCCAAGTCGACTACCGATTATGGCTGAAACGGGGGACGTGGTAACGGGACCGGAGGCTTGGCGCGATCATCCCGTTGAATCAGGGAACTTCCTGATAGTTCCCTGAACCAAAGGGATAATGAGGCTAAGGGGTTAGGAAAAGCCAATAAACATGCATCAAGCACGGGAATTGCTGCTGTGCCTCATTATGGCTTGATCGTTTGGATTAGCAGAGCTGTATAGGCTTTCGCGCCTTCAGGCCGAAGGTGAACACCGTCCTCATAAAAATATTCCGGATGCCCCTTGCTGGCGGAGTGCCAATCGGCGAGAGACACGTTAGGGTAATCCGCAGCGGCTTGGGCCAGCATGCGGTTCACCTGCTGTTCCCAGTCGCGCGGAACGCGAATGTTCACCAGGATAATCTGCTTCGCAGTAGACAGGGAAGCGAGCAGGGAATCCAGCTCCTGGGGTGAAAAGGCTCCATTCGTCCCAAGGGCGATAATCACGACACCACCGTCGATGCGCCCCCATTGTGCGAGCTGGGGAAGCAGGCTCTCTGCCTGCCGAAGCTGACGGCCGATCTCGGCATCGATGTTGATGCCGGGGAGCGATTGCTCGAGATAAGGCGTGACGCCAAGCATGACAGAGTCGCCAATAGCCGAGATGGCTGCAGCGGGACTGCCGGTTTCATGGCCCGCTCGGGGCGGCTCTCCTTGCTGCGGTCTGGATTTACCTTCGCCGGAAGGGCTGTCGCCTGCGTCGCCGCTGCCGGAGGGATCCGAAGATGGTGCATCACTCGGCTGGGTAGACGAGGGGGATTTCTCTCCGCCAGACGGAGGCAGATCCTGCGAGTTGGTGTCGCCTGGCGAGCCGGGCTCGCTTTGCTGCCCGGTCTCATCGGAATCAGTTGGGCGAGCCTTTCCTGGCGCAGGATCCCCGCTGCCCGCACCCTCCTCAGAGTCCTTATCGGGATTGCCGGTTGCTGACGTCTCGTCGCTTCTTTCATCGATAGACGAAGGAGGAGACTCAGGCTTCTCGCCGCTGATATCAAGCTTACCGTCAGCGTTTCGATCATCAGATTCGCCCTGCGCTTGCTGCGGATGGGTGTCATTGATATGGCCCTTCCTGGTGTCGCTTCCATTCACGGCACCCGCCGGCTGGCTTCCTTCCGCATTCGTCATTTCAAGCCAAGCGGCCATATCGCCGCCCGTTTTTAAAGTGTGGGCGCTGGTCATAATGCCGAAGCAAAAAATAGCGAGCAGTCCTATCAAACCTAATGAAGCCATCGATCCTCGCAATGTCAGAAAGATCGAGCGCGGCTCACGCTGCCGGACGTTGTTCCACAGCGACTGCAGACGGCCTCTACGAATCGGCTCCTCTACATAGGTATAAGTTAAGGCTGCTAGCACGATGCTGGCGATAATCTGCAGGCTGATCTCCGCGGCGGACAGCTGCCCAGGCCCCGCTGGAGGCGAAGTCAGAATCATGACCGGATAATGCCACAGATAAATGCCGTAGGAACGAACGCCGATCCATCGCAGCGGCTTCCAGCTTAGCAGCCTGCTCCACATCGATGCAGGATGTGCGAGCGCGGCTACCAGCACCGCAGCGGCGACAGAGAAGCCGAGCATGCCGCCTTGATAGACGAGCGGATCATAGCGATCCGTCTTCCACAGCATGAACAGGACGATGAACAGTGCAAGCCCGCCCACGAGGTTGAGGCTGTGTCTGGTCCTTCTGGTCGATGAGACGGATGAGAGCTTTGAACTTGGCCAGACCAAGGCGAGTGCTGCGCCGATCAGCAGGCCGAATGCACGGGTATCCGTTCCGAAGTAGACCCGGCTTGGATCCGTTCCGGGCACGTATAATGCAGCCATGGCAAATGCCGACAGCGCAGCCCCGGTCATAATGAGGATGAACAGCTGCCCCCTTCGGGGAAAGAATCGCAGGCCGATGACCATCAGAATCGGCCATAGCAGATAGAATTGCTCCTCCACCGCCAGTGACCAGAAGTGACCGAGCGGGGATGGAGGCCCGAATGATTCGAAATAGGATTTTTGTTCCCAAATGAATTGCCAATTGCTTATGTATGTCACAGCTCCGAGCACATCGTTTCGAAGCTCCGGTAATCTGGCGGGATCGAACAGCGTCACCCATACCACAGTCATGAACAACGTGAACAGCATGGCAGGCATCAGCCTTCTTATTCTGCGCATCCAGAAATCTTTAAGATTCAATGTACGGCTGTGATGCCACTGGGCAGCCAGTATATCGGTAATCAAATAGCCGGAGAGTACAAAGAAGAGGCTCACTCCGAGGAAGCCGCCGGAGGCGAAGCCAAACTGCCAGTGATAGGCCATCACTGCGAGCAGGGCAAGCGCACGAAGACCGTCGAGTCCGGGCATGTATCGGGTCAAGGGACGGTCTGGCGGATGTATGTTTTCTTTGACGGGTGACTTGTTCTTGTGCTGGTCGTATGTAGGTGCCCTATGAAGCATGTTAACCTTCCCTTTCTAAGCTGGGGATATCACATTCTTCCGATGTGTTGTCAAGCGAGAGCCATATCCCTGAGAATCGATATCACTTCATCATCTTATCATGGCTGAAATGCCAGAAGGTGACAAAAACATGAATTCGTGGATACATTATGATGTCAATAAAAAGACAGAAATTTCACTGGACAATGACAAGGAAAAAGGAGGCGAACCTTTCGGGTTCCCTCCTTTAGGGGATGAGCTTATAGAGGCAGACTTCGCAGTCACGGATGTAGTCCGGATTATCGGTAGCAGGAGTCATTTAACAAGAACGCAGGTTACAGGGCAGCCCCTTCGCGTTTGCGGAAGAAGGCCTTCAGCGCCTCGTACACCTCGGATTTATCTTTGATGACGTAATGCATGAATTGGTCCAGCTTTATATTTTTGTAGGCGGACATCAGCGTGCTGTTGCGGTTGTACTGATTAACTTCTCCGTACCCGAACATGTTGCTCACTTTAAGCAGCTCGCCGATCAGCTTGACGCAGCGCTCATTATCCGAGGTCAGGTTGTCGCCGTCGGAGAAATGAAACGGATAGATGTTGTATTTGGCCGGAGGATACCTGCGGTTAATGATGTCCAGCGCTTTCTGATAGGCAGAAGAGCATATCGTTCCACCGCTTTCGCCCCGGGTGAAGAACTCCTCCTCGGTCACTTCTTTGGCTTCCGTATGGTGCGCGATGAAAACGATGTCGACTTTTTCATATTGTTTGCGGAGGAAGCGGGTCATCCAGAAGAAGAAGCTGCGCGCGCAGTATTTCTCAAAAGATCCCATAGACCCCGAAGTGTCCATCATCGCGATAATGACGGCATTCGACTCGGGAATGACGGTATCATCCCATGTCTTATACCGGAGATCGTCCGGGCTGATTCCGTGGATGCCGGGATTGCCGTCTCGCGCATTGCGCCGCAAGTTTTCGAGAATGGTCCGCTTTTTGTCGATGTTGGACATAATGCCTTTTTTGCGAATGTCGTTGAAGACGATGGACTCGGTTTCAATCTGCTCCTTATCCTTGGGCTGCAGCAGCGGAAGCTCGAGCTCTTCAAACAGCATGTTCTCCAGCTCATCAATGCTGACTTCGGTTTCCACGATGTCGTATCCGGCCTGGTCCCCGGCAGATTCTCCCTTTCCGGGCTGGGCCGAGGCAGGGTCGCGGCCAAGCACATCGCCGACCTGGCTGTCACCGTCACCTTGACCGACATGCTTTTGCTTTTGATAATTATAGATGAAGCGATACTCGTCAAGACTGCGGATCGGCACTTTGATGATCTGTTTGCCATCGGACAGAATAATATTCTCTTCCGTAATAAGATCGGGCAGGTTGCTTTTGATGACCTCACGGATTTTATGCTGATGACGGACCTGATCCTGGTACCCTTTGCGATGGAGAGACCAGTCTTCCCGGGATACGATAAACGAAAAGGCGTCCTTGTTCTGCAAGCGGCAGTCACCTCCCAAGTGTAGTCTTGACCTTGTGCAGGATTCATCTGAGTTAATGCGCTGTAGTATCTCATTATATTCGGGAGAAAGAGCGATATGTGAGTGTGAAATGGCGAAAAAAAAGACTCTCTTCCGATAAAGTGCAGGAAAGAGAGCCGGTCGATAGGAGCAATAAGGGGCTTAACCGGTTAAAACCATAAAAAACAGAGAGCCGATCGTAAGCATAATGACACCGTTGATGATGGAGCCGACAACACCGAACACGCGCTTGCGCTGCTTGGTGAAGGCACCGGCCAGACCGAGAATCAACCCGACCAGATTGATGAAGATAATGATCATGAAGATGGCGGCAAGGGTTGTCATGGCTTCGAGTGTTTCCTGGGTAGGTTCAAGTACGGTGCCGTCTGGCGTTATGAACGGTTCGATCATGGTGTTGCCCATCGCGCCGAGAAGTATGTATCCGACCAACGTGATCACAGACAGAATGAAGGAAGCAATGCCAAGTCTTGAATGCTTCCGGTCTTCAGGCGGGGCAAAGGAATGGTTGTCGTTGCCCGGGACATCGTGCTGCTCGGGTGAGGAAGATGTTGGTTCCATAATATATTCGCTCCTTCTAATGTAGTAGCTCCCTAATAATGTTTCACAAAATGGCCTTGAAATCAAGTCTGGGCGGTATTCAGAAAGGTGGCAAAGAAAGGGGTAATCCGTTAAACTAAAGGCTGTACATATGAGGATGGCTAAGGATGCTGTGATATGTTGTAAAGGAGTTGAATGAAATGCAGCGTATGTTTATTGCCTGGGGCGCGGTGCTGATGGCGCTGTCGGTAGCGATTGGGGCGTTCGGTGCGCATATGCTTGAGGATCGCATTGGTGCGGATGCGTTGGCCGTTTATGAAACGGGCGTTCATTATCATATGATTCATGGAATTGCCATTTTGATTACAGGACTGTTGGCCGGGGTTTCCGGGAATTCAAGAGGATTGTTCTGGGTCGGCACGCTGTTTATTGTCGGGACGATTATTTTTTCCGGCAGTTTGTATGTGCTCAGTATTAGCGGCATCAAGTGGCTGGGGGCGATTACGCCAATCGGTGGCACCGCTTTTATTGCGGGGTGGATTGCGCTAATGGTCTCGGCCCTGTCAGGTCGGCGACAATCGCGATGAACATTAAAAATGGCTTCTCCCAGCTGCTGGGAGAAGCCATTTTTAAGTTGCGGACCTATGAGCTCACACTAAATTCGTCTATCTCATTGACTTTGAACGTGTATACTTGCTTTTCATCAACATGATACACATTCACCAAAGCGTTGACCTCGTCAAAATTAAGAATGCGGCAAGGCAAGCTGATTTGCTTCCCTCTTTGATTGGTGGTCAAGCGAACGAGCCGATTATCTCTGCTGTACTGTTTGATCCATTCAAACGGATCGTTGCCAGCGGTGATGTTCTCTACGTTCTTACTGGTGGTGTCTGTGATCTCAGCTGACTCCGTTGTCTCTGATTTCTCTGATAATGCCGTGGTCACCGCAACCTCCTGGGAGTCTACATCACCAGATTCGAGGTTTAGAGGGAGTGGTTCTGGGGATTCTTTATTCGTTTGAACCATCACGTCGATCAATTTTCCAAGCTTTATGCCGGATTTGATTTGAAAATCGACGACCTCTTTCTTGCTGTTAAGCAGTTCCAGCAAATATTGCAAAGCCAGTGCGTTGGAGGGACTTTTGACCAATATATCAACGTTAAATAAATGGCCCCTGTCGTCGGTGTCTGTGTTCTTTCTCATAGCTTTTAACCTTCACCAGCTTTCACATTATTCCTAGTGTCTACAATATACCATATTTCAAAAATTTTCATAGTCCTAATGTCTCTGTGACAGAGACTATTATACTGGTACCTAATTTCGGACTTCGGAACCAAACGAATAATCTAGGAATACATATATCTAAAGGCGTATGAGGGGAGGTACAAGGACATGGTTACTCTGCTGCCAATGGAGGTGGAAGGGCATACGGTGATGGGTGTGGAGGTGAAGCTGCCCAAAACGACCTTGCTGGCCGTCTACACATCCCGTGGATATATCATGTGCGGAGCCCTTGATGTTGGTCTTCTTAATGAAAAGCTTGCCGACAGGCATATTATAGCAGGGAGAGCCGTTGGTGTAAGGACATTGGAACAGCTGATGGAAGCCCCATTGGAATCGGTAACGCTAGAGGCCGAGAAGATGGGGATTCATCCCGGAATTACCGGAAAAGAAGCGCTGCTTCGTATGCTGTGAGATGGCCGACATACAGGTTGATTGGTTGCAGGTTTCGGGCTGCCCTTACGGGCGGCTTTTTTGTGTTTCGCATTTACGTAAACTCCTGCTTTATCATCCGAACACAAGAGGCTCCGGCTTTTTTTGTAGGCAGTCTACAATGACTCGCTATCCTTGATGTTATATAATGTTACAAACAATGAGTTGGATATAACGCGAATATAACATGAAAAGTGAGGGGTAACTGATGATTGAAGCAAACCCATATTCCTTCCCCTACGACGGGGATTTACGTTGTGACAACACGGCATTGATTATTATCGATATGCAGACCGATTTCTGCGGGCCGGGCGGTTATGTGGACCGAATGGGGTATGATCTTTCACTTACCCGGCGAGCTATTGAGCCTATCCAGCGCATTCTGGAAACGGCTCGGGCATTGGAAGGCTTCACGATTATTCATACGCGTGAAGGGCATAAGCCGGATCTGTCGGATTTGCCGGACAACAAGCGGTGGCGCAGCCGGCAGATCGGAGCCGAGATCGGGTCTGAGGGGCCTGCTGGCAAAATCCTTGTGCGCGGCGAGGCCGGCTGGAACATCATTGACGAACTGGCTCCGCTTCCTGGAGAAATCATCATTGATAAACCGGGAAAGGGAAGCTTCTACGCAACCGATCTGGATCTGATTTTGCGCAATCGCGGAATCCGGAACCTCATTCTCACGGGCATCACGACCGATGTCTGTGTTCACACGACGATGCGGGAGGCTAACGACCGCGGCTATGAATGCCTGATCCTGGAGGACTGCACCGGGGCGACCGATTATGACAATCATCTGGCTGCACTCAAGATGGTGACGATGCAGGGCGGCGTTTTTGGCAGTGTCTCGGATTCTAGCCGCGTGATCGCTGCGCTCAAGGCATTGGCGGCTGCCCATGCATAGATACCGGTATATATATTTGCTTCAGCTGTTAGCGAAAGGAGGGGCAAGATGAGCTGTGTAGTACCTGAAATGATGACGATTGAGTGGCTCAGAGAAGTCTATAGTCGCCAGCTTGTAACGCCGGAGGAGGTGATTCGGGTCATGATCGAACGGGCGGAAGCCGATCGGGAGATGAACATATGGATCACGCCACCCCGGATGGAGCGGATACGGCCTTATCTGGAACGCCTGGATACGTTAGATCCGAGAACATCGCCGCTATGGGGCGTGCCGTTTGCCGTGAAGGATAATATTGATGTCGCCGGCATTCCGACTACGGCGGGATGTCCGGATTATCAGTTTATCCCTCAGCAGCATGCCGCCGTTGTCGCCAAATTGATCGAAGCCGGAGCGATTCCTGTTGGCAAGACGAATCTGGATCAATTTGCGACAGGATTGGTCGGGACGCGAAGCCCATATGGGGAGACGCATAATGCGCTGCGCCCCGAGCTGATCAGCGGAGGCTCAAGCTCAGGCTCGTCGGTTGCCGTTGCGAGGGGACAGGCTGCCTTCGCCCTAGGCACAGATACGGCAGGGTCAGGCCGGGTTCCTGCTGCGCTCAACAGGCTGGTCGGATATAAGCCGCCGCTTGGAGCCTGGTCAACCTCTGGGGTCGTACCGGCATGTGCAAGCCTGGACTGTGTCAGTGTGTTTACGTGGCAGCTGGCGGATGCACGGGTTGTGGACGGCGTTGTCCGAGGATACGACGCAGACGATCCGTGGTCAAGAGAGATTGGGCCGGCAGTTGCCCGGATGCCGAAACAGGTATGTTTGCCGAAGGGAGAGCTGTCCTTCTTCGGTCCGTATGCGGAAGCTTACCGATCCGCCTGGGAGAAGACGGTTCGCCGGTTGCAGAACATATATGTAAACATCCGTTATGTGGATACAGACGTGTTCGAGCAAGCCGCTGCCCTGCTCTATGGCGGACCGTTCGTGGAAGAACGTCGGGCAGGACTCGGGGGATTCGTCGAGGCTAATCCAGGCAGTCTGATGCCGGAAACGGAAACAGTGCTTCGTTCAGGGGCGGACGCCGGATATGATGGCGCATCGGTGTTCCGGGCAATGCATCGGCTGCAGTCGCTGAAGCTGGCGGCCCGCCGACTGCTTGGCGATGGTGTTCTGGTGCTGCCGACGACTGGAGGAACCTGGAGCAGGGCTGATATTCACGAGCAGCCGATCAGGCGCAATCAGGATCTCGGACAATACACGAACCACTGCAACTTGCTGGATATGAGTGCGGTCGCAGTGCCGGGAGAAGATGCGGAGCAAGGGCTGCCGTTTGGGATTACGTTCTTTGCGATGGCGGAGCACGATGGCGCGGAAGTGGCAGCGGCGGAAGCGTTCCTGGAAGCGATGAATCGTTCCCGCCCTGCTGCGGGAGAAGACGCGGCCTCCGTCCAGGTGGCGGTCTGCGGACTTCATATGAGGGGATATCCGCTGGCGGCTCAGATGGAACGGCTGGGGGCATCCTTTCTGCGGGAAGCCAGAACATCGCCCGCATATCAGCTGGTGAAGCTGGCAATGGAACCGCCTCGTCCGGGGCTGATCAGGAAGGAGGCTGGAGGGGCGTGCATCGACCTGGAAATTTGGGAGATGCCCGTTAAATCCCTTGGCGAGCTGGTAGCCACCGTCCCTTCACCACTCGGCATTGGCAGAGTCGAGCTTGAGGACGGAACGGAAGTGACCGGGTTTATTTGCGAAGCGTTTGCGGCTTCATCCGAGGGGGCGGAGGACATCACGTCTTTAGGGGGATGGCGTGCGGCGGTACGGCCTGAAGCGGGAAGCGCCGTCTGACGGAGGTGGGCGAAAACTGGCCGGTAGCTGGCTGTAAGTCCTTTAAGCTGTGGATTATTTATAAGGGCTGTGTTGGACCTCCGGAGACAGAGGGATCGAGTTGAACGACTGAATAGGCTCTTCTCATGCTCAAGTGAGAGGAGCCTTTTTATTCGTAATATATAACATAATATGTAACATACGAGGTACTTATGTGTACAAAAAACAAAATAGTAGTCGGATTTATATAAATATTTGCTAAAGAAATTGATAGAAAGCTGTATTATACTTGAGGAAGTGAAGATAAGTGATTATAAGTGTTAGTTAATATGACATATAAAAGGAGGCGGTTCGAATGAAAACTGATCATCCCGTGAAACCTGCCTATTTGCTCCGAGCCGCCGGTCTTACGAAACGTTTCGGTTCTCTGACAGCCAACGAGGGAATTGATCTGGAAGTCCGGCCTGGTCAAATTCATGCCATCCTTGGTGAGAACGGCGCGGGCAAGAGCACGCTCATGAAAATGTTGTATGGCGTATACGAACCGGACGAAGGAACCGTTCTGATGGATGGGGAGCCGGCCGTACTATATCCGCCAAGCCGGGCGAGAGCGAAAGGGATCGGTATGGTGTTTCAGGATTTTCGCCTGATTCCGGCTATGACCGTACTGGAGTCGATTGCGCTCGCGGTAGAATCAGGTTTTGCATTGCGGCGAAAGCAGCTCCGGGCCCGGATTCTTGAAGTATCGCGCAAATACGGACTGGCGGTGGACCCTGACGCCTATGTCTGGCAGCTGGACCTCGGGCAGCGACAGCGTCTGGAAATTGTGAAAGTGCTGCTGGCGCCGGGAACGAGGGTCATCATTTTTGACGAACCGACCAGCGTGCTTGTGCCTCAGGAAGTGGAGAAGTTTCTGGATATGCTGGATAAACTCCGCAAGGACCGTTACGGCATCCTGCTCATCACCCACAAGATCAACGAGGTGCTGGCCTGCGCCGATCAGGTGTCTGTTCTGCGGGCCGGCCGGATGGTATACCAGTCTGATCAGGTGGACAGCGGGGACGGCGATAAACTGATCTCCGCCATGATGGGGGAGAAAACGTTAAACCCGGTGACGAAGCAAGGGATGCACGGGGAAGAACGCGAGCCTATATTACAGCTTAAGGACGGCACAATTCGAGGAGATCATGGGGAGCCGGTGCTGGAGGGCGTTCACCTGACGCTTCGGAAGAGCGAGATTACCGGTGTAGCAGGGATTTCAGGCAACGGCCAGCGGGAACTGGCAGAAGTGCTGTTTGGACTCAGGAAGCTGGGCACCGGTGAGCTGACCATCGCTTCGGCTGTGATGAACGATGCGTCAACGAAGGAATTCATGGAAGCCGGAGTGACCTTCGTATCCGAGGATCCTATCAAGGAATCCGTCATCCCTGGCTTCTCTATTCTGGAGCATATGATACTCGATGGCATTGAGGCGCCTGTCAAAGGGGCCAATATCGACTGGGCCCGCGCGCAAAAACTGCTGGAAGACAGCGAGGAAGCCAGGGCGCTTGCACTTGCCGACGGGAGCAGAAGGGCGGATCAGCTGTCTGGAGGCAATGTGCAGCGAATGGTGCTTTCCCGGGCGTTGATCCGCAAGCCGGACATTTTGATTATTAGCTACCCCAGCCGCGGGCTGGACATCGGTACAACTCGTACGATCCAGCAGCAGCTAATTGAGCTGGCTAAGCAGGGGACGGCGGTGCTGCTGTTCTCCGAAGATCTGGATGAGCTGTTCAAGCTGTCGGACCGCTTGGTGGTACTTAGCGGCAAGAAGCTGCTGGGCCCGTACGATACGCATGAGACCGACGTATCGAGGATCGGAGAACGCATGCTGAAAGGAGAATCCGCATGAAACAACAAGCTGGAGCCGCGGCTCTGTCCCCGGCGAATGGGATGACTCGCGGAAACCGTTGGAAGCCGGCCGCCCTGAAGACAGCGCTGATGCTGGCACCATTTGTTGTGTTCGGACTCTTCCTGTTATTTCACAACGTCAACCCTGTCACACTCTATATTTCGATGATTCAATCCACGTTCGGTGACCTGTATGGTTTTGGCGAGGTGCTGCTGAAGGCGACGCCATTTATTCTGACGGGCCTGGCGGCTGCGCTTCCGGCTAAGGCGGGATTGGTGAATGTGGGCGGTGAAGGTCAGCTGGCCATCGGCGCGCTGTTCTCAACCTGGTTTGCTGTATTCTACCTTGATGCGATGCCGGCCGCGCTCGGCATTCCGCTGATGCTGCTTGCAGGCGCGCTTGGCGGGGGCTTATGGGCCGCCGTTACGGCCCTGCTCAAAGTGAAGGGCGGGCTGAATGAGACGATTACGAGCCTGCTTCTCAATTATGTTGCGGCGTTTACCGTTGGCTTTTTCGTGCATGGGCTGCTCAAGGATCCGAACTCGTTCAACTGGCCCTTCTCGCCGGAGATCGCATCATCGCTGCGGCTGCCGGTCGTCAACGGCACGAGGCTCCATGTCGGCATCCTCCTTGCGCTGGTGCTAGCGGCGGTCACCTGGTATGTGCTTGCGCGAACAAGACTTGGATTTCGCATTCGCGTTATCGGCAGCAACCGGTTTGCAGCCGAACGAGCGGGCTTCCGCATTAACCGCACCTACTTCTGGGTGCTCGTCGCAGGCGGGATGCTTGCCGGCATTGCCGGGATGATCGAAATCGCCGGCATCGAAGGCCGGCTGCGGGCTTCCACCGGTGTCAACTACGGTTATCTTGGATTTTTGGCGGCGATGATGGCCTGGAACCATCCGCTTCGGATCGTTCTGACCGGATTTATTCTCGGGATGATCAGCGTGGCGGGCAACACACTGGAGATTGCTTCCGGCTTGCCCGCATCGTCTGTCCATATTTTGATGGGGCTCGTACTGTTCTTCATACTCGGCAGCGGAAGGAGGTCTTCATGATGATTGCAGATATTTTAACAGGGGCGATCCGTTCGGGAACGTCGGTTATGCTGGCCTCGCAGGGGGAGCTGATATCCGAGCGGGCGGGCGTGATCAACCTGGGGACCGAAGGCTCGATGCTGTGCGGCGCGCTCGGCGGATTCGCCGTCACGGTCTGGACCGGCAATCCTTGGCTTGGCGTGCTGGCGGGCGGCATTGCGGGCATGCTCATATCCGCGATTCATGCCTTCCTGGTTCTCGCTTGCGGAGCGAACCAGCTGGCAACAGGCTTGACGATTATGTTCTTCGGCATGGGGGTGACCTCGTTTCTGGGCCGGGGTTTCGTCAGCGAGCAGATCGTGGGCTTCAATCCCGTCCCCATTCCGTTTCTGTCGGACATTCCGTTCATCGGCGGCATATTGTTCAATCATGATCCGCTGACCTATCTGGCGATCCTGTTCGTCCCATGTCTGTGGTACGTGCTATTCCGGACGCGGCTTGGCATCGTGCTGAGAGCGACCGGAGAGCGTCAGGAGGTGTTGTTTGCCAGCGGGATTAATCCGAAGCTGGTTCGTTACCTGGCGGTGCTGGCCGGAGGTTTTCTGGCAGGCGTGGGAGGTGTCCAGCTGTCCGTCGCCTTTACCCATAGCTGGGTGGAGAATATGACACAGGGACGCGGCGTCGTAGCGGTGGCGCTGGTGATCTTCGCTTCATGGATGCCGGCCAGAGCGATGCTCGGCGCGTATTTGTTCGGGGCGGCCCAGGCGCTTCAGCTGACGGTGCAGCAGCAAGGCCTGCCGATCTCGCCGTTCTTCCTGTTCATGGTGCCTTACCTGCTCACATTGGCAGCACTGCTGATTGTGGAGCGCAAGCAGCGAAGCTTGATGCCGGAATCACTGGGTAAGGTTTTTGCCGGGGACGGCGCTCGCTAGCGCTATCCGCTAGTTATTGGCGCAGGAAGCTACTTAACCATTTCGATATTTTAAGGGGGAAACAGAACAATGAACCATACACGAAAAGCATTCCGTACAACCTTGATGTTAGGTGTCCTGGCCTTGTCCATGCTGGTGAGCGCATGCAGCCAGCCGGGAGCTGCGCCGAGCCCAAGCGGGGCTGCAGAGGGTGGCGAAGCGGCTGCTCCGGGAACCGGCGGTTCCGCGATCGGATTTATTTTCGTAGGAACGAAGGATGATCATGGCTACAATCAGGCGGCGTATATCGGCAGCGAAGCTGTGGAGCAGGCCTTCCCTGACATGAAGGTGCTCCGCTCGGAGAACGTGCCGGAAACGGCTGAAGCCGAGCGGGTGATGGAGCAGATGATCAAGAACGGGGCAAAGATCATTTTCCCGACCTCGTACGGTCATCTGGAGCCAAGTCTGAACGTGGCTAAGCGCCACCCGGACGTTGCGTTCTTTCACCAGGGCGGGCTGAAGACGGCTGATAATCTCGGCACTTACTTCGGCACGATATGGGAACCGAATTATTTGGCAGGTGTAACGGCAGCGCAAATGTCCAAAACCGGAAAGCTTGGTTTCATCGTCTCCGTGCCGATTCCGCAGGTGCTGCTGAATGTGAATGCATTCCAGCTTGGAGCGCAGTCGGTCAATCCGGATGCAACGACCTCTGTCGTATTTACCGGCAGCTGGTGCGACCCGGGTCAGCAGGCGAATGCGGCCAACTCGTTGATCGATGCAGGCGCTGACGTGCTTGGCCAGCATCAGGACTGCACGAAGACCGTGATCGAAACGGCCGAGCGCCGCGGGGTGATGTCGGTCGGCTACCATACGGACGCCTCGGCACTGGCGCCGGAAGGATGGCTGACGGGATCTGTCTGGAACTGGTCGGACCTGTTTGTGGATATGACCCGGACCGCGATTGACGGCAGCTTCAAGGGCAGTATCTATGATGGCAAATATCGCGGGATGCTGAAGGATGATGTTGTGCAGCTGACAGATTTCGGAGCGAGCGTGCCGGAGGACGTTCGGACCTACGTGCTGGAGCAGAAGCAGGCGATCATTGACGGGACGCTGCATCCGTTCGCCGGACCGGTGAAGGATCAGGAAGGAAACGTGAAGATCGAAGAGGGAGCGGAGCCGGATGCAGAGGAATTGGAAGCGACGGATTATTTGGTCGAAGGCGTCATCGGCAGCATTCCGAAATAAGCGACAAGGACGTGATTTCTATGGAGAAGAGCAGGAAGACAGAAGTGCGAACAGCGGAAGAGATGCCTTGGGCGCTCATGCCGGATCACGTAGCGTTGTATCATCGCGAGATTGTGTCTGCCAAGGAAGCAGATGAGCTCGGTATACGAATGAATTCGGTGCTATGGGAGAAGATTGGCGTCGGGGGCGCCGTTCTCCCTCACTATCATGATGTTGCCGAGATTATTCATATCACAGCCGGGAAGGTGCGCTTGCTCTGCAATGGGGAGTGGCAATGTTACCGGGCCGGAGATACGTTCCATGTGCCGGCAGGGGTTGTCCATTCTGTGGCCAATGACGGCGACGAGCCTTCCGAGCAAATCAGCATCTTCGTTCCGGCAGAAGCGGAAGTGCCCCCGAATCGGTTCTTCGGCACGACGCTGGTTCCGGCGGATCTTGCCGAGGTTTTGAGACGATGAAGCGCACCGGAGGGGTGGGGACGGAAGTGACAGGCTTGATAACGGAAAAGGTGATCGAAACCGCTCTGCCGTATGCTTTTCCATTCGACCCGGCGCGTACGGCAGTCATCATCATTGATATGCAAAATGATTTTTGCGCACCCGGTGGTTTCGGCGAACGCCTTGGCAATGACGTCACACCGGCCCGGCGCATCATCCCGGCGGTCCAGGCTGTGCTTGCGGCAGCCCGGGCAGCGGGGCTGACGGTCATGCATACCCGCGAGGGGCATCTTCCGGACCTATCCGATTGTCCGCCCGCCAAGCTTGAGCGAAGCCGAAAGCAAGGCGCGGGCATCGGTGACCCTGGTCCGATGGGACGTATTCTTGTCCGGGGTGAGATTGGGCATGACATTATTCCGGAGCTGTATCCGACCGAAGGTGAGCCCGTGATAGACAAGCCGGGGAAGGGCGCCTTCTATGCCACGAATTTGCAGGATCTCCTGGAGGCAAGGCGGATCGAGTATCTGGTGCTGTGCGGCGTGACAACCCATGTCTGTGTGCATACAACGCTGCGGGAAGCCAATGACCGGGGATACCGGTGTCTGGTGCTGGAGGATGCGACGGCGGCTTTTGATCCGGCCGATCATGAGGCAGCTCTTCATATGGTCAGGCAGCAAGGCGGCATATTCGGCTGGACGGCAGCCAGCGCTGCGTTCATGTCCGCGATCGGTTGAACGAGGCAGAGCATGGATTAGAAAAGGTGGATGCCGCACGCATTAAGATGACAACTTAGCGAAGCTTGGAAGGGGAGAGGATGATATGGAATACGGTATGCGTGATGCATTTACGGTCAGGGATTTATTCGGTGTGCCTCATTTTGAGGATGCAGCGCTGCTTGGCGGAGATGCCGGGCTGGACGTGCCGATCAGCCGTGTCAACGTGATGGAAGTGCCGGACGTGGTCGATTGGGTCAGACCGGGTGAATTCCTGATGACGACCGGATATCCGTTCAAGGAGGATCCGAACGCCCTGGTTACGCTGATTGCCCAGCTGAAGCAGAAGGGTGTGGTTGCGCTTGGCATCAAGACGAAGCGGTTTCTGGATGCCGTACCCGAGGCGGCGATTCGGGCAGCTGATCAGTACGGTATTCCGCTCATTGAACTCCCCCCGGCTACGACCTTTTCCGATGTTGTTCGTGAAGTGATGGAGCGCGTGCTTGTTGCGGAATCGAGAGATTTATCGATTCTTCAGGGCCGCGTTCAACGCCTGTCCCACGTGCTGCTGCACGGGGATGGGCTTCCTGCATTTCTGAATCATCTACAGCTTATGATCAAGCATCCGGTCGCCCTGCTGGACCCCGAGAACCGCTGGACGGCTTCCCCTGCCGCCGAGGACTGGTGTGTTCAGATTAATGAGGAGGCATGGAGCGGTTTGAGGGGAGAGCCGATGGCAGAGACGCAGTTTCTGCGCATGGGAGAGCGCCAGCTCCGCGTTCATGTGACTGCGGTATCCGATGATGGCCCAAGATCCTTCCTGCTGCTTATCATCGAGGATGGCAGCAACTATGGGCCGGTGGATGCGCTCACTGTAACCTGGGCCGGGCGTCTGCTTGGCTTCGAGATCAGCAATATGCAGGCAAGAAAGACGATTGAAGCCAAATATTTCGACCAGTTTCTTCAGGACTGGATCAGCGGAAGGGTGGTCTCCTCTGTTGATCTGCGGCTGCGCGCAGAGGCCTGTGGATGGCCGCTGGAGCGCGGGGCTGCCTATGTGATTGGTGTCGCGGCGATGCGAAGCGTCAAAGCGGATGTCAAGAAGCTGCAAGCCATCGCCAAACGGCTAAATGATGAGAGTGCTCTGTACAAAAATGCGGTGAAATGGACGGTGCTGGAAGGGGCGCTTGTCGTTCTCCTTACCTTTCGTCACGAGCAAGGCGAAGCCGGGGTGCCGGAGCGGCTCATCCGCCAAGCATGGGATATGCTGCAGGCAGCGCTGCCCGGAGAAGCTGAGGCGCTGTGCCTGGGCCGGGAAGCTGTTGGTACCGGGGCTGTGCCTAACAGTTACAAGGATGCCAGACGCGCAGCCGAAGTTCGCAGCGTCTGCCGCCTAAGCGATACGGTGGTCCGCTTCGGCGATCTGGGCCTCTACCTGCTGCTCTACCGGCTTCAGGGAAGCGATGAACTTGAGGTATACAAGCGGATGTATCTGCAGCCGCTGCTGGAGCTGGACACGCGGCAAAGCGGAGCGCTGCTGTCTACGCTGCGGACATACTTCCAGTGCAACTGCAATGCGAAGGAAACGGCGGAGCGGATGTTCGTGCATTACAACACGGTCAACTACCGGCTCGAACGGATCCGCAGCGAGCTTGGACTGAGGCTGGATGATCCGGAGACGAAGCTGATGCTTCAGCTGGCGCTGAAGCTGGAAGAGATCCAGGAGCTGAATTAATGAAACAGCCATCGCAGCAGCTAACCATACAACGTGGCAGAATGCTGCGGGGGCTTGTGTCAAGAAATGCTTTATGTTCTGCATACGCAAAAAAAAGCCACTCCTTTACTAATGGCCGGGATAACCCGCGATTAAGCAAAGGAGGGCTTCTTTATTTATAACGGTATCATTCTGCGTTCAAGATGACGCTTCAATCCTTGGCAGCCAGCCGGAGCGCGGCAGCGGCTGGCCGCTGAAATGGTCAGCAATGGCGCTACTCGAACAGCTTCTTGAGATTCTCGCTGTATGGAGCCTGCACCATGCCTTTTTCGGTAATGATTGCCGTTACATATTCATTAGGCGTTACATCAAAGGCCGGGTTGTAGACCTTGACGCCATGAGGTGCAGTCCGCTTGCCAAAACCTTCGGTAATCTCTTCAGCCGGGCGTTCCTCGATCGGAATATCCGCACCGGTCTTGGTGTTCAGATCGATGGTAGACAGCGGGCAGGCCACATAGAACGGGATGCCGTGAGCCTTGGCCAGCACGGCCAGGCCGTAGGTGCCGATCTTGTTCGCGACATCACCGTTGGCCGCTACGCGATCCGTGCCGACGATGACAGCCTGCACCCAGCCCTTGGACATGACCATGGCTGCCATATTGTCGGCGAGCAGGGTGACGTCAATGCCGGCCTGCTGAAGCTCGAATGCCGTCAGGCGGGCGCCCTGGAGCACGGGTCTTGTCTCATCGGCGAACACCTTGATGTTCATGCCCTGCTCGTGGGCAAGGTACATCGGTGCAAGCGCGGTGCCGTACTTGGCCGTAGCCAGACCGCCCGCATTGCAGTGCGTAAGGATGCCCATGCCATCCTTGAACAGCGGCAGAGCGTTCTCTCCGATGCGGCGGCAGACGTCTTCGTCTTCCGCGCGAATCGCTTCAGCCTCTGCCAGAAGTGCAGCATTCAAGGCGGTGCGGTCCGATAGGGTCTCGGCCAGCTTCTCGGCAGTCAGCTTTATGCGGTCCAGAGCCCAGAACAGATTAACGGCTGTCGGTCGCGATGTAGCAAGGTAATCGCATGTGGTCCGCACCTGCTGCAGCCATTCGCCAGGCTGGTCTCCGGCATATTGAAGGCCTCCGAGCACGACGCCGAAGGCAGCGGCTATCCCGATTGCAGGAGCTCCCCTGACCTTCATGGAATGGATGCCTTCCCATACTTCCTCGGGGGTGTACAGCTTGAGATAAACGATGTCCTCAGGCAGCAGGCGCTGATC
Organism: Paenibacillus sp. 7541; assembly: GCF_002276395.1. NCBI lineage: Bacteria > Bacillati > Bacillota > Bacilli > Caryophanales > Paenibacillaceae > Paenibacillus > Paenibacillus sp. 7541. The sequence continues at coordinate 43,280 of NZ_NQLZ01000038.1, read as the reverse complement.
CAGCAGAATCAGATGGTCGCCGCCCCAGGAGACGGAGCTTAAAGGTTCATAGGTGTGGGTCTGGCCTGCAGATGTATAGCTCATATCGAAACCTCATTTCCTGATGCTTGTTTAACGAGTTCAATCACATCATCGATGGACTTGATACTGCGATGATGACGAACGAGATTTTTACCGATGGCCAGCGCCTTGCGCTGTGCCGCTTCCCTGGCGGTAGCGTCTGCAATGGTATCAATATCGATAACGTGGGACAAACCGACGATACGGCGGATCATTTTGCAGCCTGCATAGCCTGCGGCATCCTGCAGCACCTGCAGGACGTAATGATCCTGATACCCCGGCGTGCGGGACATTTCATCCAGCAGGTCTGCATTCCATAGCTGCCGGAAGTTCCGCTCATAATGGTTCCATACATCCTGCGACATCTGCACAAGCCGCTGCTCCCGGAGCTGCTGCGCTTTCGGATCGGCAGCCCAGCCCGGTGTGGCGGCGTAGTTCAATAGCAGATTGCCGATAACTGCCCCGATATCGAAGCCCATCGGGCCGAAGAAGGCAAACTCCGGATCGATCACCTTGGTGGACTCCGCCCTTACGAAGATGCTTCCGGTATGGAGATCCCCATGGAGAAGGGCTTGTCCTTGCGTGAGGAACTTGTGCCGCAGCAGCGTCACTTCAAAATGCAATTCGGTATCGCCGCGCAGCGCCTCGGCTTCATCTGCGATGCTGTCCGGGTAGCTGTTGTTCGGAGAATCCCGGTAAGGATCCTCGAAGATCAGATCCTCTGTAATCTTGCACAGATCCGGATTTATGAAGCGTCCGGCAAGCTCCTTCTTCTTCTGCTGGTTCATGCCGAGATCGGAAGTATAGAACAAGGTTCTGGCAAGGAATTCGCCGATATGCTCCGCAAACTTCGGATAGCTGTTTCCTTCAATCAGACCTTTGCGCATAATCGTATATTCGCTCAGATCCTCCATGATCGTGTATGCCATCTCGTCCGAATAACCGTACACTTCGGGAACGAGAGCCGGGCAGAGTGAATGCTCCATTTCGAGCGCCTCGCGTTCGATGCGAGCCCGGTCAAGCGATAGCGGCCAGGATTCACCGACGACTTTGGCATAAGGAACCGCCTGTTTAATAATGAGGCTGTGATCCGAATGCTTGGCGGTGACATGAAACACCAGATTCAAATTTCCATCGCCGATTTCCCGGCATTCAAGTTCGGCTTGATCCGGGAAACGGCCCGGTAAACTTTTGGCCAGCTGTATAGCTTCTTCCGCGGTGAGCGGATGATATGCAGACATAAACTGTCACCCCCAAATATGATAGAAGAAATTAAAGCCAACTTATGTGCTTGGTATTAGTAGTATAACGTTTTTTCGCGGTTTTTGTATATTTTTTTGGATATTGGCGAATGGATGCGCTTTGATTCGAAACATTGGCGAACGGGTATGCTATAATTAGACTCTCGGCATGTAAGGAACGATCAGGAAATAGACTTCGGGCGCCGGGAAGAATATCGTGAGCAATCCCTGGCCGCTGAACCTTCATTCTGCGAGTAGGGATGTACCACTTTATAAAAAGGAAGGGATAAACCATGGCGAAAGCTTCTTCGAACAAATCGGCAGGCAAAACCAAAAGCTCGGGAATTGAACAGCTGCTGAATCAGCAGGTGGCTAACTTGAACGTGCTGTATGTGAAGCTCCATCATTACCACTGGTACGTAACCGGTGAGCAGTTCTATGCTTTGCATGAGAAATTTGAGGAATTGTATAATGAGGTCACGCTGAAAATGGACGAGGTTGCTGAGCGCATGCTGGCCCTGAAAGCCAAACCGGCTTCCACGATGAAGGACTATCTGGACCTTGCGACCGTTCAGGAAGCGTCCGGCAAAGAGGATGCCCGCAAAATGGTGCAAACGCTGATCGAGGACTTTGCTACGGTGGCGGAAGAGCTGCAGGAAGGCATCGATATGGCGGAAGAAGCCGGAGATGCTCCGACTGCAGATATGTTAACAGGATTTAAAGCAGACTTTGAAAAGCATATGTGGATGCTTCGTTCATTCTTGGGGTAAGCTCCAAGGGAGAGCAATCCTGCTGCCTGATCACAGGCCTGGCCGGGGACGGTCAGGTCTGTTTCTCTTATTTCGCAAAGTCCGCCGCCTGCCCTGTTAGCGGCTTGTCCGGTTGAAATACGTCACTTTTTATTATAAAATGGCTTGAGAATCAGTGAGAATCAGTTTAGAATAATTACAAACAAGTAATTGTTCTATATGGATGAAATCAGGGCGTCCAATCCTGTTATCATAATTGAGGACACACTATACTAACTATTCGACGGAGGGAATCGAACATGTCAACAAAGTTTGTCATTGAAGGATTGAAAGCAACAATCGAAGGGAAAGAGATTTTGAAAGGAATCGACCTGGAGATTAAAGGCGGAGAAGTTCATGCGGTTATGGGACCGAACGGTACTGGTAAAAGTACGCTGGCATCCGCGCTTATGGGACATCCAAAATATGAAGTAACTGACGGCAGTGTAACGCTGAATGGCGAAGACGTACTCGACATGGAAGTGGATGAGCGCGCTCGCGCTGGCCTGTTCCTGGCAATGCAATATCCGAGCGAGATCGCCGGTGTGACAAATTCCGACTTCCTGCGCAGTGCAATCAACGCACGCCGCGGCGAAGGCAACGAAATTTCCCTCATTAAGTTTATCCGCCAGATGGAGACCAAGATGAAGGAACTGGAGATGAACCCGGAGTTCGCTCACCGTTACCTTAATGAAGGCTTCTCCGGCGGTGAGAAGAAGCGGAACGAAATTCTGCAAATGCTGATGCTGGATCCGAAAATTGTCGTACTGGACGAAATCGACTCCGGTCTGGATATCGACGCACTGAGAATCGTAGCTAACGGTGTGAATGCGATGAAATCCGAAGAACGCGGTTTTCTGATTATTACCCACTATCAGCGGTTGCTTAACTATATTACACCAGATTATGTGCACGTCATGATGCAAGGACGCATCGTGAAGTCCGGCGGTCCTGAGCTGGCTGAGCGTCTGGAAGCGGACGGATACGACTGGATCAAGGAAGAGCTGGGCATTACAGACGAAACTGTAGGACAAGAAGCGTAAATAGACGGGAGGAGGAAACGATATGACTACACAAACCATTCTTCCGGTCAACGCTGAAGCTTTGAAAGCTTTGTCCGCAAGCAAGCAGGAGCCAGCATGGCTTACTGAGAGCAGACTGGAATCGCTTGAGCTGGCCGGACAGCTTGAGCTGCCGAAGCTGGAGAAGCAACGCATCGAGAAATGGGCGATTAACAGCTACGGTCAATTCAAGGAGGGCGCTTCACTTGCTTCGCTTGACGATCTGCCGGAGCATGTTGCGAAGCTGGTGGCAGGCTCCAGAGAAGGCGGCCTGGTCATTCAGCGCAACTCGGGTGCGGTTCATGCGAGCCTCTCGCCAGAGCTGGCCGCGAAAGGCGTCATTTTCACAGATCTTCAGACGGCGGTCAGAGAGCATGCTGATCTGGTGAAACCGTATCTGCATCAAGCTGTGAAGCGTGACGAGCACAGCATGGCTGCACTGCATGCCGCGCTCTGGAACGGCGGAGTGTTTCTGTATGTGCCTAAAAATGTCGAGGTGGATGCACCGCTTCAGGCCATCTTCCTCGTTGATGATGCGGAAGCAACGTTTGCGCCGCATGTGCTCGTTGTAGCCGAAGCGAACAGCCAGGTTACGTACGTGGACAACTATGTTTCGGATTCGCTGTCTGCGCCTATCACACACAACGGAGCGGTTGAGGTATTTGTCAAGAACGGAGCGAAGGTCCGTTACGCGACCGTTCACCAGCTGGCTGAAGGTGCAACTGATGTGACATTCCGTCGCGCTGTGATCGACAACGACGCCTCCATCGAATGGATCGTTGGCGAGATGAACGACGGCGATACCGCGAGCGATACGATGAGCATTCTGAAAGGGAACGGCTCCACTTCGGATGCCAAAGTCATCGCAGTAGGTTCCGGTTCTCAGAAGATTAACTATACAACACAGGCGAAGCATTTCGGAAAAAGCTCCGCTTCTCAGATGATTACCCGTGCCGTCATGAGGGAAGAAGCCCAGGCGATCATTAACGGGATCACCAAAATCGAGAAGGGCGCTACGAAAGCTGACGGTCAGCAGACCGAACGCGTGCTCATGCTGAGCCCGAAAGCGCGCGGTGACGCCAACCCGATCCTGCTCATTGATGAGGATGATGTGACGGCAGGACACGCGGCTTCTGTCGGTCAGGTTAACCAGGAGCAAATCCACTACCTGATGTCGCGCGGCATTTCCCGCCGTGTTGCAGAATCGCTGATCATCTACGGCTTCCTGGCTCCGGTTGTCAGCGAAATTCCGCTTGAAGGTCTCCGTGACCAGCTTCAAGGGCTTGTTGAAAGGAAGCTGGGACAATGATACCTTCATCCGTCCGTGAATGGTTCCCGATCCTTCATCAGGAGATCAACGGACATCCGCTGGTGTATCTCGATAACGCCGCGACTTCCCAGAAGCCGCGGCAGGTTATCGATGCGGTCAAGCGCTATTATGAGTGGGAGAACTCGAATGTGCACCGCGGCGTACACACGCTGGGCAGCCGTGCAACGGATGCCTATGAAGGGGCCCGGGAGAAGGTCGCCCGTTTTATTAATGCCGAAAGCGCTGAGCAGATTATTTTCAATCGAGGGACTACGGTTGGCTTGAATTTGGTCGCCTCGTCCTACGCACGCTCGGTTTGTGGTCCAGGCGATGAAATCGTCTTGACCGAAATGGAGCATCACAGCAATCTCATTCCGTGGCAGCAGGCCGCGCTCGCGACTGGCGCCACACTGAAATATATCCCGCTTCAACCGGACGGAACGATCCGGGTAGAAGATGTGGAACAGACGGTTACTGACCGGACGAAGCTCGTGGCGATCGCCTATGTGTCCAATGTGATGGGCGTTGTTCATCCCGTGAAGCAGATTGCCGAGATTGCGCATCGTCATGGAGCGGTGATCGTGGTTGACGGAGCGCAGAGCACTCCGCATATGAAGGTGGATGTGCAGGAGCTTGGAATTGATTTTTATGCCTTTTCCGGGCATAAGATGTGTGCTCCAACCGGCATCGGTGCACTGTACGGGAAGAAGGAGCTGCTGAATCGCATGGAGCCGATTGAATTCGGCGGCGAGATGATTAACGATGTCGGTTTGTATGAGTCCAATTGGAAGGAGCTCCCTTGGAAGTTTGAGGGAGGCACGCCGATTATCGCAGGTGCTGTTGGCCTGGGAGCTGCCATTGATTTCCTTGAAGAGATCGGTCTGGATGCGATCGAACAGCATGAGACGAAGCTGGCGGCATATGCGATGAACCGCTTGTCCGAAATCGAAGGGATTCGGCTGCACGGCCCGCGCGAGCGGAAGGTGGGTCTCGTTACTTTTAACCTCGGAGATGTTCATCCGCATGATGTCGCTACGGTACTGGATGCGCAAGGTATCGCTATTCGGGCAGGACACCACTGCTGTCAGCCGCTGATGCGCTGGCTCAAGGAAAGTTCTACAGCACGGGCCAGCTTTTATCTGTATAATACAGAAGAGGACATCGATCGATTAGTGAGCGCCTTAATCCAGACAAAGGAGTATTTTGGCGATGCAACTTGACGATTTATATAGACGTGTCATAATGGATCATTATAAAAATCCGCGAAATCGCGGGAAATTTGAAGACGATGCCGTTACGGTGGATCTGAACAATCCGACCTGCGGCGACCGGATCTCCTTGCAGCTGAAGATTGATCATGGCGTGGTGAGCGATGCCATGTACACAGGCGAAGGATGCTCCATCAGCATGTCGTCGGCTTCGATGATGACAGACGCCGTCAAAGGCAAATCTCTCGGAGAAGCGCTTGAGCTTGCATCCCGATTCTCTGCTCTGATGCAGGGGGAACCTGTGGAGTTTGAAGAATATGAGGATATTGAAGCCCTATCCGGTGTAAATAAGTTTCCTGCGCGCATCAAGTGTGCAACACTGGCGTGGAACGCACTGCGAAAAGGAATTGAATCAGAGCAGTAATATTACGATAGGGAGGTAAGATTAGTGGCTAAAAAAGCACCTGAATTGGAAGAGTATAAATATGGTTTCCGTGACGAGCATAAGGCTGTGTTCCAGACCGGCAAAGGCTTGACACGGGAAGTTGTCACTGAAATTTCCCGCATTAAGGGAGAACCTGAATGGATGCTGGACTTCCGTCTGAAGTCGCTTGAACAGTTTGAGAAAATGGCGGTTCCGCGTTGGGGCGGCGATCTCGACGAGCTGGACTTCAATGACATCCAGTATTATGTAAGACCTTCTGAGAAGCAAGGAAAGACTTGGGAGGAAGTGCCTGCCGAAATTAAGGAAACCTTTGATAAACTGGGGATTCCTGAAGCCGAGCAGAAGTTCCTGGCGGGTGTATCCGCGCAGTATGAATCCGAGGTTGTTTACCACAACATGCAGAAGGATCTTGAGGATCAGGGCGTTATCTTCATGGATACCGACACCGCGCTGAAAGAGCATCCTGAAATCTTCAGAGAGTACTTCGCAACTGTGGTACCGCCAGCAGACAACAAGTTTGCGGCACTGAACAGTGCAGTATGGTCCGGCGGCAGCTTCATCTATGTTCCTAAAGGTGTGAAATGTGAAATTCCGCTTCAGGCGTATTTCCGCATTAACTCCGAGAACATGGGACAATTCGAGCGTACCCTGATCATCGCTGACGAAGACAGCTTTGTGCACTATGTAGAGGGCTGTACCGCTCCAATCTACAGCACGAACTCGCTTCACAGCGCGGTCGTTGAGATTATCTGTAAGAAAAATGCCCGCGTTCGTTACACCACCATCCAGAACTGGGCGCCAAACATTTACAACCTGGTAACCAAGCGCGCAGTTGCTGAAGAGAATGCAACGATGGAATGGGTCGATGGCAACATCGGTTCGAAGCTGACGATGAAATATCCTGCGGTAGTACTGAAGGGCCGCGGGGCGAAAGGAAGCGTACTGTCCATCGCTGTTGCGGGCAAAGGCCAGCATCAGGATGCAGGGGCGAAAATGATTCACCTGGCTCCGGACACAACGTCTACGATCGTATCGAAATCGATCAGTAAGCATGGCGGTAAAGTAACTTATCGCGGACTTGCTTCCTTCGGACGCAATGCGGAAGGCGCGAAAGCGAACATCAAGTGTGACACGTTGATTCTGGATAACGAGTCGACCTCGGATACCATTCCGTACAACGAGATCAAGAATGACAACATTACGCTTGAGCATGAGGCCACCGTATCCAAGGTGTCAGAGGATCAATTGTTCTATCTCATGAGCCGTGGTCTGAGCGAAGCAGAAGCGACGCAAATGATCGTTATGGGCTTTATCGAGCCGTTCACGAAAGAACTGCCGATGGAATATGCGGTTGAGATGAACCGTCTCATCAAGTTTGAGATGGAAGGCTCCATCGGTTAAGTTCTGCTGGTGCCAACCGATGTTAAATGACAGAAGGCGAACTTCACAGTTCGCCTTCTTTTTTTATTCCACCACCTGTGCGGATACAGTTTCTGCGATATTTTCCTAAAGTGTAACTAAGTAAGCGCTGCATTATACATACATAGCTGGTCCTCGCGTGCCGTAGATTTCCTATGAGGGATACGTGGGGGATTAAAGGGGATGATGACTCCGGATGAGTGGCTTATACGATATAAAAAAGCATCCCGTCACATCATGCATGTACGGGATGCTTTAGCCTGGGGGCCGGTTGATATAAGAAACGGATAATAGCCAGCACGAAATGAAGTCACCGCAGATCAGCCTAACCTTAAATTTGCAAAATGTCCCTGATAGCGGTTTCGTCTTCGGACTCCCTGGATAAATCAATGAATCGCGATCCAACCTGAACCAGCGGGCGGAAATAGTTGGACGGATTATTCATCACAATCGTTCCCTGTTCGCCTGTTGTGAGCAGCACCTTTTTGCCAATGAAATTCGGCAGCATCTGCTCAATAAACGCATGAGTCGGCTTGGCACTAAGCTTTCCGAAGCTTAGGCGGTGTAATTCACGCAGCGCGGTAAGCATGGACTGTCTTGACTGATAGACCCGTGTGGTCGTCATAGCGCTGTACACGTCGGCAACGGCACAAATTTGCGAGTAAGGGTGGATCTCATCTTCGTACAGGCGCTGGGGATACCCCGAGCCGTCCATACGCTCATGATGCTGAAGTGCAGCGAGCGCAATGGCTTCGTTATCGGTCGATTCTCTGATCAACTCATAGCCGTAGACCGTATGAAGCTTCACCGTTTCGAATTCTTCCTTTGTCAGCTTGCCGGGCTTCTCCAAGATTTCTTTCGGAATTTTGCATTTGCCGATATCGTGAAGATAACCGGCTTTGCCGATGTCATAGGCTTCCTCTTCGGAGTAGCCGAGCCAGGTGGCAATATAATAGGAGAGCATGCCAACCTGGATGGAATGTCTGTAGGTATAATCATCATCGCTATTAAACATCAGCAGAAGAGAGACGGCATCTTTATGCTTGCTAATGGTATGAGCCAGAGGCCGGAAGGATTCCTCAGCCACGACTTCATCAAAGCTGCCAGTCTGCAGAGCCTCTGAGAACAATGCTTCGCATCCCTCGAATGCCAATTCATATTGAGATGTCACCTTGTCGACCAGATCCTGAGACTCTGATGGAGCTTCATAAGCGATGCTGGATTGTTCCTCCCGCGGTGCAATTTCAATGAAATCGATATTATGCTGTAACAGCTTCGCTATATCTTGTGTACGAAGGGCGGTTCCTTTTCGTAGAATATGTACACCATGACTGTTGAAAGCATCCTGCTCTATTTGATCGCCTGGTATCAGATCCGAGACATGAACTTTCAAAATGACAGCACCTCTTACCTCATTAAATTAATTGTTAAATCAATGTAATTAAACTCATATTAGCAAGTAAAAGATGGATTTTCAACGTAAAACGTAACCAATTATCTAATTTGATGGGTCCCAAGTCCCTGTCTGCGCACCTTTCCACTCCGAACCGTCGTCCCAGATCTCACGTTTCCATATCGGAACCGTGCGTTTCAGTTCCTCAATAGCGTAGCGGCTGGCCTCATAGCAATCGGCCCGATGTGGCGAAGAAACCGCGATAACTACGCTGATTTCGCCGATGCCAACCGTTCCGATCCGGTGCGAAATGGCACATAAGCTTGGCGGCCACTTCTTTGCAATATTTTGACGTATTTTGTCGAGTTCCTTAAGAGCCATCGGAATATAGGCGTCGTATTCCAGCGTCACCGTTCTTCTCTCTCCTGTTAATTCTCGAGTCGTGCCTACAAAAGACAAGGAAGCGCCATGGTCGGGATGCAGCACCTTGGAAAGTGTGTCTTCTACGGAGAGACTTTCGCTGGTAATCAAGCACATGCCATCCTCAGTCGCCATCGTGCTTGCACCAGCTCGATCTCCAAGGCCATCCCCGCCGGATACCGGCGGAATCAGCGCAACTTCATCCCCTTCATGGATCAGAAGGTCCGCCGGGGCATATTCTTGATTGACAGCGACAAAAGAGGCGGCAATCAGGGAGGCGGCGTCAGGATATGCCTCGCTCAGCAGCTGCTTCAGCTCACCGGCGGACACGGGCAATTGCGGGATGTTCATAGTGATCGAGGAGGAGCCGATGCGATCGGCCAGTCCTGCGAATAGGAATACATGCAAGGGAGTTGTCATTGTTGTTTCACCTCTGATTTCTTATGGGCTCAATATACCATAATCTCCGTTAAAATGTTATGCTAAAAGGACGAAAAAACGCTGAACGACGATAGAGAGGGGGCCGTCATCTTGCAAGCGGAAAGCGGCAGACAGAAGCTTACGATTCTGCATACGAACGATATCCACAGTCACTTTGAAACGATGAGCAGTGTGGCGGCGATCATTTCCCGGGAAAAAGAGGCAGCCGGACAGGAGCATGTTCTCGTCCTCGATGTTGGCGATCATATGGATCGTGCAGCTGCGGAAACGGAGGGCACGATGGGGCAGGCCAATGTGGATGTGCTTAACCTGACGGGATACGATGCCATCACCATCGGCAACAACGAAGGTCTGACCATTCCTCCGGAAACGCTTGGCACCATTTATGCCGGGCTTCAATGCCCTGTTGTATGCTGCAATATTCTCGAAACGGGGACAGGGACCCCTCCACCTTGGATGAAACCGTATATTCTCCTTGAGAAAGGCGGAATAACGATCGGCATCATTGGCGCCACCGCCGCTTTCTCCGGCTTTTACCAGCTGCTTGGCTGGGATGCCTTGGAGCCAGAGCAGGCCATCGCTGAACAGGTCAGGGAGCTGCGGGACAAGACAGATCTCATTATCGTATTATCTCATTTGGGATTAACCATAGATAAGCGCCTTGCGGAGAATGTGGACGGCATCGATGTAATTCTCGGCGGTCATACCCATCATGTGCTGGAAGAGCCGCTGATCATCGAGCGTACGGCCGTCTGCGCCGCTGGAAAATTCGGAGCCTATGTCGGGAAAATTGTCCTCGAGCGGAAGACACGCTCTGAACCGTTTGACTGTAAGGAAGGCCGTCTGCTGTCGGTGACCCACGAGCTGCTGGAGCCGGAGGTCGAACATGCCATTATCCGCCATCGCCAGCGGGCTGAGGAGACGCTGTCCGAGACGATCGCTGTCACAGCCCGTGATCTTCCGATCCATTATGAGCGGGAATCTCCGTTTGCGAACCTGCTGGCTCAGGCGGTACGCCGCCATACGGGGGCTCAGCTGTCGGTTGTCAATGCCGGTCAATTGCTCGGTCCCTTGCCCGGAGGGGAGATCAGCACGGGCATGCTGCATGCGCTGTGCCCGTCTCCCATTAACCCGTGCATCATTAAATTGTCAGGCTCCGATCTCGTGCAGGCGCTGGAGGAGAGCTTGCTGGAGGAATTCAGCGGGAAGAAGATTTTCGGATTCGGATTCCGCGGCTACATTTTGGGTGCATTGGCCGTTGACGGCATGGAGATCCGGTATGATGCCAGCGCCGAGCCTTATCGCAAAATCTCGAAAATCACCGTCCAGGGCGAGCCGCTCGACCGGAGCAGGGAATACACGGTAGGCACTCTGGATATGTTCACGTTTAAGGTCGGCTATGAGACGCTTTCTCATGGCCAGGATACGGTATACATGCTGCCGGAGTTCATCAGGGACCTGCTGCGCGATGAGCTGTCCCGTCCCGGCGCACTGGAGCAAACGCTGATTCCGCGCTGGCTTGATTGATCCTGAAGCGGCGGATGAGCCTACCCGATCCCATGACTAACTTCCATTGTCCAAGCATACATATAGGAGGACAAAGGTGAAGGAAGGGGATCGATATGGATTTTATAACCTCCATCATTCTAGGGATCGTAGAGGGATTAACGGAGTTTATCCCGGTGTCCTCGACAGGACACATGATATTGACAACGAAGCTGCTCGGATATGACGATCAGACACCGGTCATGAAAACGTTCGAGGTCGTGATACAGCTAGGGGCCATTCTTGCCATTGCGCTCGTCTATTGGCGCCGGATTCTGGATCTGCTCGGCTGGACGCGGGTTGAGCCGCTGTCCAAGCGCTCGCCGAAGAAGAAAAGACTGGATCTGCTGCATGTCTTTCTCGGCATTGCACCCGCGCTTGTTGTAGCATTTTTTGCGAGAGATTTCATCAAAAGCCTGTTTCACGTCCAGACCGTATTATATGCGCTTGTGGCCGGAGGCATTTTTATGATATTTTCCGAATGGTACAATAAACATAAAGCGCAGATCACGGCGCATGAGCTGGATGATCTCAGCTACAAGCAGGCCTTGATGATCGGTCTTTATCAGATTATATCGGTGTTTTGGCCCGGGTTCTCCCGTTCCGGTTCCACGATTGCCGGAGGGATGCTGAGCGGGGTCAGCTACCGGGCATCCGCGGACTTTTCGTTCCTGATCGCCATTCCGATCATGTGCGCGGCATCAGGATATGAGCTTTTGGATTCATACAGGTATTTAAGTTCCGATGTGCTGGGCGTGTTTGCGGTCGGGTTTATCGTTTCTTTTGTTGTGGCCTATTTCGTAGTGCTTGTCTTTATGAGACTGATTCAAAGGATCCGGTTAACTCATTTTGCGATTTACCGATTTGTTCTTGCCGCACTGTTCTGGCTCTTTATTATGCATTAAATCCTGTTCTCCTTCACAGGCAGCAGGATGAGTTTTACCTTACGGAATGCTTCTTCCATTTGGATAAATGGTTTAGGCTCCCATTCATTGAATGACTGCAGAGGAAGTGACGGTTTGCGTCTTATACCTGTTAAATTACTGAGCCCGGGAATGATTCTTGCGAGAAATATATACAACAGTGACGGTTTGGTGCTGCTTGCGGAGGGTGTAAAGCTGTCGGAGGGAATGATTCGCCGCCTGCAAGGGATGGACCTCGGATACGTATACATCAAGGACAAGCTGACGGAGGATATCGTCATCCCTGAGCTGGTCTCGGAAGAGACGCGGCTCAAAGCGATCCGCTCGATCCAGTCCAGCTTCAGAAATCTGGAGAGCCAGAGCCATTTGAAAGGGAGCTTTCTTCATTTGGGAAAAACCTTTGGCGGACTGATGGATTCGATTATGGATGAAATCGCAAGCCATCAAGAATCGATGGTGCTGCTGACCGACATGCATACGAATGATTACAATTTGTACCGCCACTCCTTGAATGTGTGCCTATATACGATGGTGCTCGGCATCTCGTATGGTTACAGCAAGGATGAATTGAAGGTGCTGGGGCTGGGGGCGCTGCTGCATGACATCGGCAAGACGAGAACGCCGCCTGAGCTGCTTAACCGCCCCGGCGCTTTAAGCAAGGAAGAGTTCCGCGAGATCCAGCGGCATACCGAGATCGGCTTTAAAATATTGAAGGATGAACCGAACATTCCTCTCCTGTCGGCCCATTGCGCCCTGCAGCATCATGAGCGGCTGGATGGCAGCGGGTACCCGCGGGGGCTGAAGGGTGACGATATCCATGATTATGCCAAGTGGATCGGCATCGTCGATTCCTATGATGCCATGGTATCCAGGCGGGTATATAAGCCGGCGATGCTTCCACATGAAGCGGTGGAGGTCATGTATACCGGTTCAGGCACGCTCTACGAGCAGCCGTTTCTTGCCTTGTTTCGGGACAGGGTGGCGATCTATCCTGTCGGCCTGACGGTGAGGCTTCACACAGGGGAGACCGGGGTGGTATCCCGGATTCATCCTCATGTTCCTCATCGGCCTGTGGTGCGAATTTTGACGGATTCTGAAGGACAGCCGGTGACTCCGCCATATGAGCTGGACTTGTCGGAAAGTCTGACGAAGATGATCGCCGGTATTGGAGACAACCAGACACAATCGATATAACTGCAAGGAGGTTAGACCGTGAAGCATAATGGCCGTGACTCAAAGCTCTACATATGGGGGCGAATGGTGTTCCGCTTTCGCCGAGCCATTGCTGCGGTATGGCTGATTCTGTTTCTGGCGCTGCTTCCGCTCGCGTTCAAGCTGCCTGCATTGCTGCAGCACAACGGTTTTACCTCCGAAAGTTCCCCTTCCCAGATCGCCATTACGAAGCTTGAGGAGGGCCTGGACCTATCCTCGGCCATTCTCGATATCGTCATTGTCAGCAACAATGGCGACAATTTGACGACAGGGACGGCCCAGCGGCGGCTGATGGACGAGCTTGCGCCGTTTGCGTCCAGCTCCTATGTCAGATCCATGTACTGGAATTTGGCGACGCATGATGCCGGAGAGAATCATATCGTTTCAGCGAAAGTATATTTGGATATGGAAGCATCGGAGGCGCTTGCCCAGTACGAGACGATCCGCAGTGCGATTCCGGACATTCCGGGCGCCGATGTCTATGTGACAGGCAGCACCGCGGTGTTTGCGGATATGAACGAGGCGATCAAGAGTGATATTATCCGCGCCGAACTGATCGGCATCCCGGCAGCGCTTATCATCCTGCTGCTGGTGTTCCGGAATGTGACCGCCGCACTCTTGCCGCTCATCGTCGGCGTGACGAGCGTGATTGTGACAATGGGCGCCCTTTATTTCCCGGCCCTGGTGGATGGCACCATCAGCAATTTCCTGCCGAATGTTGTCACCATGCTCGGGCTTGCTGTCGGCATTGATTATGCGCTGCTGGTCGTCAGCCGGTTCCGGGAAGAGATCGACCGCGGCGCTGACCCGGCTCACGCCGTCGGGATCGTCTGTGCCACTGCGGGAAAAGCGGTCATATTTTCCGGGACGGCCGTGCTGATCGGATTTGTGGCCATGGGTTTTATCGACCTGCCGATCTTTCGTTCCTTCAGCATCGGAGGCATTACCGTTGTACTGGTGTCGGTGCTGGCTGCGAATACGCTTCTGCTGGGGCTGCTCGGCATGCTGGGCAGGCGAATCCATGCGCTGCCCGTCCTGCCTGCACGCAAGCGCGGAGCGGGCGCTTCGTCCGGCCTGTGGAATACAATCGCCGGCTTTGTGATGGCGCGTCCTGTAAGTGTATCGATTGCCGTCATCCTGGTGCTGCTGGGGGCCATGCTGCCATTGAAAAATTTGAGCTTGACGATTCCCGATGCCGAGGTGCTGCCACCGGCTTATGAATCCCGTTACGGGCAAGAGCTGCTGATGCAGGCCTATAACAGCCGCGAGCTCGGTCCGATCATGATTGCTGTCGAGCTGCCCGCACCCTATGATGATCCCAGCAGCATCGAGCTGCTGAAGACCTATATGGATGAAGTGAGACAGCTCCCTGACGCAAGACGTGTCGAAAGCTATCTCAGCATCGGGCGCGGGTCGATGGATGAAGTCATGCGTCTCCTTGCGCAGGCGGATATCCGGGAGCAGCTGGAGCAGTACCGGGTGGTGCGCGGCAATATGGCCATTGTGGCGGTCGTTCCGGAGCATGGAGAGCTGCACCCGTCAACGACAGAGCTGGTTGAAGCCCTTCGGGGGATCGAGATGGACGGCTTGTCCACCTACGTTACCGGTAATCCCGCTTATAAATACGATATCATACAAACGATCAGCCGTGATTCTCTAGCCGTGCTGGTATTCGTGTTTCTGGCTACCTATATCATATTGTGTGTTGCTTTCCGGTCCACTCTCCTTCCGCTCAAAGCGAGCCTGATGAACGTGCTTAGTCTGGGCGCAGGCCTGGGCGTGGTCGCCTGGGTATTTCAGGAGGGCGTTGGCGCTGAGTGGCTGGGGGTAACGTATACCGGATCGCTGTTTGCGCTGCTGCCGATTCTTATCTTCTGCGTGGTATTCGGGATCTCGATGGATTATGAGGTGATGCTGCTGTCGCGGATCATGGAAAGCTATGTGCGGACCGGGGACAATGACCGGAGCACGATTGAAGGCCTGGAGAACACCGGCGGGTTGATTACGGGAGCAGCGCTCATTCTGTCCGTGGTCGTAGGCGCCTTCCTGTTCACAGACAACGAGGTCATGAAAGCGATCGGACTCGGCTTGACGGCCGCTGTCCTGCTCGACGCTACTTTGATTCGGATTTTGCTCGTTCCGGCCTTTATGAAGCTGTTGGGCCGGGCCAACTGGTGGAGCCCCGGATGGATGTTTGCTTCCCGGAAGCGAGTGAAGTCATCGATCGACCCATCGATGCCGGACCAAGACAGCCGGGATCTGGATCGAAAAACGTGATCGAAGTGGCAGTACGGCTTCAACCGGGTATGTTATAATCATACGATGGATATGATCAAACCGTAGGCGCAAATATCATTTGTGCTGATTGAAATCGGTAATTCAAAGAAATAAGGTGAAAATACATGAGTTATACGGCACGTCCTGTACAGTCCAGCCTCATCCCGCTCTCTCCGAGCTACGATCCCTGGGATCCAATCACTTCACTGCGCGAGCATGGCAGACATGTGCTGACAAGCGTGGAGATGACGGTGACCCATCTGTGCAATATGCGCTGCGAGCATTGTGCGGTGGGCGATATGCTCGTCATGAAGGAGGCGCCGATGCTTCCGCTGGATATGATGCTGAAGCGGCTGGATGAAGTGGAGCATTTGCAGACGATCAGTCTGACCGGCGGGGAACCGGCGTTTCTGGGAAAAACGGTGGACAACGTCATCGTGCCCCTGCTTAAATATGCCCGGGAGCGTGGGATCCGGACCCAGATCAACTCCAATCTGACGCTCGATCTGGGAAGATACGAGAAGATGCTGCCCTATCTTGATGTGATGCATATATCATTCAACTATTTAAACGGGGACGATTTCTATGAAGTGGGCTTCAAGAACAGCCCGCACCCCGTTCCGAAAGAGGCAGCCTACCGTCTGTATGAGACGATGATCCGCAATGCGGAACAACTGAGTGCGGCCGGGATGTTTATTTCCGCCGAATCCATGATCAATTACCGCACCCATACGAAGCTGGATGGCATCCACCGCCTCATCGACCAAATGGGCTGCAAGCGCCATGAGGTGCATCCGATGTATGCTTCGAACTTTGCATCCACGCTGCCGGTGCTGCCGCTGGCTGATATGAAAGCGGCGATCCATCGTTTGCTGGATGCCCGCAATCCGGACATATGGATGCTGTTCGGCACGCTCCCGTTCTTTGCCTGCAGCTCGGATGACAGCGACCTGGATCTGATCCGCCGCTTGTGGAAAGAGCCCAATGTGACCGTCCGTAACGATCCTGACGGCCGCAACCGGGTCAATGTGAATCTGTTCTCCGGGGACGTATATGTGACGGATTTTGCAGACATTCCTCCATTTGGTAATATTAAAGAACAGAGGCTGGATGACATCTTTGCCTCGTGGTTAACCGGCCATCCGCTGAACCAGACGGTCAACTGTCATTGCGATGCGGCGAATTGCTGCGGACCTAATCTGCTGGTAGCGGATATGTATTATCAGGGCGTAGACTTTAAATCGAGGACAGCGATGACGAACTAGAATCCGGAAAGAAGGCGTACCACCATGGAATTTGAGGTCGGGAAACTGATTTTGAATTTATTCTTGGTATTTATGCTTGTCCTGTTGAATGGCGTATTTGTGGCTGCTGAGTTTTCCCTCGTCAAGATGCGTCAGTCCCGATTGACCCAGCTTGTGAGCGAGGGCAACCTGCTGGCGGGCTTCGCTCTTAAAGTGAACCGCAAGCTGGATGCCTATTTGTCGGCAACGCAGCTCGGGATTACGCTCACCTCGCTCGGGCTTGGCTGGATCGGGGAGCCGGCGATTTCCCGACTGCTGATCGCACCGCTCATGCACAGCATGGGTTACACTGACGGGCGGCTCATTACAACGATTTCCGTTGTGGTCGGCTTCTGTATCATTACCTTTCTGCATATTGTGTTAGGAGAGCTTGCTCCCAAGTCGCTGGCCATTCAGAGAACGGAGCGAACAGCCCTTCTGCTGTCGGCTCCGCTCCTATGGTTCTATCGTTTGTTTCTTCCGGTCATCTGGCTGCTCAACGTATCGGCCAACGGGGTGCTGCGACTGCTGCGCGTAAGGCCGGTATCGGAAGCCGAGGGTGCGCATTCCGAGGAAGAAATCCGAATCTTGATGAGCGAGAGCGCGAAGAGCGGGGTGATTGATCAGAACGAAATGAAGCTGATGGACAACCTGTTTGATTTTGCCGATCTGCGCGCAAGGGAGATTATGCTTCCCCGGACGGATGTAGACTGTCTGTTCACGAATGATTCCGTGGAGGAGAATCTACGCATCATCAGCAAGACGAAGCATTCCCGTTATCCCGTTGCTACGGACAATAAGGACCGGATTATCGGATTTGTGCACATCACTGATTTCCTGCTTGCTTCGCCAGAGAAGCAAGGGGATCTGGCCTCGATTGTCAGGCCGATTCTGGACGTGCCGGGGACGATGGAGATCAGCCAGGTGCTTCGGTTGATGCAGGACCGGCATGAACAGATGGCCCTTGTGGTGGACGAATACGGAGGAACCGCAGGCATTCTGACCGTCGAGAAGATCGTTGAGGAGATCGTCGGGGATCTTCATGATGAGTTTGAAGACGAACGGCCAGAGATCGAAATCTATGACGACTATTATTCTGTCAACGGCCGGATGCTGATTGAAGAAGTGAACGATTTGACCGGTGTGGTCATCGAGGAAGAGACCGTGGACTCCATCGGAGGATGGCTGTTCAGAGAGCTTGAAGGCAAGCCGGTTATCGGAAGACAGCTCACCTATAACGGAACGACTTTTGAGGTTGAGGAAGCTACAGACCTTAGGGTAATCCGCGTCATGATTCACCGTAAGCCGCAAGAAAGCTTGGAGTAGGATATGAACCGGAACACACG
Organism: Paenibacillus sp. 7541; assembly: GCF_002276395.1. Classification (NCBI taxonomy): domain Bacteria; kingdom Bacillati; phylum Bacillota; class Bacilli; order Caryophanales; family Paenibacillaceae; genus Paenibacillus; species Paenibacillus sp. 7541. Next base: position 24,909 of record NZ_NQLZ01000038.1, on the reverse strand, counting down.
ATGAGGTGGGGAGTAGCGCTATGTCCATTAAACAGCTGATTTTTATCAGCCTGGGTCTCTTTTTGTTATACATGATGTTTACGGTAGGAGCCCCGTTTCTGCTGGCGATTGTCATTGCCATATCGCTGGAGCCTTTGAATCGGCTCATGATCCGGAACATGAAGATCAACCGGATCGGTGCGGCGACGATCACCAGCACCCTTTTCCTGCTGCTATTGCTGCTCCTGGTCTATGTGATCGGCCTGCAGGTGTTCAGCCAGCTTGTCGAGTACTGGAGCCGTGCGCCGATTTATTTCGAAGGCGCGAATGAAATTTTGCAGGAAACCATTTTGCAGGCGCAGGACGTGCTAAACGGCATTTCTCCCGGACTGGCGGACAGCCTGACCGAGTTTATGTCGAATATCTCTTCCTACATTCAGTCCATTGTCAATTCCGTATCCTCGGCTGTGCTCTCGTTTGCCAAGACGCTGCCGAATCTGTTTGTCAGCTCGATCGTATTTTTTGTAGCGGTGTACCTGTTCGGATTCAGTATGAATACGATGCAGGAAAGCGTCTTGTCCCTGTTTGACGAATCATCGCAGTCGCAGGTAACCGAAGTGCTGGGCAGCCTGAAAAAGTCGATCTTTGGCTTTCTCCGTGCCCAGCTGATTCTGAGCATGTTCACCTATGTCGTGACACTGCTTGGACTCCTCATTCTCGGCGTCAACTATCCGATGGCCATTGCGCTGCTTGTGACGGTCGTTGATATACTCCCGATTCTGGGCGTAGGTTCGGTACTGGTGCCGTGGGCGATCTATCTGCTGTTTGCGGGCGATGTGTTTACCGGGGTCGGATTGATTATGCTGTTTATTGTGATCACAATTATACGACGCGTGCTGGAGCCGAAGGTGATCGGCGATGCGGTGGGCATCGGGGCCCTTCCTGCACTGATCAGCATGTATGTCGGCTTCAAGCTGATCGGGGTGATCGGTTTTTTTGTCGGACCGGTGGTTATCATTATTTATTCCGCCATGCGTAAGGCGGGCCTGTTCCAGATCAAAATCAAATTTTAGGACGAAAGTGCCAAGCCTCTTCCTGGCGAAACGCCGGAGAAGAGGTTTTTTTTGTCAATTTCCAGTTCATTTTCTGGGCGAACGACATATGTTAAATACGAAGAGTCGAAAGGATCAGGTTCCCAAACGAATGATAAACCGATAAAGGAGGAATCTCTCTTGAAGCAGAATCCAGAGGAGCGGGCGTACCCGTTGTTTCACTCACCGTTCGATCCCTGCCCTCCGAAGCATTATAAAACGTATGTTGTGCCCGTAAACCAGTATGTGGTGTTCCAGCCCGCTGGTTTGCCGCAGTTCAGCCCCGCGGAAGCCTTGAAGCACGGGACATTATGGCCGTCCTTATACAGTCCGTACACGTCCAGAAAATTCAAAGGGGAGTGATCGTCCATGACGGATGCAGCGCCTAAGGTGGGCGACCGCCAATACTATGAGCTGCTGGAGCAGCTGCAGGCCCTCGATTTTGTACTGGTGGAACTGAATCTCTATCTCGATACCCATCCGGATGACTTGAAAAGCATTGAACAGTTTAACAAGGTCACGCAGGAGCGGACGATTCTTGCCAAGCAGTTTCAGGAAATGTACGGCCCGCTGCAAAACTTTGGCCGGGCCTATTCGAAATATCCGTTTGAATGGCCACAAGGCCCTTGGCCATGGCAAGTGTGAGCACAGTTCGGGCCCCCGGGCCGAGCCGGAGAAGCCCTGGCGGCCCCCGAACAGGCCAAGGAAGCGGGGAATTTATAAAGGAGGCGGTACAATCCGATGTGGGTCTATGAGAAAAAACTGCAATATCCGGTGCGAGTTAGCAAGTGCGATCCCCGAATGGCAAAATTTCTGATCGAGCAATATGGCGGTGCGGATGGGGAGCTGGCAGCCGCTCTCCGTTATCTGAATCAGAGATATACGATTCCTGACAAGGTGATCGGTCTCCTCAATGATATCGGCACCGAGGAATTTGCCCATCTTGAGATGATTGCCGCCATGGTGTTCAAGCTTACGAAGGATGCAAGTGTCGAGGAGCTGGAAGCAGCCGGCCTTGGCGCCCATTATGCGAACCATGACAACGCATTGTTCTACGAGAACGCTTCAGGTGTGCCGTGGACGGCAGCCTATATTCAGGCCAAGGGCGATCCGATCGCCGATCTGTATGAGGACATTGCTGCGGAAGAGAAGGCCCGGGCTACATATCAATGGCTGATTGACATGACCGATGATGTGGACCTGCAGGATAGTTTGAAATTTTTACGCGAGCGTGAAATCATTCACTCGATCCGCTTCCGGGAAGCGGTGGAGATCATTAAAGAGGATCGGGAGCATAAGAAAATATTCTAATCACATGGATGAATGGCATAGCGGTTATCTCTCCTTGAAGGGTCCTGTGCCGAGCACAAGCAGGGCTGCCTATTTGGTCAGGTTAATGACCTTTGAGGCGCCCTGTTCCCGTTTTGCGTAAACGGAAGGGAGTGTATTTTCTAAACCACTAAACTTGAAGAAATGGTGAACCGATATATTGTAAAGACAACCTCTTCATGAAGAACAGCCATGCAGCTAAGCAGCTAAATTCCCATGCAGGAGGATAGACGGTTGATCAGCGAATATCGAACATACAGGAGTAGGGAAGAAACTCTACCCAGAGGCACCAAATTACATAACACCTATCAGATCCGAACGGTTCTGTCCAGCAGTGCGCTCTCTGCCGTATATTTGGCACGTAAGATCGACACCCGGGAGAAAGTGATCGTGAAGGAGCTATTCCCGACTTCCCTGGCTGCACGAGGACAAGACCGAAAAACAGTTGTCTGCCGTCAGCGGACGCTTGCGCACAAGCTCGATGAATTCAGGGAGCAGTTCCTGCAGGAAGCCTTCATTCTGAAGGGGCTGGATCATCCGGGGATCGTTCGATACCTTGACCATTTCGAGGAGCGAGGCACGGCCTATCTCGTCATGGAGTTCTGCGAAGGAACCACGCTGGCGCAAATTCTGGAACAGCGGGAAGCAGATCTGCAGCTGATGTATGATACGCTTCTGCCGGTCATGAATGCGCTGGCATATCTTCATGCACACGGCATCATCCATAGGGATATCAAGCCCTCCAACATGATGATTAGCTCCCAGGGGGAAGTGAAGCTGATTGACTTCGGATCTGCTGTACAGTATACACAGGAGGAGTACCCGATCTTTACCACATCCGGTTATTCCCCCTTGGAATTCTATTCGAAGAAGTCACAGCAGGGACCCGCGTCGGATATATACAGTCTGGCAGCGGTGATGTACCGCTGCTGTACCGGCGAGACGCCACCGGATGTAAGACAAAGGCTGTTTGAAGACCGTCTGCGTTTTGAACCCGTGGGTCACGGGGTTTCAGCGCTGCTATCAACCGCGATTCGTCGTGGCTTGGCTCTCCGTCCCCAACAGCGCAGAATATCGCTCGGGTGGCTCAAAGCGGCACTGCGGACGGAGTATTTAATGAACAAAAGGAAGCTTCGGCGAAGTTCGGCGCGTTAGCGCTATCCGCCAAAGCTTCCTTTTGTTATCAGAAGCAGATAATGCCGATTACGAGGATATTTTCACAGTCAGGTGGTCGGTATAGATATTGGTATTGGGTTTAATAGCCTTATACCGCAGCTCGATCTCGGTTATACCGTCCTCGAAGGTGACATATAACTTCTCGTTGAAGTCGAGGGCAGCCTTCTTGCCCGCTGGAACAGGCATTTTGCCGATTTGAACCGCGCATCGTGTACTATGCTTGACATAGAGCTTACCCTGTTTGCCTGCACTGAACACGATTCTGGCTGCTTCCGGGAGCGACTCCTGCACTTGAAGGGTACGGAACAGCTCCGCGAGGGTTACAGTGCCTCCTCCAAATGAAGTCAGCGGCCATGATTTGACCGGAATGTCTTCTCCGCTGGCAGTGGCCAAGAACAGGCCCTCCAGTCTGCCGGTGAACTGAGGCTTCGGACGCAGCAGCAGATACAGCAGAGCTGCAGCAGCTAATGCGCAAGCGCCCCCGGCAGCTGTCCACTTCAGTACGGTGTATTTGGAGCTTATCGTTACTAGCAGTGCTGAACTTGCGGATTCACCGGATGGATCTGTAGCCGTAACAATCAGCTCGCCCTTTCCCGTCTTAGGTGCGTGTAGAATCAGCTGCCCGTCTTCTGTGATCTGCGTAGCGGCTAACGGAAAGCTCTCCTGTTGATCAGACAGGGTATAGACAAGCGGATCTCCGTTCATATCCTGAAAATACTCGTTCAGATTCAGCGTAATGTCCCCATCCTCCCGAACGGCGGACAGATTCCAGTCACCTGAGGCGACAGGTGCAATGTTCGTGGCCTGAACAGAGTGAATACTGCCAATTCGGTAGAACCCTGGTCCATCAAGCAGGATTTGCCAAGCGTAGATACCAGTCTCAGGGAAGCTGTATTCAGCCCGGAACACCCCATCTGTATAAGTCATTCCGATACGCTCTGTTCTATCCGGTTCCTCAGGATTGATGACAAGCTCCGCTGTGAGCGGCTTGTACAGCGCCTCGTCCTTCACCGGTTCGCCTTCCTGTCCGATAAGCCTCGCTTCGAACAGATTCTTCTGCCCTTTCAGCACCTCGCTCGTTGAATTGCCGTTACTGTCAGACGAGCTTCCCCCCTCAGCGTTGGCAGCGCCCGGCGTCAAGGTTGACTGAAGATCAATCGCATAGCTCCCAAGCAGACTGATCTTGATCAGGTCTCCCGGCCTTCCCTTTAGTTTCAGTTTAACTTCGCCGGCATCAGGCTGGCCGATCTTCAGAATGGTGTACTTATTAGATTCATATCTTCGAATATTCTGCGAGTCATAATAGATCTGAGCTTCCTTGAGCTTATGCTCGGACAGCAAAATCAGATTGGCTTCCTCCATAGTGGAATCCGGTATGTTCACCACTGCTTCCTGCAATTCTCCGGTAGCGGTAATCGCTGCGGAGGGCATCAGCTTGGAGCGGATCTGATTGGCGAATATCCGATTGAAAATTTCAGGAAGATCGTCGGCGCTGCTCGTAATGTACGAGCTGCCTCCCGTCTCGGCCGCAATATGCTCAAGCTGCTCCCGGTTAACCGTTCCGTCATGATTCAGCCCAATCGTATGGATCGGGAACCCCTCTTCCTGAGCCAGCTGAATAACCTCGGCGACATCATCCTCGGAGTCGGTCTTGGTGCGGCCCGCAGAGGAAGGGCCAAGGTCCGTCTCTCCGTCAGAGAGCAGGATCAAGAATGGCTGTCTGTCCTCCTGAGTTCCATCGGACAACAGCTTAGCCCCTTGTTTGAGCCCTAGGCCGATATCCGTATAGCCAGAAGGTCTAAGCTGCCGGATCTCCTGTTGAATTTGCTGCTTATGAGAGGAGACGGAGACAGAGGTCAGGGGCCTTAAGGCCACAATCCGATGGGAGTAGGCTGCGAACCCGACTCGGGTCTGGCTCGCCTCGCTCATGTCCATGAACATATTGATGACCTCTGCCGCAATGCCTTCCGGATCCGAGTCCGTCATGGAATAGCTCGTATCCAGCACAAACACCGCGTCATAGCCGGGCTTCTTCCCATCTGCGTACGCCTGTGCGGATAGCGGTAACCAAAAATTGTGCGTGGAATAGAAAAACAGGAAAAAAGTCATAAGGAGTATGGTCTTAGTGCCTGCTGATTGATTCATGATTTTCCTCCGTTTTTGTAGATTTTAGCTTGTCGTTAATCTCAATGAGGCCTTGAAATATCTGCAAATAAATGGGGTAGGGATAATTTCGAACAACTTTAAATTAGATCCTATACTTCCAGATATCCCCTAATTTTTAACTCAATACATTTGTATCGACCGCACCCCTCTCCAATTAAATAGAAAATAATGGAATTGAATCAGAAGAATCATAATTATGCATATTTCTCTTCGCATTAATTTCGTTTATGTACATTTTGTATTTCGTAATTACACCTGAAATGTGTGATTTTCGCGAAAAACCCCACAAATTGACATAATTTAAAGCCTTACAGTATGATCACTCACATATTGCTGCAGAAACTCGAACTGCTCAGGGTCAGGATATGAATGAAATTGGAATTTAAAGTAAAAGAAAGGAGATCCGTGCGTCTCTGCAGTTAATGCTTTAGCCAATTTACAACAGGAAGTAGGAAACGGATGAAGTACCGGGCAGATGATGAGCCGGGGCTTACCGCCGATCCAATACAAAACCCAGAGGGAGGAGGAGGCAAGCGGATAAACTGTTCGTCGTTTGCTCGCAAGCGACAGACAAAGTGCGCGAATTGCTTGCCGACCGCAATGGAGATTATCAATCAAACCAACCGTACGATGCTTTTCGAGGAGATCAATCCCGAGAAGCTTGATCTGGTCACAATCGTTGGCGATGTCAAAGGAATTGACAGCCTGAGTGATGAGAAGATCAAGGAGATTAACGAGCACCTCCTGGTGCGCAGCTTCGATGAGTTCCTGGACAAATTCTCACCTACGGTCTATTCCTTTTTCAACGCGGCCAACCAGCGGGTGATGTACACGCTCAAGAAGCCTGAAGGCATACCGGATGACATGATCTCCGAGATCAAGGTGAACCAGCATAACGACTTTCTGAAGATGCTCTTCACCCTGATCGACACAAAACGGAGCCAGGGCATTACGAATGTGGATTTTAAGTTCGAGAATCTGCTCGATATGATCTCACCGAAGAAGGTGATGGACGATATTCGTCAGGTGCGCAAGGAGATTCATTACATGTACAGCCAGTATGAGAAGCTGGACGATGATGATCCGAAGAAGCTGGACATGGGCGACAAGCTGAATGCGATGTTCGAAGAGGCAAGCCAGAACTACAACAATGTAATGGCGATGCTGCCGCTGGCGATCGAGGATATCAAGACCCGTCTTCTTCTTGGGGGAACCAAGGAGGAGAACGAAGGAGAGGCTGTTCAGATCGGCATGCTCACCATTGGTGAGAGCGGCGAACTCAAGATTATCGAAGCTCCCAAGAGCGAAACCAAGGAATTGATGCTGCTGGATGAGAACAGTTCGACCGGACTCACGACCGTCTTCGAGGAGGACTACGACTCGATCAGTGAGAGCCCTTCGGGTTATGTGAGAGACTTAGTCGTCCGCACTTTCGTGCCACTGCCAGCGGTTCAGACTGAGGTGAATGTGGAGCAGGAGGTTCAGAATTATAACACCTATCTGGAGTTCTACAAGAACGCGAAGGATGATTTTGTCAAAACGGTTAAGCCTCTGGTGGAGAAAATTCTCGGGGTCAAAATGTTCTTCGACCAGTATGCGACCAAGAACAAAGGCATGCTGCCGACGATGCTGGTGGCTAATGCCAAGCTGGACATGCTCGTGAAGAGCAGCAACATTCCTCGCCTGGAAACCTTCCTGAACACGGTAAACTCGAAGAATGATTTCACAGATACGATCTGGTTCGGCATCGTACCTTCAGTCGAGCTGGAGACAGCCGGCAATGTTCGAGTATCCCGTCAGCGCTTCAAAGGCAACGAGAAGATTGTGAAGCAGGAAGGATACTCGATGGAGTCGCTCTCGATGCTGCTGCAGGTGGTCAAGGATTACAAGATCCAGGTGTTCTTCAACTTCGAATCAGGAGAAGACACGACCTTCAACAGCATGGCTACCTCTGGCATCGAGAAATATATCGACAAATGTACACCGCTGGTACGGAGGGAATACAGTGAATTCGCTGTTCCATGTGTGCCGAACTTTACGATCATTCCGAAGGAGAAATCGGGCGTCATTATCGACAGCAAAATGCTGCAGACCGAGCACGGCGTCGAATTGTCCAAGGAGAAGGAAGATATTCTGAAGCTGTGGATCGAGGGTGTGTATGTCGGAGCAGCTTATGTGGCGGCCGGTCTGGTAGCTGCCTATCAGTGTCCGGAGTACCTTCGTGAGGCGTTCAAGACTGTGAACAAGGATTATCCGGGCGTTCGCTTCGATATTGAAGCTGGTGATAACAGTCTGCGTACGGTGACCACGATGGCGAAGGAGATTACAGGCTTCACGAACAAGATCAAGGATTCCATCAACAGCAAGAACTTCGGGTTCGTGTTCTCCTCAGAGAACGCCCAGCTGCAGGAGAAGGATATCCGCCGGATTACGGTATACAAAGCCCGGAGCATGGCGCTGTCGGAAGACGGGTTCGATTCCATCTACAAAACGCTGGTCAGTACGTATATCGAGCGCATTCTGCGTTACCAGACCGGAGACTTCAAGCATGAGAATATCGTGCGCTTCTTCAGCAACAATCCGAGCAGCCAGAAGAGCAAATGGCTCGGAAGCCGCGGCTATGTCAACTCCATTATTCAAGACGGAGACGATATGAGCTATGTGATTGATGAGAAGAGCAATATGTGCCATATCGATCTGGTCTTTAACGGCAATGTGAAGAACCTGGAAGTCATGATTACGAAGGGCACCAGCCCGGTTAAGGCGTAATGGAATTATTCAAGAAGGTGTTAAGGGCGTTATCTCACAGATTCGCCTTTATACATAAATTCCGGGGCGGCGAAAGCTCCCCGGAGGCTATTACATTTTATTTCAAGGAGGCAACACACATGGGATTCAGATTGCTGGTAGAAGGACAAGAAACGATTGAACTCGGGATGGACAACATCCAAACGGTTGTATACGACACGGATACTCCTAACGATTCCAATGCCCGCTCCACGGATGTCGGTTCCACACTGCTCATCAAGGGCAAGATCATTACAGCTACAGATGGCGACAGTGCAGACGACACGATGAAGCTGGCGCTCTGGTCGCTCGTTCCGGCAGAGAAGGCGGACTGCTACCGTAAGCTAACACTTGAGGTCATTGCGGCAGACCAGGTCGTTCGCAAGATTCACTTCCCTAATGCATTCGTTGTCGATTATACCGAGAGCTTCGGCGATACCGAAGGCGTCGGTTCATTCACCTTGTTCGTCAAGCAGAAGAAGGATAAGACGGAGCTCGCGAAGATCGACGGCGGGTACGCTGTATAACCCGCTTCGGGTTACACATCAGGTCTGTAACACGAAGGATATGAAGAGGCATTCATGCCTCTTCATATCCTTATCTCATCCGGGAATCGAACCGAAAGGAAGAGGGCAATGACCGATTATTACAAGCTGCTCGATGTCAGCCGCGATGCTTCGGCAGAGGAGATTGGACAGGCATACCGCAAGCTCGCTAAACGTTATCATCCAGATGTGAACCAAGGAAGTGAGGATGCCGCGCACAAGTTCAAGCTGATCCATGAAGCCTATGACACGTTGCGTAGCGAAGCCTCGCGGCAGGCATACGATGACAGGCTGAAGCAAGAGCAGAGAACGGGCAGTCAGGCTGCACAGAAGGGTGGCCCGCAAGCGGATCGACAGGCGCACGCGACCGGAACCGGAGCTTATACGCCGCCGGATGCGGCAAGTGTGGCAGCTGAGTTCGAGCGATTCTTCGGTTACGCTCCGAGAACGGGCAAGAAAGCACAGAAGAAGCCGGGCAAGAAGCCCGAAGGCCCTCTTGATGCCGACAATCTGTTCAGCAATTTCTTCGGTATCCGGAAATAGGCGCCAGAAACATTAACGCAAAGGGGAGCTGGGCGTGGGAAAACCGGTTAAAGTTGCATGGCTGTTCGCCGTGGATCTGTCCATCTGGGTCATTATGATTACCGCCGTAGCGTATGTGCTTCTGTTATCCGAGGATATCCACTGGCAGATAGCGGCCGCTGGAAGTGTGGTCATATGCGCGCTGGTGCATCTGGCATTGGGGGGCAATGGCGGTTCTTCGACAAGAGTGCAGGCAAATGCCGGATTCAGAAAACCCGCAGAGCCGCGCGATATTGTCAAGCTGGTCCAGATCGATGAAGACGGTGAACCGGTGAAGGAATGGTACATCATGGGACAGACATCACTTCTGATCGGGAAGAGTAATCCGATGCAGGAGGTCGAGATTGACCTGGCTGATAGCGAATACGCTTCCTTGATCAGCAGTGTGCACGCGGTCCTAAATCGAGTGAATCAGGAATGGTTCATTGAGGACAATGATTCCGCAAGCGGCACAGGTGTCAGAGCCGCAAGCAGAAGCACGGCAATGAAGCTGCAGAGCGGTGAGCCCTGCAGGATTAACTCGGGGGATTTGCTGTACATAGCCAACACCAGATTGCTGGTCAAATAAGAACTGATATCAAGAAGACGGGGGAAGGAAACAGACGATGAGTTTGACAAGATGTCCGAACGGTCACATGTTCAGTACACGTAAGCACGGCAATACCTGTCCATATTGCAACTCAGCGGTACATACGGAGACACCATCAGGCCGTCCGGCTGTACAGCAGCAGACAGAAGACGACAAGACGATGCCGTATCTGGGCGAGACGACAGGAATACATCCGGTTACCGGCTGGCTGGTATGCATTGAAGGTGCGCAGGTAGGCCAGGATTACCGGATTATGGCAGAGAAGAACTTCATTGGCCGGGCGGAGGAGATGCAGATTCGGATTCTCGGGGATAACACCGTATCCCGCAGAAATCACGCAGTTGTGGTGTACGACCCGAAGAAGCGGAACTTCTTCCTGCTGCCAGGGGACGCATCCGGTCTTGCATATCACAACAATGAGGCGGTATATTCACCGGTTGAGCTGAACGCCTACGATATGATTCAGCTCGGGCGAAGCAAATTCATATTCATTCCTTTGTGCGGACCGCATTTCGAATGGGATAACAACAATTAGTCGATTCAGGCTGGGTAGAGGTGAAGAGAAGTGCCCGAAGCAAGTGCAATTCAGCCCCATTATGTATTCATCACGGGGGTCTGCTTGGTTACCCTGCTGTTCATCATCCGCATCAGATTGATGAGGACGGCGAAGGTCCGCAAGATCAATATTCCGGAAGAGCGCGTTCAAGTCGGCAATGGTCAGACGATCGGAACCCGGGACGAGCAGGATGATTACTTCGCTAGTGTTACGACGTCCTTGGGCACATTGTCTGTTGTTGCGGACGGGATCAGCGGACTGCGCAACGGACGAATGTCCAGCATGATGGCGGTCAACACCTTCGTACAGGAGTTCGGCAAACTGGACAGGCAGGATGAGATTGCCGAATATCTTGCCGAGACAGCGGTCAAGAGCAACCGTCTCATTCTGCAGCATCTGAATGGACAGGGAGGCGGAACTACGCTGGCTGCAGTTGTACTGTCTGAAGGATACATGTACTACGGGGCTGTTGGAGACACCCTGATTACGATCTTCCGCAAGGGGGAATTCATAGCGGTCAATTCCAAGCATACGGCAGAGACGCTGCTTGAGGAGAAGGTGCTTGCCGGGGAGATGACCATGCAGGAGGCGGCAGCCAGTCCAGTCCGTCATCAGTTGACCAATTATTTGGGTTATGAAGGCTTTGAACAGATGGAGATTGCAGATGCTCCATACAGACTTTATCCAGGTGATCTTGTACTGCTGTGTAGTGATGGCATCTATGAAGCGCTGACCGAGATCGAGCTGGAGAGTATCTTAAAGAAGCATGACCATCCGCAGGATATGGCAGATGCAATGATTGAGAAAATCGGGGCCAAAGGGCTGCGGAATCAGGATAATGCCACTGTGGTGATCCTGCAGGAGATGCAGTAACAACCGAAGCAGCAGGCTTACAGGCAGAGAAGGGAATGACGGAGGTATACATGCGCAAGGAAAACAGCGAGTTCGAGACAGGCTTTGTATCGGAAGCAGGCTCATTCATCGACAACCGGGATTATTTTGCCTACATAGAGACCGAGGATCTGGCCTGTTATGTGCTTGCCGACGGGCTTGATACGGTGACAGATATGAACAGCGCCGAGATGGCGGTGAAGGCCGTGCTGGAGAACTTCATGGAGAAGCCGTCGATGTCCAGAAGGCGGCTTATGCGCGGCCTGCGTGACGCTCATGAATGGCTGCAGTTCGAGAGTCGGCGGGTCCGGCTGAAGGCTAGTCTCCTGGTGATTGTCACGGATTACACGCGTATGGTATACGCTTCTGTCGGCAATGTCCGCCTGTATCATTTCCGCGGTGGAAGACTGAATTTCCGCAGCAGGGACCACAGTCTGGCCCAATCGCTCGTAGACGACGGACGTATTCCGGAGGATGCTGCACACCTTCATGAGGAACGCGGCAACTTGCTTGAGTATCTGGGCAAACCGGGCAAGCTTCAAGCTTATGTTTCCAAGAAGACGATGCTTGCTGACGGAGATGTGCTGCTGATGGTTACACCTGGCATGTGGGAAGAGGTCGAACTGGCCGAGATGTTGGGTGCGCTCGAAGAGTCGAAAGATCCGGTCATACTGACAGACACGCTGGAAGAGGTGCTGCTCAGCCGGCAGCGCCGAATTATACCGAATTACACGGCGGCAGCCATAAGTGTCAAGAAGATCTATCAGGAGAAGCCAAAGAACCGTGCCAAGCTCATCAAGCGAATTCTTATCGCGCTTATTGTCATGCTTCTGATCGGGGGCGGAACCTGGATTACCCTGGCAAGATCGGCTGAAAAGAAGGCCCAAGCGGTGCAAGAGATCATGGAATCAGGGAGCCTCGGAGACGAATACGCGAGACTCGGGGATTTCCAGAAGGCGATCTCTCCTTACAGTGAGGCCAAAAATGCCGCGACTCGCATCAAGGATCTGGTCAACCGAAAACTGTATTTGAACAAGCAGGCCTTGTCACAAGCGATTGTCGATGGGGATGGTTACGTGGATGAAGGGGATTTCGAGAATGCGAAGATTAGCTACGAGAAGGCGCTGAGCCTCGCCAAGACCTACCTCTCTTCCAGTGTCGATACCATTGAGAAGAGGATCCAGGATCTGGACGGTTATGAGGCGATCCGCAAGCAGATTACCGAAGCAGACGTGAAGTTCCGGGCGGGAGATTACACGGATGCCTTGAAGCTGTATGAGCAGGCGTACAAGAAGGCGACAGAGGGTGGATATGATCGCGTTATCCAGGAGATCAGTGGAAAGCAAAGCGATACCCAGGACAAATTAACCGCGATTGAGCATGAATTGCAGGGAATCCGGGCCGGCAAGCTAGCAGCTCGCGGCGAGCGGCTGCTGCAGTCCGAAGAATACAGCGGCGCCATCGACGCCTATGCTGAGGCGCAGCAGATCTATCAGGAGATCGGCAAGCTGGAGAGTGTCCTGTCTATGGAGCGCGCCATCACCAAGGTGGAGGACAAGCAGCGTTCGAAGCAGGATGAAGAGAGAGCTGCGCTGGCTCAGCAGCAGGAAGCCAGTGATCTGGGAGCAATCCAACAAGGGCCAGCCGGTCAAGCCGGGTCTCAGCAGGCTGCGGCCGATCAAGCTGCGGCACAGCAAGCGGCCATTGAACAGGCAGCCCGGATGGCAGCTGAAGCCGCTATCCGGGAGCAGACCAAACAGACGGAACAGAATAAGCAGACCGAACAGACCGAGCAGAAGAAGCAGACTAAAGAGCCAGCAGAGAACGGAAGCGAAGACAATTCAGATGGCAATGAAGCCGAGGCTTCAGATTCGGAAAGTCAGGAATAGGGGAAGGGGGAGCAGATGTGAAGGAACTTGTACAGGAACGGCTTGGGAAGATGAATGATCTTGAGCAGCGCCAGCTGCTGAAGAATCTGATGACCGGTGTATTCCTCAATCTGGTGGACTACCAGGAGGAGATGATTCGCAAGCTGGAGCAGCGCGTGTTCGATGAGCTGGAGGACCCCGGTTCCCGGTATGACATTTACGGGGCTGTCTGCTCCCTTGAAGATTACGATCCGATTCATGAGTACTTGTTCCCGATGCTTCCGTCTGATGTGAACAGGTCCATGGTGGATATGAGCCAGGTGGCGGAAGTGATCCGCGAAGGCGGAGAGATGAAGCTGTTCGGATTGTTTCTGGAGATGGACACCGCTGACATCCTGAAGCTTGCAGCGAGCGGCAGGAAATTTCACGGCCAGCTCGTGACGGATGCGGGGAGTTACCGGATCGATGTCACGCTGAGAGCAAGCGACACTTATATTAAGGAGATCGAGAAGCTCTACCATGTCTTTCTGGACAACGGGGTTCCTTGGAGAACGGTTAACCATCCGTATATCCGGAAGTTCGTCGATTGCGTCCTTACGGGAGGTGAGGAAGACCCTCAGCCCCATGAGGAAATTCGGGAGATTACAGTGTCGCTGGAAGAATATGAATCGGTGAGGAGACAGGACCTGATCCCGCTCTGGAATATCGAGCGATTGTCGCTGAAGAACAGCGGGTTCCCGGTTCCGGCGATTGACAGAATCAATTATGAGCATGTGCTGTCACTGCGCAAAACTGGCGCAGAGCACGGCTATCTTGTACGTCCTGGCGAAGAAATGGAAATCCGGTACATCAAGCGTTCTGAACAGGAGCTGACCATTGTGACACCGCGCGAGAAGGCGGCGGTCTGGGAAGTGCTGAAAGTTACGCGGCCGATGGAGCTCCGGCTTGGCAGGCAGATGTACAAGCTCGTGTCCAACACGAGACGGGACAGCTTCGCCGGGCGATATGCCCATAAGCAGGGAATGGCGGTTCGGGCCAAAGCGGAAATTGCCCGGATTGTGTCTACCATGGAAGCGGGAGAGGGCCTTGAACTCGAGACGGTAGATATTGTGCCAGCTTCTCAAGCAGCTGCTGGCTTCACCTATCCGCTGAACTCGTTCGTTAGTGATCATGTGCGTAGGGAAGAAGACAAGCTGGTCATGCGGCTGGGGTTCCGCCGGACAGAGCAGAGGGGAGCCGGCCCGTCTTTTATTGACGGGGATCTGATTAGCTTTCTCGTCTCGGAAGTACAGATGTATTTTCCCGAATACCGGTGTGTGGGGGTCTGGGTATGAATTACGTCTGGGATGTGCTTATGCGGGCCCGAAGCTTGAAGCTTGCGGACAAGGACATCCGTTTTGTCCCGGCGACCACCTATTCCCCTTATATGGAGCTGAGCCTGTCCGATCTGAACGCTACAAAACCGGAGCAGACCGTAGAGGTGAATCCTTATTACCGCTTCTACTCCATCTTCCGGGATTTGTTCGGACCCGGGGTGGAAGAGCATGCGGAGCTCAGGGAGACGTTGTTCGATCTCTTGATCCACTTCCTGGCTGAGGCTGATCTGTATCAGGGGATGAACCGGCGGGAGTACTATATCCGTTTCATGAAGCGGGATCTTGCCGAAGGCATCTTCGGGGTACAGAATGGGATGCGTTTTGCCAGGCTTGAACTCACCGAACAGGACTACGTGGCAGAGAATTTACTCAGTCTCTATGAAACGGGGGAAGCGGTCCACTTGTTCCGCAAGACGATGCGCCAGTTATTTCCCCATTCGATCATCTATGCGAATTGCGAGGAGAAGGATGAACTGCTGATCTATGTGGGCCGGGAAGAGAGTGAAGGATCCCGCCTGCGTGTCGGACTCATTATGGATCTGTTCC
Organism: Paenibacillus sp. 7541; assembly: GCF_002276395.1. Classification (NCBI taxonomy): domain Bacteria; kingdom Bacillati; phylum Bacillota; class Bacilli; order Caryophanales; family Paenibacillaceae; genus Paenibacillus; species Paenibacillus sp. 7541. The sequence goes on along the minus strand of NZ_NQLZ01000038.1, from coordinate 9,428 downwards.
TTCCCGCGCGCTTGCATACAGAGATCTATTGGAGTAGACATTTCGGAATTATGGACCAGGACAGCACCATGCGGATGGACGAAATAGCTCTGTATTGACCCTACATAACCGGGTCTTCCAGGTGCCGTCTGTAAAGAGCAGCGGCCTTGAGGCCATAAGAAAGGACATATGAAGGATGAGCGGACCATATACATACCGGCTGTACAACGACTCCACGACGTCCGAAGGGGTCCGGTTCACAGCGAAATATACAAGAGCTGAGCTGGAGCAGATGACGACGTTTCAGCTTCGCAGCATATGCACAAAAGAACGGCTGGTAGAAGGTCTCGCCAATCCGCTGGATCGGGACAAGCTCATTCAGCTTATTCTGCGATACCGGGGAGCTGACAGCCGCAAATTGATCACCGTTCCGAATAAGGGCGGATTTGAGCGTCTGGAGCAGGCGATTCGCCGATATCTGGGGACGGACCGCAAGGATTCCGGACGGATGAGAGTGCCAGCCAAGATCGTACTGTACGAAGACATTATGCTGGATCGTACAGACGGTTACAGGGTGGAGGCAGAGCTGCCATGGCTGGATGAGGGTAATGTGCTGATCGTGAACAGGGAGGATGAACTATGCGGTGTTCTGAATCTGGTCAGGAGTGGAGAGCAGGGAAAGGACTATTATCTGTGCCGTGACAGTATGGCCGAGCTGCGAAGAACCGTCAATCAGCACTACAGCCTGCTGTTCTTCAGGCGCCGGGAATCGGATTATCTCTATGAAGCTTATTACGGCGACAAACCGCTCGTGCCAACCAGTCTGCATGCGGTTCGAGTTCCGGTTGCAGAGCTGGTCATCCGTCAGCCGGAGCGGACCGATGCGGTGCTGGCCATCGACTTCGGCACGTCCAATACAACGGCCGGTGCTTATCTGGACAGCGGATACGTATCGATGCCAGACCACGGAGGAGCGGGGCGAATCCGGTTGAACGACATCAATTACGTTCAATTCCCCGGACCGTCCGGCCCGGACGGAGAGTGGCTTGAAGTGCTGCCGACTGCCGTTGCGGTGGAGGATTGCTCCAATCCGAAGCAGATTGTCTATGCATTTGGAGAGGCCGCGCCACGGGGAGAGGGAACGATCGGCAAGCAGGCTACCGTGCTGCGGGGAATCAAGCGCTGGGTGAATGATTACAAGCGCGCCGAGGAGCTGATAGACCCCGAGGGCCGCACGGCCCGGGTTCCGCGCAGCGAGATATTGGGCGCATTCATCCGCTACGTCGTGGGCATGGCGGAGCAGCAGTTCAAATGCCGGTTCCACCACCTGCATATCTCGGCTCCAGTGAAGCTGAAGACGCAGTTCATCGAGATGTTTACCGAGATTGTGCCGGAATACCGGATTGAAGCCGCTGATGCGCTGGACGAAGGGGTAGCTGTGCTGTACAACACGCTGGCAGACCAGATGGAGAGAAGAACGTTCACCGACGGCAGAGAGTATCAGGCGCTGGTCATTGACTGCGGGGGAGGAACGACGGATCTCTCCTCCTGCCGATTCCGGATTGAAGACGGGCGCATCGCCTATAAGCTGGACATTCATACCACTTATGAGAACGGTGATACCAACTTCGGAGGCAACAATCTGACCTACCGGATCATGCAGTACATGAAGATTGTGTTCGCTGGTTACTATGCGGCTGAGGAGCGGCTGCCGGACACGGAGATTCAAGCTCTGATCCGTGAATCGCCCGGCGATATCTACCGGTATGTGGATGAACACGGCGTGGATGCCCTGTATGCCGAGCTTGAGCGGCGCTACCGGGAAGCGGAGGCGATCCTTCCAACCGCATACAGACGTTACGAGCACGCGAACCGTGAAGAATATGAGCGGGTGCTCGGTAATTTCCACCTGCTCTGGGATGCGGCCGAGAATATGAAGCGCGAATTCTTCCGGCGTACGGGGATTCTGCGCAGCCGGTTCGAGACAGAGAATGTCATTCCTGCCGATACGGATCTGAATATTGCGGTCATGAACCGCTGGATGGTCTCGGTCCTGGAGAATGGCCGGTTCAGAGAAGAATACAGGCTGCCCGATGTCATCTTCAATATCCGGGAGATCGAGCAGCTGCTTAAGGCGGATATATACGGCATCGTGCGCAGGTTTCTGGAGGATCTGTACCAGGATGGACGACTCCAGGACTATTCGATCATCAAGCTGACAGGCCAGAGCTGCCGCATTGACGTATTCCGCGAAGCACTCAAGGAGTTCGTGCCGGGTCGCAGCATTGAATTCCGGCAGAAGCCGGGGGATCAGGACCGGGTATCTGAACTAAAGCTGGCATGTGTGCGAGGGGCGATCCGATACCTGAACTCGAAGAAGATGGGCCGGATCGAGCCGGTCCTGTCCAGCGATGTGCCGGCCATTCCTTATGCGGTCAGCGCGTATACGCACACCGGAGTGGAGAAGGTGCTGATTGAAAGTCTGGCGCCGCTTGGGGCCGCGCGGTATATCTCGCGTCCTTCCCACACCGCGGAGGTGGAATTCTTCCTCTCTGCAAGCGGGGCGTCGCCCCGGCGCCATGTGTACCATAACCGGCCGGGTCTATACCGCCCGGTAACCTACGAAGAGATCGCGCAGCAGTACGGGAAGGACATCCTCCAGGATGACACCGACTCGATTAGCAACGGCGAGACCCGCTATTTTGTATTCACAGGCGGCAGCCACTGGGGATTCCATGTCGTTCCGGTCGCAAGACAGGATGAGATGCTGCAGCTTGGAGAAAAGCACTTCTTCGCGTTTGAGGACGATCTGTCCGAGCTGGACTTCTTCGACGGGACGAAATAGCGAAGGGAGAGGAGGCGACAGCTGATGTTCATCCATACGATGCCCCGGTTCGAGAAGGGGCGAATCCTGAAGACTTCCATGCTGGAGAGCTTGAGAGATTATCCGCGCTCCTATCTGGATATTCGGTACCGCGACTATTCAGACGGCATCCTGACCGGTGCCGATATCAACGTCGGTCCGCATGCGCTGACGGTGACGCCGGGACTGGTTAAGCATGCCGGTATCATCTATCAGATGGCTGAGGAGCAGGAGGTGCCTTACACTGCAACCGGCAGGGAGGCGGTGCTGGCCGTGCGTTTTGCAGCAGTAGAGTCGTCTGCCGATTTCGACAGCTATGCCGGAAGACTCGTCATTCAGGAGCATGCACCCGGCCCTGACGAGCTGGAGCTGTGCCGATTCAAGCTGAAGGAAGGAGCCGTGCTGCGCTCCAATTACATAGACTTTGCGGATCTGGCTACCGAATACAATACACTCAATGTCCTTCACGTCCGGCGTGCGGGCAGGGGAGAAGACACCCTCGCCCCGATGATTCTGAGGTGTTATGCGAGAGAACTGCTGGGCAGGGGAAGCGCCGATCCGGCGGATCTGTCATTCTCCCTGCTGTGCCTGAATCAGGAGTACATCGAGATGGAGGCGCTGCTGCATTATGTGGCGGTGCGGACGGGAAGCAGTCTGCAGGATATCAGGCATTTGGCCCAGGATCGCACGAGCCTCCACCGGACACTGGTGCGGATTCTGGAGGAGAATGGCGGACAGCGTCCGCTAACAGGCTATAGGCGAAACGGTCCGCAGCGGATGATGGTAGATTAGGGGATTATTACTGTGACAAGGAGGGGAATTGAATGAAGCATATGGACGAGAAAGTAATATCCATGCTGATTGAGGCGGAAGCAAAGCGTAATCCCGCAGCTTCTTCCAGTGCCGGGACAGGGCAGACGGACCGTGCAGATCTGTCGAAACTGCTGGTGGAGATTGAGGGGGAGAAGGTGATGTTCCACGAGCAGGAACTGCTCGACGGACGGGTCAGGATCACCATGCCCCGCTCGTTAAGGCCCATGACCAGACAGGAAGCGCTGGTGAAATATCCTTCCGAGCGCCGTCCGGCAATTATCTTCACCAATGATGGTCTGAGTATAAATCTGACATTTAATCACACCGCCAATGTACTGGATGAAGCCGATGTGGAGGAGTTCAAGGATGCCATGGTGCAGATTACCCGTTCTACCCAGCCAATCCGCGAGTGGATCGGGGACGGCGTGCAGCAAGCGGAAGAGAAGACGTTTGGCTATTGTGAGTTTATGTCTCCCGCACTGAACACCAATATTTATAACTTGATGATTTTTGCTTCCCTGGACAAGCGCTTTCTGATCTGCACGTTCAATTGCATTGAAGAGGACAAGAAGGCGTGGCGTCCGGTTGCCCTGGCCATGCTGGATTCTCTCCGTGTTCATGAAACTGCCGAAGGAGGAGGGGCGCAATGAGCACGTTAGCTGTTACATACGGTAATTTGAAGATAACCCCTTACGAGCTTGTCAGTCTTCAGCAGCTCACCATCACCAAAGCGATCAATGATCATGCCCGCCTGAAGATGACCGGGATTGTTCCGGAAGACAAGAAGGAGAGCTACGTGCTGATGACAGAAGCCGATACCACCATTGAGGTCAGCCAGGTGGATGAACAAGGCGGCAGTGTGCCCCTGTTCCACGGCATTGTGCTGAACGTCGGGGTGAAGGCGGTAAGGGGAGTATACCATCTCGAGGTTGAGGCGATTTCCCATACGTACCTGCTTGATGTCAAGCGGAAGAACCGCTCTTTTCAGAATCACAATATGACCTATGGCGAACTTCTCGACCTGGTTGCCGCCGATTATACAGGCTTTGACGTCATGGATGAAGCGACAGGCGGCGCTTCCATCGGTAATTTTACGATGCAGTATCAGGAGACAGACTGGGAATTCCTCAAACGTCTTGCTTCCCGCTTCCACACTTCCCTCATGCCTGCTTCCACCTTCAGCTATCCCAAATTCTACTTCGGCATCTATGATACTCCTTCGCAAGGCAAGCTGGACAACTTCCATTACCAGGTTGGCAAGAACGTATCGGATTTCCTGTACCACTCTGCCAATGATGGAGCACACCTGGACGAGAATGACTTCATGTTCTACGAGGTGGAGACAAGCCGGGTGCTGGATCTCGGGAATGCCATCGAATTCAAAGGCCGTCTGCTTTATGTCCGCAGCTCTTGCTCAGAGATGAGAGATGGTCTTCTGGTCCACAGATACGTGCTGTGTACACGCCGGGGATTACGCCAGCGCAAGCTGTACAACGAGCGCATTATCGGGGCTTCTATACAAGGTACGGTCATCGGGGTCAAGAAGGACACCGTGCAGATTCATCTCTATATGGACGAGTCGCAGAGCAAGGATAGCGCGCACTGCTTCCCGTATGCCTCCATGTATACGGCGGAGGGCAACAGCGGCTGGTACTGCATGCCTGAGGTCGGCGACCATGTGCGGGTGTATTTTCCAAGCAGCAAGGAAGAGGAAGGGGTGGCCAGCAGTTCAGTCCGGCAGAACTCGGATGAAGGGGAGAGCAACAAGCTGGGCAACCCGGATATGAAATATTTCCGTACGGCGGCAGGCAAGGAGCTGCTGATGGGGCCGGAGGAGATCGTTATTACCGGCAAGGATGGGGAAATCTTCATCCGGCTAAACGAGAGCGGCGGCATCGAAATTTCCAGCAGTCAAATGATCAAGCTGATTGCCACAGAAGACATCATGATCGAGGCAGGACAGAATGTAGCCATTTCGGCCAAAGACGAAATCAGCCTGACCTGTAAGGAGAGCAGCCTGCTGATGAACGGTCAGACCAAGCTTATCGGTACAGAGCTGAATACCAACTAGCGGCCGGGTGCAGGGCACTGGGAAGCGGAGGGGAGGAGCATAGATGTACAGCGAACAGGCGCTAGAACAGTTTAGACAGACCGTGGTGACCCCTTGGCACCATGCGTCGCTTCTGAGCATGGATCGGGAATATCGAGCGAAGCGGGAGCAGTGGGCGGCTGACTTCATCGAACATTTTCAGCAGTTCTGCCGCAAGATACTGGATCGCCAACAAGCCAAAGACAAGGAGGCAATCGGCTATATCACCTATTCCTTGCTGCGGACAGGGCTGACAGACGGTCATCCAGCCTATCTAGCCGAGGCATTCGATGAGCGCTGGTTCTTCGACCGCCAGCCTGTTCAGGAAGAATATGATCCACAGTGGGCATTTCAATCACTGGAAGGACTGGAGTCACGCTGGGAGCCTGACGCAAGAAAGTATGCAGGCAAAATTCCCCGTCCGCTGCTTGAGAGACTGAGGCTGGAAGAGGCGATTCATTTCCACAGTTATGTATCCGAGCTGATCCGGTATGCAATGCCGCAAGCTGTTCTGCTGCCAGAATATCAGGCATTGGCAAGAACCAGTGTATTCGAGGTAAGGGTCGGAGAATACATGGATCACAGCATCACCGTGTACAAAGAGGACCGAAGGGGTCTGAGCAGCAGCGTGGTCCGGGAATGGCTGGATGCCAAGCTGGAGGGCGAATACGCTTATCAGGCGATTGAAGAAGTGGACTTGTCCGGGATTATAAATCCCGGCTTGGATTTTCGGTATACGGCCTTTCGGGCCTGCAATCTGTCAACAGCCAAGCTTTCGTTCTCCATGATGGTTGGAACTCACTGGAGAGGGTGTCTGCTGGAGGAGACTGATCTCAGCTTCAGTGCGCTTCAGGGGGCCGATTTCAGAGGATGCCGCTTGCCGCAGGCCATATGTACCGGGATCAGCGCAGGATGGCCGACAGAGGAACAGACCGAATGGATCATGCCGGGATTGGCTGGCGTCTGTTTTGCGGAGACCGATCTGCACAGAGCGGACTTCCGCCATGCTGATCTAAGGGGCGCGGATTTTACAGCAGCGAATCTGAGAGACGCGGATTTTACAGGGGCTGACCTGCGTGGAGCTAATTTTGCAGGAGCCAATCTTACCGGCGCGGTGCTGGAGGCGGCTAATTTGGCCGGAGCAAGTCTTCCAGAAGGCCCCTGGAACGTCCTTCTGAGGGAGGCGGGAAGATGAGCTATTTCATTCTGAGTCAGGATCATCGGTTCGTGAATGCGGTCAAGCCGCTCGGCGTATCGGAAGTTGTTAAGCCAGAGCTCCTGTCAACGGACCATGCCCAGGAGCTTGCAGCCACAAATCTGCATTTCACGGTAGCCGAAGCAGGTCAGATCGATTATGTGGATTATATCGAGCAGCCCGCTCCATTCGTCTCGGACAGGCTGAAGCGAATCGTGGAGAAGTTCGCTCCAGACACCCTGTTCGTACCCGGAGCCTTTACAGATCTAACACGCAGACATCAAGAGGTGTATTGGCTGATCGTACCTCTCCGTATCGATTGTCTGTCGGTTAAGAGCGATTTTGCACCCGATGGGTCACTGCAACGGCTAGTCGTGGATCGTGCCCACACGGGAGGGAAGATGCTCCTGCAGGTCGGGGGCGTGCGGGAGCGAATTCTGCTGATGCATCTGGCACTGGCAGAAGCGCTGCTGCGAAGAGACTACAATGGGATTCGCCTGATCAGAGCGGATTCGTAGGAGGAATCATGATGTCCAGTAAGAGTATGCCACAGATCCAGCCTTCGATCGGCGGGGAAGCTGAAGCGTCATATGTCGTTGCCGGAGCCATTCTCAGCTGCAGCTGTGGAACACAACTGACAAGACTGAAGCTGCCATACAGCCACGGGGTCTACGTGAAAGAGAAACCCCAGATGAATATCGACGATTATGTGCCTAACGTGAATATTATCAACTTCGGCAACTGTACGAACCAGCTCAATCCGGCTGTGCAGAACGGACAGTTCGATACAGAAGGGGTCCAGAAGGCGCCCTGTGTGCCGGTCATTACAGGCCCCTGGATCAACGGAAAGAGTGACGTCCTGATTGAAGGCAGCCCTGCACTGCTTAGCACGTGCACCAATACCTGCATCTACGCGGGCAGTCTGATCGTGATCGAGGATGACGGCCAGAATCTGGGAGGGGTATCCGTAGGCAGCGCGAGCGGCGGAATGGATTGATCGGATAAAACTGTGGATGGCCGTGCAGGGAGAGGGGGAATTTATGATGGCAGCGATACATACTTGGAAGGGATACGGGCAGATTCGGCTCGTGTCTCCTTATGAAATTCAAAGCCTCGGCACACTTGAGATCAGACGACATGTGGGGGAGCACGCGAGGTTGTTCCTGACCGCCGTGCTTCCGGAAGAGCAGAAGGACCAGAGTGTGCAGTTGAAGGTCAGGGAAGAAATGATCCAAATACAGGAAACGGATGCAGATGGCGCCCTGGTGCGCGTTCTGTTCCACGGCCGGGTCGAGCAGCTAGAAATCACGACAGTGCGCGGGGTGTACCAGCTGAGGCTGGAAGCTGTCTCCCACTCTGCCCTGCTGGACCGGAAGGTGCAAAGCCGTTCCTATCAGCTGGGGAATCAAAGCACATCCGAGCTGATTGAACGAGTCGTCATGGCTTACGACGGAGCGGATCTGATCGACACCACGAACGGTGCGGATCGGCTGGACTCGCTGGTGCTTCAGTACCGGGAGACGGACTGGGAGTTTATCAAACGGCTGGCTTCCAGCAGCGGTGCAGTCATCATCCCGGAATCATCCGCCGCTTCACCCAAACTGTGGATTGGCTTACCGGATGGTGCTTTGGCTCAGCTGCCGTCAGAGACGGCTTTCACCGTTGGCCGTGATCTGGCCGCCTACGCACAGGTGCAGGCGGCTGGTCTTCAAGCAAGCCCGGCAGACTTCACCTATTATGAAGTCGAAACCGAGCGATGGCTCGGCCTTGGCGACAGGGTGAAATTCCGGGATCAGGAGCTGGCCGTGGCCGGAGCGGTGTCCGTTCTGCAGGACGGCACCCTAATACATACTTACACACTTCGCCTGGAATCGGGGATCCGCCAGCCGTTCTACCTGAACGACCGGATTACCGGGGTATCCCTGGACGGCAAAATTATGGATGTGCAAAAAGATCGGGTGCGCGTGCACCTGGACATCGATGAACTCCAGGACAAGAGCCTGGCAGTCTGGCTGCCGTTCGAGTCGCCCTATACCGCAGAAGGCAGCAGCGGCCTGTATGTCATGCCTCAGGTGGGGGATGCGGTGCAGGTGTATTTTCAGAGCGCGAGGGAAGAAGAAGCGATCGTGCGCGGCTCGGTGCGCAAGGGCGGACAGCCCTCCCCCAAGCTGGAGGACCCGAATACGAAATATTGGGGAACCAATTTCGGCAAAGAGCTGAAATTCGGTACGAACGAGATGAGCCTGACAGCAACCGAAGGCAGTCTGTTCATCTCGCTGGAAGACAGCGACGGCATCACGATCCAGAGTGATACCGGAATTGTGCTGTCGGCAGAGAAGGATTTGGAATGGACTTCGGAGAAGAAGATAGAGATAACCGCGCAGGAGGGTATCTACCTGATCAGCGGGAACAGCAGTCTGGTGATGGACGGTAACACCGATGCCCGTGGCGAAGAGGTAGAGCTGGAAGGCCTGATCAAAACCCCAGTC
>NZ_NQLZ01000037.1:0-17853 GCF_002276395.1 Paenibacillus sp. 7541 | reverse complement strand
AAAAGAGTCCCGTCAAATTGACGGGACTCTAATGATTGTTTGTTATTTACTTGTTCAGCGCGGCAAGAGCTTCTTCAACTTTTTCTAGCTCCTGTGTATATTTCTCTATGTCCTTTTCATAGTCCGCTAATTGCTTCGAACGGGACTGAATGATATCCTGACCCGCCCCCTCCTTCGTCACTCTGGCAATCTCGGCCAATATTTCATCACGTCCTGCAGTGGTTGGTGCAAGTATGTTGTCGCGAAGGCTGTCACGTCTGTTTTCCAGCTCTGCCTGGGTCATTCTTCTATCAATGTAACCTTAGATACCTATTCACACGTGCTCCCCAATTTGCAAGAAGCTGTTCTAAATACAATTGGTGACTCGATCCTAGGGAACCAAATCGAGGACGAAAAACCCACTTCACTCGACTAAAGGTTAGAAGAATGTTAGAAGCGTAGGTTATTAGACAAAAACGGCGCGTTCCCGAAAACTCGGAAAACCGCGCCGTTATTGACTTTCTAACAATGCTGGTGAAGGGAATTGAACCCCCGACCTACGCATTACGAGTGCGTTGCTCTACCCCTGAGCTACACCAGCAGGCGTTGCTTCTCGCCGAAACAACAAAAATTATTATAATACTTTGGTGCGAAAATGCAATACCTTTTCCGTGAAGAAAAATAGACCGGATAAACCCCGGGTTTAGCTTGATCAGCCGCCCAGTTTCTCCTGCACCGACTGCAGCTTCTGCTTGCTGGACGAGGCCCGGTCCCGGCGGTCATCGATTTTGACCGAAGTGGACACCCGCTTCGCCCCGGACAGAAAAGGCGCCTCATGCAAAGCCTCAATCGCCCGCCATACAAATGTCAGCTCTCCTTCAATAATGGTGCTCATCGAGGTGAGCTCGTAGGTAATGCCGTCCTGCTGCTCCAGGACACGCTGCATTTCAGCAACGTATGAACTCAAGCTCGTTGATGCGGTTCCGATCGGTATCACCGTTACCTCCGCGATTGCCATCACCACAACCTCCTTTATTGCATTACTTGTATTATTATTTCAATTTTCTGTGTTTTACAACATTCAATCTTTATCCGATTCCTATATATAGACGAGCTCATTCCCATATTGGATGTCCTGGTCCACTACCCTTTATGAAAAACAATCCCATCGACTCATCTTTTGCAATGAGTTTATACGCAAATACACCGGTGCTTGCACCATGACTTTGGCATCATTTTTTGCAGGTTTGGTCAAATGATAATATAGGCGGAATCAGCGAAGAAATCGTCGCATTTGCTCACAATTGGGGGAATGTTACAGCCATTTGCCGAATCAAATAGTGGCGTGATTGGGGCTCGTTTGCTATAATTCTCAATGCGTCTAATTTTAAGTTGGTTGTTTACAAACACAATATATTGGGTTACATTATAGAAGCGGTAACCAAATATAGTGTATACAAGTGCTAAGGCAGCCTACCAGTCGATCTAGCCCAAGTAAGGTAGATAGGGAGAATCGACCGCGAAGCGCCACTGTGTAGGCTTGCGGCTGCTCAAGGAAGCGGCCAAGCAGCTGGGCAACCTGCTGTGTTAGCTGACGAGATCCACGCTCGGAAGACACCAATCTTGCATAACACAAGTCAGGAGACTTGCCTGTATACCCGACACCGATTCCTACGGGTTCATCTGGGAAAGTGTCCGTATACTTGCGCGCCTGTACATACCAGACTGCCAACCTCTTTTTGGCTTTCTCCGCTTGAGAATCGCAGCGTATGGACATTTTCAAGCCACTTTTGGCTTTCGAAAATGTTTTTTTCATCTTATTTCATCTTTATTTTTTATAACTTCCCCCCAGAAAGTGAGGAATTATTTATGCCACAACTGGTAGTTAAACCGAACAACCGTCAACTTGCCTTTGATGAAATCCGCTTGTCTGTCTATGCCGACCGGATTCTGAAGGACCTGGAGGCGCTCGATAAAGAACGTCTTCTTCGTGGTGTTAAGGCAAAATTGCGTGGTGATCAGGTGACCGGCGAGGAAATCAGCAGCGCCTTTACGATGTCCGCCCTGGAGCTCGTATCCAAGGAGGAACCGAACTGGAAGTTTGCAGCCGCACGTTCATTCCTTACTTCTTTATATAAAAAAGCAGCATACAACCGCCGCTACAAAGCTTACCCGGAAGAGCCGTACGGGGCCTTCTATCCGCTCATTAACGAGCTGGTTCAAAAAGGAATATACCGTGAGGAGCTTCTCACGTGCTATACAAAAGAAGAAATTGATGAGCTCGGTGAGTTCATCGATCCTAGCTGTGACCTGCTGTTTGACTATATCGGCCTGTTGACGCTGGCTGAGCGTTACCTTGCAACCGACTTCGACGGCCGTGTCATGGAGCTTCCGCAGGAACGCTACATGGTCATTGCCATGTATCTGATGCATAACGAGCCAGCAGACAAGCGTGTGGAGCTGGTTAAAGAAGCGTACTGGGCAATGAGCAACCTGTACATGACAGCTGCTACGCCAACAATGTCCAATGCAGGCAAAAAAGTGGCCGGCCAGCTCTCCAGCTGCTTTATCGACACCGTGGACGACTCGCTTGAAGGTATTTTTGACTCCAACACGGACGTTGCTCGTCTCAGCAAAATGGGCGGCGGCATCGGAGTCTACCTCGGCAAAGTGCGTGCGCGCGGCTCCGATATCCGCGGTCACAAGAACACCAGCTCCGGCGTCATCCCTTGGATCCGCCAGTTGAACAACACTGCGGTGAGCGTAGACCAGCTTGGCACTCGCAAAGGCGCGATTGCAGTATATCTTGATGTATTCCATAAAGATATTTTGTCGTTCCTGGATCTGAAGCTGAACAACGGTGACGAGCGCATGAGAGCGCATGACGTGTTCCACGGCGTATGCTTGCCTGACCTGTTCATGGAAGCTGTTGAGAACCGCGATGAGTGGAGTCTCTTCTGCCCGCATGAAGTGAAGAAAATTATGGGCTGGAAAGACGATAACGGCCGTCCGCTCGGGCTGGAGGATTTCTACGACGAAGAGAAAGGCAAAGGCTCCTTCCGTGAAAAATATGCCGAAGCCGTCGCGAACCCGGATCTGCCGCGGATTACCGTTCAGGCGATTGACATCATGAAGCGGATTATGAAATCCCAGCTGGAAACCGGAACACCTTACATGTTCTATCGTGATACGGTTAACCGGGCGAACCCGAACTCGGCTCACGGCATGATTTTCTCGTCCAACCTGTGCACGGAAATTATGCAAAACCAGTCTCCGACCGTCGTAGAACAGGAAGAGCTGGTGACAAAAGACGGCCAGACCCGTATCGTCATCTCGAAAATCCCTGGCGATTTCGTTGTGTGCAACCTGAATTCCATTCACCTGGCTCGCGCAGTACCAGCTGGTGTGCTGGAGCGTCTCGTACCTATCCAGGTTCGCATGCTGGACAACGTGATCGACATTAACAACATTGAGGTTCTGCAAGCTCAATATACGAACAGCCAGTACCGCGCGGTCGGTCTCGGAACCTTCGGCCTGCACCATCTGCTGGCCCTGGAAGGCATTCGCTGGGAGTCCGACGAGGCGGTTGAATATAACGACAATCTGTACGAGCACATTAACTATCTGCTCATCAAATCCAGCATGGAGCTGGCTCAGGAGAAGGGCCATTATCCGAAGTTCAAAGGCTCTGACTGGGAGTCCGGCAAATACTTTGAGTTCCGCGGCTACACTGATGGCGAGCATGAAGGCAAGTTCGTGACGGCCGAGCAGTGGCGCGAGCTTCAGAAGCAGGTGCAAGAGAACGGTATCCGTAATGCATGGCTGTTTGCTATCGCACCGAACGGCTCCACCTCGATTATCGCGGGCTCCACGGCGAGCATCGATCCGCTGTACGAGCTTCTGTCCTACGAAGAGAAAACGACTTACAAGGTAGCGAACCCGGCTCCGGATCTGAACGAGAAAACGATCTGGTACTACAAAACGGCGTTCCTGATCGATCAGCATTGGTCCATTAAAATGGCGGCTGCCCGTCAGCGTCACGTTGACCAAGCGCAAAGCTTTAACCTGTATGTTCGTCCGGACATCAAGGCGTCTGAATTCCTGGAGCTGCATCTGCACGCTTGGAAGGCCGGTCTCAAGTCGACTTACTATGTACGCAGCCGTGCGCTGACGATTGAAGAATGCGAGTCGTGTGCCAGCTAAGATCGAACCCACCCAAACCCTCCCTTCCAAGGGAGGGCCCCAAGGGCTCTGCCCTTTGGATACCCGGAAATGGGGCAAAAGTGAGGTTGAGGGGCGCGTCTGAGTGACTAGCGGTGGTCGGAGCGCTGTCTCCCTTCGGGAACGCTGGAATGTGGCGTGGTGACGGAAGAGTTGGAGAGTGCCTCGTCCTGCTACTGATGCGGAGGGCCCGCTCTCCCTTCGGGATTCGCTTTACGTTTGTGCATAGACGGGGGCGCTACGGAGGGGGGATCTTCTACTTCCTGCTTGGAGCGCTCTCCCTTCGGGATTCGCTTTACGTTTGTGCATGGACGGGGGCGCTACGGAGGGGGGGATCTTCTACTTCCTGCTTGGAGGGCTCCAAGCAGGGCATGAAACAACTCACTAAAAAAGACTACAAGGGTTAGGGTATCCGGGCGGAAGACGCCTTTGGGAGCCCTTTGCCACCCTTTTATATAAATCAAGCAAAGGGCGGACAACAGCGGCTGGAGAACGGATACCCGCCCTACTATAAATGCAAGGAGAGAATGGGAATGCAATTGCAAAAAATATTCAACACCGAGGCGCCGAACCGGTCCACTCGGATCATTGAAGGTGAATGCTCAGGGATTCTGAACTGGAACGACATTCGGATGCCTCATATGTATAAGCTGTACAAGGTGTTGCTGCTGAACCACTGGATCGCGGATGAAATCCCGATGTCCAAAGATGCACAGCAGTTTCCGCTTCTGGATCCGGAAGAACAGCGTACCTTCAAAATCAACATCTCCCTGCTTGCTGTTCTCGACTCCATGCAGACGATGTTTGTCGGCGATGTGAAGCGTTATTTCACCGACTCGTCTCTCGAAGCGATCTCCGCGATCATCGGTCAGCAGGAGGTTGTGCATAACCAATCTTACTCTTACGTTCTGTCCTCCATCGTTTCCGAGCAGGAACAGAAGGAGATTTTTGAATACTGGAAGCATGATCCGGTGCTGCTGGAGCGCAATCAGTTCATCTCCAACATCTATCAAGGATTCCGCGACAATCCGACGCCGCAGACGTTCTTTGAATCGATGGTGGCTGACCTGATTCTGGAAGGGGTTTTCTTCTACAGTACGTTTGCGTTCTTCTACAACCTGGCTCGCGATCAGAAGATGATGGCCACCAGCCAGATGATTTCATACATCCAGCGGGACGAGAACCAGCACTGCTACTTCTTCGCGGAAGTGTTCAAGCAGCTGCTGAAGGACTTCCCGGAACTGAACACCAAGGAGAACATCGACTACGTATACCGTACGATCGATCGTGCGGTAGAGCTCGAAACGAACTGGGCGCATTATACGCTCAGCAAGGTTCGCGGCATCGATCTTGGCGAGCTGTCCGATTATATCAAATACATCGCCAACCGCCGCATTACGATGATGGGCCTGGAAAAAGCGTACGAGGGCGTGGACGTCAACTGCATGCCTTGGATCAAGCCTTTCTCCGACGAGGCGCTTAACGCGACCAAGACTGACTTCTTCGAAGCGAAGTCCCGTAACTATGGTAAAGTTGGGGACGATAACGGCTTTGATGATCTGTAAGTCGGTAAACGGTAAGATGCATAAGGTGTGTTGATTGGTAGAATCCTTAAGCTTTCGCAATATATAGAATAGAGCGATCATTCATCGGGGAATACACCGTGAATGATCGCTCTATTTGTTATGAATGCATCACGTAAAGCGGGCAGGCTCTTGTTTCCTCTGGGCGCTTCAATCGTCATCAGACAGCAGCTCCCGCAGCATAGCCTCGCGGTTATTAATAAACTCTTTCGTAATCATATAATGATCGGTTTCCTCCAGCTGACAGGTCTCAATGCCCTCCGGGGTCAGCTTGTAGATACAGGCGTCCGGATAGGCCATAATAATCGGCGAGTGAGTAGCGATAATGAACTGGGAATGTTCGTGAACCAAATCATGAATGCGTCGGAGCAGCGCCATTTGGCGGAACGGGGATAATGCCGCTTCCGGCTCGTCCATAATGTACAGCCCATGTCCGCTGAACCGGTTCATAAAGGTAGCGAAAAAGGATTCGCCATGCGATTGATCATGCAGAGATTTGCCCCCGTACGATCCAAACGCCTGCAGGGCATCGACCTCGGTCGCCACGTTGTAGTAACTCTCCGCCCGGAAGAAGAAGCCATCCTTCGGCTTGCGCACGCCGCGCACGGTCCGAAGGTACTGGTACAGCTCGGAATGTGACTCCCTGGTGGCAAAATTAAAGTTTCGGGTGCCGCCCTCCGGGTTGAACCCCAGCGCCGCCGCGATGGCTTCCAGCACCGTTGATTTCCCCATGCCATTCTCCCCTACGATGTAGGTCACCTTCGGATGAAACTCAAGCTCATCGAGGGCAGACACGGCAGGCAGATTAAACGGATATTCCGAAAATGCCGGAACCCGCTCCTTCAGCAAAGTCACCGATCGCAAATAGGAATGCAATTTGGAAATATCGATTGTCCCATCCTCCTTCCATACGAAATCCACTTGTGACAGAACGTCACTTTCCTCCTTCTACTATAGCTTATTTTCCAGGCCGGCCCAACTTCACGATGCTTACGCCCAGAGCGGCAGTGCCTGAAGCTGGACGCGGCTCTCCGCTATGGATCTCGGCTATAGATCTGGCTATGGATCTCAGCTCCAGATCTGAGCAGCGAATCTAGCCTCCCAGATTCGCTGCATCCTCCATTGGATACATAAAAGGTATAAACGATATGGCGAAGGAGATATTCGGATGAGAGATACGTTACCGCAGGATCATAGCCTGGATAGCAGTCTTGATCTCATGACCGAGGGATACTCGTTCATTATGAACCGGGTCAAGCGCTATAATACTAACCTGTTTGAAGGCCGTCTGCTCGGGGAGCGTGTAATCTACATGCACGGGCACGATGCCGCCAGACTATTCTATGATACGGATAAATTCCAGCGAAAAGGAGCTGCTCCCAAGCGCATTCAGAAGTCCCTGTTCGGTGTCAATGCGATTCAAACGATGGACAACGGGTCACATATTCATCGCAAGCTCCTGTTCATGTCTTTGTTGACGCCCAGCCACCAGCACAGGCTGGCTGAGCTTGTATCCGAGCAGTGGCTTGCATCAGCGGCGCAGTGGGAACGGGAAGACAGCATCATGCTGTTTGAGGAAGCCAAGGCGCTGTTATGCCGGGTGGCGTGCGGCTGGGCCGGTGTTCCGCTACCAGAAGAGGAGGTTCGGGCGCGCGCAGAGGACTTCTATGATATGGTCGATGCCTTCGGCGCTGTCGGCCCCCGGCACTGGAAAGGAAGACGTGCACGAACGAAGACCGAAGCATGGATCCGGAAGATGATCGAGGACGTGCGGGCCGGGCATCTCCAGGTGGATCGCGAGTCGGCCCTGGGGCGCATCGCGTATTATCGGGATGAGCACGATCAGCCGCTGGATGACCATATGGCCGCGATCGAGCTGATCAACATCCTGCGTCCAATCGTGGCCATCGCCACCTTCATCACCTTCTCTGCCCTGGCTTTGTATGAATATCCTGTCTGGAGAGACAAGCTCGCGTCCGGCGGCCCTGAGGAACGTGAGATGTTTGCTCAGGAGGTGCGGCGCTATTATCCCTTTGCCCCTTTCCTCGGGGCCAGGGCGAAGCAGGATTTCGTCTGGAAGGACGTGGCGTTCGAGGAAGGCCGGCTCGTGCTCCTTGATATCTACGGCATGCATCATGACCCGGATATTTGGGAACAACCGGATGTATTTGATCCGGAACGGTTTCGGAACGGGAATGAAGACCCTTACCGCCTGATTCCTCAAGGCGGAGGCGATCCGGCCCAAGGGCATCGCTGTCCCGGCGAAGGGGTCACGGTGGAAGTGATGAAAGCCAGCCTGGATTTTCTGGTAAACCGGATTGAGTATGACTTGCCTGAGCAGGATTTGAGCTATCCGTTAAACCGGATGCCAACGTTCCCGGGCAGCGGATTCATCATGAACAACATCCGGCTTCGCCGCCCCCGCTAACCTGCCCTGCGGTCGGCTGATGTACAGGCTCCAGGTAGCTGCGGAAGGCTGCTTGGTTTTGCTGCACACCCGGCTGCAGGCAGGGCCGGGCTGGGAGGATTACGGACAATAGACCGGCATAGAACTAGAACCAGCTGCCTATGGCTCTGCGCAGTGGGGAGCCATTTCTGCACCGTGCGCAGAGTGTCTCTGTGGGCACGTGCCAGGTCGGCAGGTCGGGCATGCCTAGATGCTTGCAGGGCCGGACCCGATGCCGCGCGCTGAAAGCACGCGGGCCGAAGGGATGAGCTGTAACCAAAAAAGAGCGCTCATGGTGCCGAAAACTCGCGGTGTGCACCCATGAACGCTCTTTTATTGTATCCAGATAACAAAATCCGTTCCTTACAAGTCCCCAAACGTTTCCCGGGAAATGCCTACTCAGCCGCGATGAACTGATACAGCTCCTCCACCTTCTCCTCCGTTAAGGAGCCGCTATTGTCGAATACCTTGATCGCCGACTCCGGAATGTCCCAGTTAATCTCAGGCACAAAATCGACCCGTTTCTTGAAATCATCCCAATGGTCCAGCTTCCACTGGTCACGCTCGGTCTGACGGTCAATGATCCGCTCCTTCTGCAGGTCCATATCCTTCAGCGTCACGACGATGACTTTGACATCCACTTCGTTCTTGGTCAGGCCGGCGGATGTGATGACCTCTTCGATCCAGGCGCGGTTTTTGAGCTCGGCCGTAAACGGCGAGATCATGAACACATTCTGTCCGGCATTCAAATTCTCGATGCAAATGTCTTTGGTCGTATCGTACTCCAGATCGCGCAGATGCTCCTTGTAAAAGGAGGAGTCGCGGTCATTCGGGTCAAGCCCGTTGCTCTCCAGAAACTTCTCCACGAAACGTCCGCCTACCGTATCCCGATCCAGAAAGGCCGCTGGAATTCGGGCCGCCAGTTTTTTGGCTACCGTCGTTTTGCCTGTACCTGCCACTCCTACAAAAAATACCAGCTTCTGCAATGTAGTATCCCTCCGTTTTCTCAATGCCATCCTTCGTCAAACTTCACCACTTCACAAGCTCATGCTTCGCTTCCAAGGAAATCAGCTGTTGCGCTCGGCCCGGTACCGCGTTTCCAGCACCAGCTCGTCCAGCGCGGCATTCAGCCGCTCCACAAGCACCTCATCCATATCAAAACCGCCCTGCTCCGTCCGCGCTACCTGTGCGTCTACCGCATACACACCGCCCAGTATGTGCCGGGCTCCCATTGACGAAAGCACCGGCTTCAGGGAATAGTCAATGGACAAGAGATGTGCGAGGCTGCCGCCGATAAACAGGGGAAGCACGATTTTGCCGGCCAATCCCTTCTGCGGGATCAGATCAAGGAACGTCTTGAGCACGCCGGTGAACGAGGCTTTATATACCGGACTGGCCACAATGACCGCATCGGCTTCGGCTACGAGACCGTTCGCTTTCACAATCGACTCGCTCTCAAATTTGGTATGTATCAAGTCTTCAGCCGGCAGGCTGGATACGTCGATCCGTTCCACCTCGAAACCGGCATTCGTCAGCATCTGCTCACTGTGCGCCATCACCGCCGTTAAACGTGAACCGGGTGTGGGACTTCCGTTAATGATGACCGCTTTTGCCATCTTCATCACCTCTGTTTTCATAAGAATTCTAGAAAAAAAGACCTTACATTCACCCTGCAAAGTCCCTGTATCCGCGTCTAACAACATGGTTAATTCATAGAAATCTTGTCAGATTTATTTCATCGTATCAATCTGCCGCGGCAATTGTCAATACAAACCGGGCGCCTGCGCGCCCCTTCCTTACGGACATATCCGGCTGTGCGCTGTTCTTAGAGTCCCCTGTCCCCTTGCCGATGAACAGGCAGTCAGCCCTCCGCATCTACCCAGTTTCTCCACGGGAGAAGCGGCACCCTCTGCTGGGCGAATGCATAGAGATAAAGCATCACCAGGAACGTTCACCGTCCTAGATCATCAAGGAGGAATTATGAAAAATCCGATCCCTTATTACGGCAGCAAAACGGTCTGTGAAGAGCAGCCGATCGCTTTTCCGCCCCAGCATCAGGATTGTCAGCCTGGGCTAGAAAGCCTGATGACCCCGCGTCCCCTCTACGAGGACCCGAATTATTACGGCAGCTGCAAGCTCGAAGGGAAGGTCGCGATTGTCACCGGGGGCGACAGCGGCATCGGACGGGCAACGGCCATCGCATTTGCCAAGGAGGGCGCCGATCTGGTCATCCCGTATCTGTACGAGACTTCGGACGCGGAGGAAACGAAGCGCCGCATTGAACAGCTCGGCAGACGCTGCCTGATCATCAAGACCGATCTGCGCTACAAAAAAAACTGCTTCGAGGTAGTGCAGCTGACGCTGCGAGAGTTCGGCCGGCTGAACGTGCTCGTGAACAATCATGCCGTACAGTACGTCCAGAACAGCATTCTGGACATTACGGAGGAGCAGCTGCATCATACGTACCAGACGAATATTTTTCCGTTCTTCTTCATGATTCAAGCGGCGCTGCCGCATATGAAATCCGGGGATTCGATCATTAACGTCTCATCCATCACCGCCTATGAAGGCCATGAGAGATTGATCGATTATGCCTCCACGAAAGGCGCGATCGTTACGCTCACTCGCTCGCTTGCCCACTCGCTTGCCGGACAGGGCATTCGCGTGAACACCGTAGCGCCAGGACCGATCTGGACGCCGCTTATTCCCGCCAGCTTTCCGGCGGAGGACGTGGCCGTGTTCGGTACGGAGACCCCGATGAAGCGGGCGGGGCAGCCTTATGAGCTGGCTCCGGCTTTCGTTTACCTGGCGTCAGCGATCGATTCCTCCTACGTCACCGGCCAGACCTTGCATGTGAATGGAGGCAATATGGTCACCTCCTGATGACGCCAATAGGAGAGCTGACCGCTCAGCAAAAGCAGAGGGTGAAGGACTTATGAACTTCGAACATCAACGACGGCCACAACGCGCCAGCCGGATGGATGTCGGCGCCTATGCGTTAAGCAAGCTTGCAGGGGCAGGTGCCCTCCTCATGCTGCTCACCGCATTTTTCTGGCTGCTGCCGCTAGGAAAGAACGAACTGCTCGCCGCGCTCGGCGTATCCGGCATTCCGCTTGAGCATATAGTGTACGGTTATGCCATGACGGCCTCCCTCGTCGCAGACGCGATCACCTCCCTGCTCCGCATCCGAAGCCGAGCCGCCCAGGCAGCGCTGTACGCAGCATGCGGCCTGCTGTTCTTCGGCGGCTTCATGGCAGGCAGTTCGCCGGAGCTATGGCTGCGGGCTGCGACAGGAGCCCTGCTGCTGCTCGGCATGCGGTGGGGGAAGGAGCTGTTCTCGAAGCCAACGCTGTGGGTTCCTTTCTTTGCGCTGATTGTGCCGCTGGTTTGCGTGGTCTTGTATTAAAGCTTGTCGCGAGGCCTTCTTCGGGGGGCAGGGACACGAGGCACACGAGGCATATGAGGTATATGAGACACATAAGACACACGAAGCACACGAGGCATATGAGGCATATGAGACACATAAGACACAAGAAGCACATGGGCACAGCAAATAAGCCCCGCCTGCCATACTTCAAGCATAGCGCCGGGGCAATTCTCGAGATTTGAGTTGTCGCGGGTTCTCTTCGTTCGCAACCGATTCGCATCAGATTCTTGTCAGCCACCTCCGTTTAAACGACCGATCATGCAGTGTGCTGCAGGCAGCCGGGACCGGCTGCCGGGCAGCTCCTTAAGGACACGAACGCCGATCATGCCTTGCTAACAGGATCAATGGATCATAAAAATAACACAGACCGCGGATAAAAAGGATAGTGTGGACGCTCTGCTCAGTAACCTGGCATGCTGCGGAACGTTCTTCCGAAGATTCACGTTCACGATGCTATGCAGATAGAAGAACAGGGAAGCACCCACCACCCAAACGAGCAGGCTAAAGGCCCCTCCGTCCCCTAAGTGGATCATATGAAAGAGCAGGGCTGAGAAGTAGTACCACAGAAAGGCAAAACCAATGCCGAAGGCCAAGGCGACGGTAAATTTGCACTTCATCATATCCCCTCCCACGAATTCCATTTATATACACATCATACGATCTCATGAACTCAATATCAAACAGGCAAACGATCTACCGGCAAAATGATTCATACTGTCCCTGAGATAAGCTCAGGGAACAGGCATATGCGTCTACACCTGGCTTCATGCCGTGAGCAGCCCTGCCACTAATGCTTCGGCCAACGCCTATAGCATGCGCTATGCGTGTGCCACGGACATGCACCCCCTAGACATGCGCTATGGGCGTGTCTCGTGGACAGGTCCCCTTGGACATGCGCTATGGGCGTGTGCCATGGACATGCGCTCCTAGACACGCGCTATGAGCGTGTGCCTGCATCATGGACCAGGGCGGCCACTGTATGAAGTGCCACAGCTGCCAGCAGACGGCAAAGAGCCGTAAGCGGCCAAAGCCGCCTACAGCTCGTCAATGATGTCGCTGGCGATGACGGCGGCAGGATGCCCCCGGCGGAGCCCGGCGCGCTCTCCGGCCAGGCCGTGGAGCCATACGCCGAGCGCTGCCGCTGCCCCCGCGCTATACCCCTGGGCCAGCAGCCCGGCGATAATGCCGGTAAGCACATCACCGGAGCCGCCGGTGGCCATGCCGGGATGACCTGTGGTATTGATGTAGGCCGAGCCGTCCGGCAGGGCAACCACGGTGCGGGCCCCCTTGAGGACCAGCGTCACTCCTTGCGCAGCCGCATACCGCGTCGCACAGGCGATGCGATCCCGCTGCACTTCGGCTGTAGACAAGCCGGCCAGCCGCGCCATCTCACCCGGATGCGGCGTCAGGATCGTGTCCGCCGCGCGCCGGGGCCAGGCATGCGCATCCTCGGCTGCAGCCAGCATGTTGAGCGCATCCGCGTCGATGACAAGCGGGCCCTGCCACTCTTCCCATATGCGGCGCAGCCAGCGTGTATCGCCATCAAAGCGTCCCATCCCGGGGCCGACCGCCAGCACATCCCTGCTGCCCGCGAGCTCGAGAATCCGGTCTGCAGCGGATTCATTCCAGTATCCGCCGTCGGCGTTCGCATCGGCCTCGTCCGTGCCCGGCGCCAGCATCAGCTCGGGAGAGGCTCCTGCCAGCGGCAGCACCAGGGCCCCAGGCACCGCCCAGGTCACAAGCCCGCTGCCTGCGCGCAGCGCCGCCCGGGCGCATAGAAGGCCCGCGCCGCTCATCGTGCGGCTCCCGGCCACCGCAAGCACATGCCCGTAGGTGCCTTTATGGCCCTCGGGCTGGCGCGGGCGCGCCGGGTCGGCCCCGAGTTCGCTCCGCAGCACCTCCGGCGTCAGCAGATGCGTGCTGACGCCCTGCTCGCGGCCGAGCGAACGGGGGATGCCGATGGCGCGCAGGACGACCCGGCCGGCGGCCTCCGCGCCGGGGTACTGCACGAGGCCTCGCTTCAGAAACGCGAGGCATACCGTCACCGCCGCCCGGATGCAGGGCTCGTGCAGCGCGCCGGTATCGGCGTCCTGTCCGCTCGGAATGTCCGCGGACACAATCGGCAGGCCGCTATCATTCGCGGCCTGAATGAGCGCGGCGTAAGCGCCGCGGGGCGCGCCAGCCGCGCCCGTGCCCAGCAGCGCGTCCACGATGCCGGTGAACGCGCCCATGTCCACGGCGTCCGCGCCGTGGACCCGAGCCGGGATGCCGAGCGCTGCCGCGGCATCCCGCTGGAGCGCCGCCGCCCCCGCCAATGCGGATGGCTCGGCGGCGAACAGCAGCGTGACGCGCACGCCGGCGTCACGCAGGTGCCGGGCGGCGACCAGACCGTCGCCGCCGTTGTTGCCCTTGCCGACCAGGATGAGCCAATGCTCATCCTCGGCCAGCGCGGGGTCAAGAAGCGCATCGTCCTCCACCGGAAAGCCCATCCGATACTGCGCTTCGTATGTATCCCTCTGTAGGCGTAGGCGTGCCTGCGCCTCGCTGTACGCGGAGGAATGCGCAGCTTCCTGCGGAGGGGACCAGCCCGGACGCGCAGCGGTTGGAACAGGCGCTGGCTGATCCGTGCGCGCATCCGCTGCGAATGCACTCGCTCCATTGACGAGGGCGCGGCGGACACTGGCTCCGCCGCACCGCATCTCGCGGCACAGCTTCAGCACCTCCTCGGCAATCGCTTTTCCCGCGCTCTCCATTAATGCCACCGCAGGGATGCCCAATCGGTCGATGGTATAGGCATCCAATGCTCTCATCTCTTCTGACGTCACTACATACATGAAGGCCCTCTCCTTTCCTTCATTCCATTCAAGCTCCAGCGAGCCCCTGACTAGTATGCCACTGTGAACCGTGCCCGGATAAACTGCGGATCCTCCAGCTCATCCAGCATCGCTACCGCGTAGTCTTCCGCCGAAATCCGGCTCTCTCCGCTCTCATCGGTCACCAGGCGATCCATGCCGATCCGGAAGAAACCCGTGCGCTTCCCAGGCTCGATAATCGCAGCCGGGCTAAGATAGGTCCAGTCCAGATCCGCTTCCTTATAGATATTGTAAGCATCGGCATGCGCTCTGGCGAGCGTCCGAATCTCCTCCGGAAAACCGGCGGTCTCCATCAGCGGAACGCCCTCATCGGTCAGCAGGCTTCCTGCGCCTCCCACGATCAGCAGCCGGTTCACTCCGCCGCGGCGGGTGCCTTCCACAATCGTGCGGGCAGCGGCCACCAGCTCCTCCTCCCTTCCGAACAGGGGCCCGAACGCGCTGATCACCGCATCATGCCCCTGGATCGCCTGCTCCAATGAAGCCGGGTCCATCACATCCGCCTGATGTGTGTTCAGCTTGTCATGCTCAAATTCCAGCTGCTCCGGATTCCGGGATATCGCCGTCACTTCATGCCCGCGCCGCAGCGCTTCCTGGGCAATCCGGGTTCCAATCGTTCCTGTCGCTCCAATCAATGCAATCTTCATATAGTTAAGCTCCTTTTCATCTCTGGATATAAAACCTGAAACCAGACCATTACTATACCATTTTCGATGCTATGAGGTTATTTTCTTTTTGCCACAAAAATCAGGCTCATATCGGAAATCCGTGTATGACTTCCAGCAGTGCATGACTCCGAAGTATGCCTCTCGGGAATTGGAGCAGACTTTCGATCGCTCTTGCCCCCAGATTTCTTCTGTCCTTCATTCACCACCTCATCGGTTGAAATCAGGGACAAAGGCGCGGGCTTTACTTCGTTTTGCTCCATTTTGCTCCATCAACTCCCTGTCCTCTATTCGCTTCAAATCCGTTGGTAATATCAAGCACTGCTCATTAGTGTAAGCCAAACATGATCCTTCTTATTACTTATCCCACTCACGCATAATAAAAACCTGCTATGATTCTCATTTTTTAGAAATAACAGGTACTACAGACCCATGCCAAAACCATCCAATTCCTTCATTATTATATATAGACAAGTGCTTATTCGCGAAAAACACAACGTCATACCCTTGTATCAAGTCGTAATTATGTCGAATCAAGTCACCTCACGTCAAAAATAGGTCCTCGCCCTTAGCCCGGCTGCACTATGCCTGGTCCAGTTTTTTATCGTGTGTATGACTCCACTTATTATAACGGTTAAAGGAGATCACCAAGTCAATGCTAAGCAGCACATTCCGCATCGTTGCCCTCTGTCTTATGAACTGTCTTTATTTGGTCAGCAGCCCGGTTCAGACGTTCATGCACGCGCCCGCCGAAACCATGACTACTGTAAAATCCGTCGATACCGAGTCCTACACCAGGGCCACCTGGCTGTGGAACACTGACATCATCCGGGAACAGAGGGAAGAGATCTTGTCCTTCGCGGCAAGTCAGCAGATCCATGTGATCTACTTGCAGATGAACCCGGACATCCGCCGGGAATACTATCACCAGTTTATCCGCGAAGCCGGCAAGCATGGCATCGAGGTGCACGTCCTGAATGGCGCGCCCGCCTGGGCATTAACCTCCGAGCGTCCGAAGCTTTCATATTTTATGGACTGGGTTGCCGATTATCAGGTGACAGCCGCGCCGGAGGAGCGATTTACCGGTATCCATGTCGATATTGAACCCCATGTATTGAAGGAATGGACAACCAGCTACGATTCGCTGATCAAACAGTGGCAATCCAACGTGCAGTATTTGGTGGACCGCGCCGGCAAGCTGGATTTGCCGATCACGGCCGACATCCCGTTCTGGCTGCATAAATATAGCGTGCCCGGTGAATCCGTCACCGTCAGCCGATGGATGATGGACAAGTTCGACGAAGTAGCGATCATGGCCTACCGCGATCAGGCCGACAACATATACAGCGTCGCTGCCCCCGAGCTGAAGGAAGCCGACGCTGCCGGTGTCCGGGCCATCGTTGCCATTGAGACCAAGGAAAGCTCCGAAGGCGCCTTCATTACCTTCCACGAGGAAGGCATCGAGTATATGGAAGAGCAGCTGGAGATTGTGGAGTCGCTTGCCAGCCAGCATCCATCGTATACCGGCATCGCCATTCACGAATACCGCTCGCTTAAGCAGCTTGCGGAGCGATAATGATCTCAGCACAGACCGCATCCCCTCAGGCTGCCAACAGAAGCAGAAGCACATACACAGCCGTTAGCAGCAGCCTGTGGGTCGGTGCGCTTTTCAAGTGGAATTCCATCCTTCCCTCATCCTTTCCTGAGCCTTGAATTGCCTGCATCTTGAATTTTTCCCTTAATCAACATTATTTCCCTTAAGCAAAAATGGTGACAGCGCTCAGCACGGTTGCAAGCCCATTTTTCCCTGTCGCTTGAAATCCCTTCCTTCTTGTGCAATAGTTGAAGATAGAACACTGAAGGAGGGATTCCGCTTGTCCCTTACGGATTGGATAGCGCGTACGTTCGGTTCCATGGAAGGGCTGGTGGCTGTTCTTCTGGCTGCCGCCATCTTCATCGGCTTATACATATACAGCGCCTCCCGGCTCCATCAGGCACGCCTGGAGGCGATTGATCGCATTCGGCAATCCCTGAGCCTGTACACAAGGCTCGCCGGAGCCCTTGACGACCGCATGAATGGCGGGAGCTCAGGACCGCTTGTGAACGAAAGTCTGACTGCTCTCGTGCAGGAGTGTAAGGCTGCTGACCGGCTCACCATCGATTTGCAGGAGCATCTGGATACCTTCCTGCGCGACCAGGATGAATCCCGGCTCGGGATGCTGCACCGCGCGCTTGAGCGGGAGATGAACCGGCTGATCGAGGAGCGCACTGAAATCATCCGCCGGGTAGAAAGCCCCGGCTGGGGAATGGGGCTGTGGCTGCTGCTGAAGCCGGCTGTTCCTGCCATCGCCCTGGGGGCTGCCATCGTCTGGACAGTCGAAATGGTCATTCGGCTGCGCGAGCCTTCGGCATGGCTGATGCCCGAGGTATGGAGTCTGTGGCTCACGAGCATGATCGCCACGGTGTCCTTCTACCGGCTGCTGATGGACGGCAAGCGCAAATCAAGCGGCATCATCATCCATATGCTTCATCTGCTCATTGCAGCCGCTGCCCTGCCGGGCTGGATCTGGCTGGAGGCCGCGCCTTACGTCCTGATCCTCCAGCTGCTCCTGTATCTGGCCGGCTTCCGGTTTACCGCGAAGCGCCGGCGGCGCGAGCGCCC
>NZ_NQLZ01000036.1:0-69033 GCF_002276395.1 Paenibacillus sp. 7541 | reverse complement strand
GGGCTGCTTCGCGCCGCCTGCCTGGACAGCTTATGGAACGAACACAGCGGAATTCACATCAAAAAGAAGCACTTCCCGGGTTGATGAGATCATTCCATCGCCCATCTAGGGAAGTGCTTCTATGTCGTTCTCTGTGCAGTCACCGCAATATTCGTCTATCTTGATCCCGCTCTTCGCTGCTGTTGCTGAGCTGCTCGGGACCCGCCTTGGTTTTTCCCTGTACCAGAGGCTGTATTCTCAAAACGTTTGCGTTCTGTACGCTCCATCTGCACGATCTGACCCTCATGCACGACAATCTGCAGCGAACCGAATTCCATGTCATTCAGAAGACCTGCAATGCGTTCCAGCCACGTGTCATCCACCTTCAAAGGTTTAGCCATGGATACCGCCTCCTCACCGGGCATAGGTAGGCCCATATGTTCTTATCTGTTCCGGGAGAATTGGCTCCTCCCGTCTATTCATCCTTTTCCAACCAGTATAGTATGAATTAACATTAGCATGGAATAAAAAGCACTGTCAATGTGCATTTTTTCGCGTCAGCAAATTTTTAATGAGCAGCGTGGCCAGCGCTAATAACAGAAGCAGCGAAGCGACTGCAAACGATGCCGAAAACTGATATTCATTATATAAAATCTCCACATGCAGCGGCAGTGTATTGGTCTCTCCGCGAATATGGCCCGAGACGACGGAGACCGCCCCGAACTCGCCCATCGCCCTGGCATTACACAATATAATGCCGTACAGCAAGCCCCAGCGAATGCTTGGCAGCGTCACTTTCCAGAACACCTGCCAGCCGCTCGCCCCAAGCGTGACGGCCGCTTCCTCATCCTGGGTGCCCTGCTCCTCCATTAACGGAATCAGCTCCTTGGCTACAAACGGGAAGGTGACAAACAGCGTGGCCAGCACGATGCCCGGAACTGCAAAGATGATCTTGATATCATGCGCCTCCAGCCAGGGACCAAACCAGCCCTGACGCCCGAATACGAGCACGAAGATCAGGCCGCCGATCACCGGAGAGATTGCAAACGGAAGATCGATCAGCGTGGTGAGCAGCTTCTTGCCCTTGAATTGGAATTTGGTAATCGTCCACGCTGCCATGACGCCAAACACCGTGTTCAGCGGCACGGTTATTGCCGCAACCAGCAGTGTTAGACGAAGGGCGGCACGGGCATCCGGATCGCTTAACGCCGCCCAGTAGACATCGATGCCTCTCTTCAACGCTTCGGACAGCACCGTAACCAATGGAAGCACGATCAGCCACAGCAGCACGAGGCCTGCCAAGCCGACCAGGCTCCATTTGACCCACGGCTTCTCCACCGCTGCCGGTGAGGCCGGCGCCACAACCGACGAAGTGGCTCTGCCAGGTACAGTTCCAGCCATGTTCCTCCTCCTCTCCTTCGGCTACCGGGCGGTCTTACGCGCCCAATGTTGAAGTATGTTAATGCCGAGCAGCAGCAGAAAGGAGATGAGCAGCAAGAGCAGCGCCACCGCGGTAGCTCCGGCATAGTCAAACTGCTCCAGCTTGGACATGATCAATAGCGGTGCGATCTCGGTCTTCATCGGCATATTGCCGGAGATGAAGACAACGGAGCCGTACTCCCCGATCCCGCGGGCAAAAGCAAGCGCAAACCCGGTCAGCAGCGAAGGCACCAGCGTCGGCAGAATGACAGCGCGGAACGTGCGCCAGCGGCCGGCACCGAGCGTAGCCGCTGCCTCTTCGACATCCCGCTCCGCGTCCTGCAGCACCGGCTGCACCGTGCGCACCACGAACGGAATGCCGATGAACATCAGGGCGATCGTGATCCCCAGAGGCGTAAATGCCGCCTTGATGCCAAGCGGGGCAAGCAGCG
This sequence comes from Paenibacillus sp. 7541, assembly GCF_002276395.1. Classification (NCBI taxonomy): domain Bacteria; kingdom Bacillati; phylum Bacillota; class Bacilli; order Caryophanales; family Paenibacillaceae; genus Paenibacillus; species Paenibacillus sp. 7541. The sequence continues at coordinate 67,183 of NZ_NQLZ01000036.1, read as the reverse complement.
AGCCGATCCACCCGTTCGCAGAGTATATCGCGGTGAGCGCGACCCCGGCCACGGCGGTCGGGAGCGCAAACGGCAAATCAATGAGCGCGTCCCACAGCCGCTTGCCCGGAAAATCGTACCGCACAAGCACCCAGGCCAGAAGAAGGCCGAGCACGGTGTTCACCCCTGCGGCAATCGCAGCTGTGCCCAGGCTGATCCGATACGACGCCAGCACCCGGGGATCTGTAGCCACGCTCCAGAACTTATCCCAAGTCAGCCCTGTTTTATTCAGCAGCAGCGCCGATAGCGGGACCAACACCACCAGACTCATATAAAAAACCGTGAACCCCATCCCAATTCCAAATCCGGGCAGCACCCGCCGTGCCGCCCTGTTGTTCTGCTTGTTGGCTACCGCCATCATTCTTCATCCTCCCTGCCTTCGGAGTGCCCCTCCGATCAGCTGCCCGGCACGTAAATCTGGTCGAAAATACCGCCATCATTAAAATGCTTGTTCTGGGTTTCCTCCCATGTGCCAAAAACATCTCTCAGCGTAAACAGCTCAATCGCCGGGAACTGCTCCTGGTATTTCTCGCTTACGCTGTCCAGCGTCGGGCGGTAATAGTTATCGGCTGCAATCGTCTGCCCTTCCTCGCTGTACAAATAGTTCAGATAGGCTTCCGCGACTTCCCTCGTGCCGCGCTTATCCACCACTTTATCTACAATCGCCACCGGCGGCTCCGCCAAAATGCTGACCGACGGATTCACAATCTCGAATTTATCGGGGCCAAGCTCGTGAATGGACAGGTACGCCTCATTCTCCCAAGCCAGCAGCACATCGCCGATCTCCCGCTCGACAAACGTCGTTGTCGCCCCGCGTGCACCGCTATCCAGCACCGGCACATGGGTGAACAGTTCCTTGACAAACTCCTGCGCTTTCGCCTCGTCATTGCCGTTGGCCTTGAGCGCATACCCCCATGCCGCCAGGTAGTTCCAGCGCGCGCCGCCGGATGTCTTCGGATTCGGCGTAATGACTTCGACCCCATCCTGAACCAGGTCGGGCCAATCCTGAATGTTCTTCGGATTGCCTTTGCGCACCAGGAATACGATGGTGGACGTGTATGGAGAACTGTTATGCTCAAATTCCTCTTCCCAGCCTTCCTCAATCAATCCAGCCTCGCGGATGGCGTCGATATCATAACCGAGCGCGAGTGTCACCACATCCGCTTCGAGGCCATCAATGACCGAGCGGCTTTGTTTACCCGACCCGCCATGAGACTGCTTGAAGGTCACCTTCTGTCCTTGGGTCTGCTCCCAATAAGCGGCAAAGGCCTTATTGTACTGATCATATAGCTCCCGGGTCGGATCATAGGAAACATTGAGCAGCTCTACGCTCTCCTTGCTCTCCTTGCTCTCCGAATCGGCGGGAGAAGCGCTGCCCGATGGACTTGCGGACGAACCCGTTGTCTGTGATCCGCAAGCGACCAGCGTCAGTGCCATCACCGCAGCCAGACCTGTCAGAACCCCTGTTTTTATCCTCTTTTTCATATCCATATCCCTTCCCCACTTGTTCTTCTGGTCTTCACTAAACAGGCAGGAGTACGAAAAAAAGACAGAGAAAGCCCGGAGAATGAGGTCAAACCGGACGCATCCGTGCCTGCTTCATCCTTCGAGCGTTCCTCCGTCTGTACGGTTAGAACGAATCTTATAATTCCTACCTGTTTAGTGAGTTATATAGGCTATTGTAAAAGAGGTTGTTGCTGCTGTCAAACCTTTTTTTCAAAATAAAGGCAGCCGGTCCCAAGGTGCTTCCAGGGAACCATTTTATAGCTGAAACCCAAGGCTGCGTATGGATTTCCATATCCTGATGGTTGTACACCACTGTTTCCATCTTTATAATTCAACCCGAAAGGAGAGGATCAACATACGCAGTTTGAATGGGACAACGTTGTTGAAGCAGACTTGTACACGAACATTCATCACTTCTTTAGTGGTCATCATGCTGGCATTCCTTCCTGGGTTTGCCCAGAAGGCGGAGGCAGCTCCTTTGCTCAAGTCTGGCAGCACTGGCGGTGATGTATGGGACTTGCAGTATCGCTTGAGAACGCTCGATTTCTACACGCAGCCTCTGGATGGACAATACGGCCCGAATACGGCAGCTGCCGTCGCCCGTTTCCAGAAGGAGTATGGGCTCAGCCCTGACGGAGTTGCCGGACCGCTGACCTGGAGGCAGCTGAAAAAATATACGCTCAATCAACCGGAAATGGACATTATGGCCCGCGTCATCTACAGCGAAGCGCGCGGAGAGCCTTACACCGGCCAAGTCGCCGTCGGCGCGGTGGTCATGAACCGCATTCAGTCAAGCGAGTTCCCGAACAACATCCGGGACGTAGTGTTCCAGCCGCGGGCTTTCACAGCGGTGGACGACGGCCAATACTGGCTGACGCCCAACGAGACAGCCTACCGCGCCGCCCTGGAAGCGGTGAAGGGCTGGGACCCGACCTACGAATCCTTGTATTACTTCAATCCGGATACGGCCACCAGCGCATGGATATGGACCAGACCGCAGGTAGTCAAGATCGGCAAGCATATTTTCGCCCATTAACGGATGACGTCCATCGAGACTCAGCTTCTCCTGAATGTAGACGCGCCAAATGAGATGCAGGAGATCCCCAAGGATCTCCTCGTCCGTTGAAGCATCGCCTGTCTTCGTATTCGATTCCATGTTACGGATCGATGGACGCCGGATTGGCCCGAACGGTTAATGAATAGAGCAAAAAGCATCCGCAGCTTAAAGCCGCAGATGCTTTTTTTTAATATGTGGATAAGGTGTGGATTTCTCTTGCTTAGGCCTTTTCAATAGGACAGATGCAGACCGGACGCTTCACCTCCAGCGTGAAGCCGGTGGCAACCAGATTGCCTGTATCCGGGTCTATGCGGTAGCTGGCAATCACATCGCTGTCCTGATTGGCCGAGAGCAGAAAGCCGCCCGGCAGGATTTGAAAGTGACGCGGTGTTTTGCCGCCGGAAGATACCCAGTTCACCGGGCGCAGCTGACCGCTCGCTTCATCGATGACATACTGAACGATGCTGTCATGCCCCCGGTTTGAAGCATACACATAGCGTCCGCATGGGGATACCACAATATGGGAGGACGTATTGTCATCCACGGACGCATCCGCCGGAAGCGTCGCGCTATGCTGAAGCAGTTTCAAATCTCCGAACGTGCTGTCATACGCATAAGCGGCGACCGTGCTGTTCAGCTCATTCGTGCCGTACATCCATTGTCCCGACGGATGAAAGGCTGTATGCCGCGGACCTGATCCAGGCGGCAGACTGATCTTCTTATGCGTAACCAGCTTGCCTTCCTCGAGCCGGTACAGATTGATTTCATCCATCCCGAGGTCGCTGACGAGCACATACTGGCGGTCCGGCGTCTCGTGCGACGAATGCGGATGCGCCTCGGACTGGCGGTCATCCCGAAGGCTGCGCCCGACATGGCGAACTTTCGAGACCACCTCTCCGACCCTGCCGTCATCCTCGATTGATAGCGCTGCAATATGCCCGTCGGTATATCCCGTCACGAACATCCGCTTGCCATCCCTCGAACGCGAGACATGACAGGCCCCCGACACACCTGCCGGAGTGCGGTTCAGCTCAGTCAGTTCACCGGTCTCCGGATTTACAGAGTAAGCCACCGCTTCGCTGACACCGATCTCGCTGATGGCATACAACACGGAGGACGCCTCATTGAAATCAAGAAATGTGGCGTTTTCAATGTCTGCCGTGCCGCCCAGCAGCCGAAGTTCGCCGGTGTTTCGGTCCATCGCTCCCCAATGTATTCCGTTTTCGTCCCTGGAACCGTAGGTTCCTATGTAGAAAATAACTTCGTCCCGCATATCCACCCGCTCCTTTTATTGTGAATCTTAACTTAACTTCATGCGCCCTCAGGTATCTTTTACCCGGTCCGCTCCCTTCATTAAACATAGGCCTTGCATCGGAGCCCCATCCTATCGCAGACTCCGATTGGAAGTTTTTCTCTATTCTACATCGGATTCGACGAGAATCACAGGGGTCGCCATCGAATGGTGAAAGCTTGTTCCCTTGCCAGGTCTACTTTCCGCTTGTACCACATACATCATAGTAGCACCCCTAGGAAGGAGGCTTTCGATTGGGCATTCAATTGATCAAAATTGCAGCGGTATATTTTTTCATCGGCATTCTGCTCGGGATGTACATGTCCATCAACCATACTTACAATTACTCTTCTATTCACGCGCATGTGAATCTGCTCGGCTGGGCGTCGCTCGGGCTTGCCGGCGTCATCTACCATCTGTTTCCGGCTGCGGGCGAGTCGATCTTTGGCAAGGTCCACTTTTGGCTGCACAATATCGGTCTGCCGCTGATGATGACAGGGTTGTTCCTGCTCGTACACGGCTATGAAGCCGTGGAGCCGGTCATCGCCGCCGGCGGCATTCTGGTCACATTGGGTGTGCTGTCGTTCCTGTACACCGTGTTCACCAATATCGGGACGCGGCACGATAAGTAATTCACCGAACCCGCATGAAACGGGGCCTGACCTCATCATCCTGATTGGACAAGAACGTCAGGTCCCATGTACGCAGGTAATGGGGCGAGGCTGCGGACTGACCGTTTACCGCCGATTGCTCCCCGCAATGATCATAACAGGGGACGACTCCGTCCCGATTCCTTCTTATTGCAGGGGAATTTCTATAGCCTTCTCGATCGCTCCGGGATAGCTGCTCAGCTCAAATGTCAGCGGCTGCGGATAAGCCTGCGGCTTCAGGTAGATGTATTGGCGGATGATCTTGGCCCCCGCATCCATGGAGGAGGTTGTCCGGGACCCGGCCTCTTCCCTTGGCGTATGCCGCCGCCCCTCTCCATCTACAAACTCAGGCTCGAAGGACACGCTGCCGAAAAGTCTCTCGTCCTCCTCACGATACTCCAGCACCAGCACATGATCCTCGTAGCTGCCAAACTGCATGCCACCGTCAGGCGAATGGATGACCTCTCCCTTCTCCGTATCCACAACAACTTGCATGGTCGAGGGATCCACAGCCAGCAGTCCCCCTGCTTTCAAAGTAAGGGATTCCGGCTGATCCAGTATGTTGCTGTCAAAAAAGTATGTCATTTGACCGTCTTCCCCTGGTAAAAAGGCTCCCCGACTGGCAAGCCGTACCGCCTCTCCGTCTATAACCGATTCCACATAAGGCTCCACCAATCCGGTTACCTTCATCGTATTGCTGTTAGGCACAGTGGCTTTCACCACAATGCCCGCAGGGGATAATATCGCTTGCTCCACATCATATCGTTGCCCCTCTATCTCCAGCATCTGGTTTAGCGGGGTGACGGTCGTAAATTGACTTGAAATGCCCAGGTCCAAGGAAATATCGACGTCAAGACGTATTTCATTCTCGGCTTCCGTGGCATGGGCAATGTTCGTTGAATATGGGGCCACGACGAAGGAGACGGTAATTTCATCCGCCAGCTGGCTTGCATTCTCCAGACGGATATCCAGCCATGAGCGGTGCACGCTCTGATCTGGCTCCGCGTAGGGGGACATTACGGAAAAAGACTCCAGCGGGATGTCCGATCCCGTGCGCTCAATATCCGTCCGCAGAAGCTTCATAGGCTGACCCGAGTGGTTCTCCAGCGTATAAAATATGACCAATTGCTGAGAGCCGACTAACACGCCGTTGATACCGGCCGTATAATCACCTTCGGATACGGACTGATGGACCGGCTGAATCAGCCCATGTGCATTCGCAGCGTTCAGCGTAACATCCTCGCCAAAATCAAACCCTGTAAGCGGCGGGTACGGCCCTTCGATAGACTGCGCACGCTGCGGGACCAGGCTCTCCCAGCTCCATCCCATCATGATCAGGACCAATGCGCATGCGCCTGCCAGGGCAAAGAGACCTTGACGGCGTCGCTTCGTTCGTTGACGGCCTTGGCGAATACCGCTTCGGATGGCCGTATCCAAGGCGTCATCCGGGGTGGTCTCTGCTTGCGCTTTGTCAGCTGCATCCCTGCCCATCTCCCTCAGCCATCGTTCCTCGCGCTCAAACATCGAACAGCACCCCTTTCGATTCGATTTTTTGCCTCAGCAGCTTGAGCCCCTGATGCAGTCTTGTTTTGACTGTCCCTTCCGGACAGTCCAATATTTTAGAAATTTCAGGCACCGTCATATCCTCATAATATTTAAGAATCAGGACATGGCGATATTTCGGCTTCATCCGGCGGAGGGCCTGCTCCAGATCCAGCTTGCTGTCGCTTACCATTTCTGCCGCCCCTTCCCTGCGGCTGATGTCCTCAACCGGAATCATTCGTTTCCTTCGCTTCTGCTCATCGACACAGCAGTTGATCAGAATACGAATCAGCCACGGTACGAACGCCTCCGGCGCTTTAAGCTTTCCGCGCTTCATCCACGCCCGGCAGACCGTCTCCTGCAGCACGTCCAGCGCATCGCTTTCATTGTGCAAATAGCTCCAGGCTATGGTATACAAGCGCCGCCTGTGAAGCGATACCAGGGCATAGAATGCCTCCTCGTCCCCTTTGCATGCCGCATGAGCCAGCTCGATTTCCTCCATTCCAGCTTTCCTTCCCCTCATTCATTTCTGCCTAGAAGATAACGCAACACTACCATTAAAGACGGGGGAGAGCCACCAATCGTTTTTTTATTTTTTCGGCTCAAGGTCCGATATCATCAGCCGCTTGCCTCGAGCCAATCAAAAAAAACGCCCACCCCATCGGGGTGAGCGTGACGCATGACGATCAACTTACGGTTGCTTCGCACAGCACCGGTTCGAAGCAGCGGGCTTGCCACATCCAATCAGGCATCAACCTCTCTTCTTGCGAGCACGATAAAAGTAATGATGACCTATATAAGCAATACCGCACAGAAGGAGCAGCAATGCCGATATCCAAATGACAGGAAGCAGATAGGGAGCATGGTCGCTGGCCACAAAAAGCAAAAAGCCCGACGCTGCATACATCACCAGCAGCATTGCGATGCGTCTGTACAACTGCATTGGACTCGCCCTTTCTCACAGTATAAATATGGATATTTACCCATTTTTCCGTATGGTTACTATGTTAACCGATAATGCAGTAATTTGCACTCAAATTATGGAAAAAATATTAATTTTTTATTCATCCTCCGCATTTCTGAGATTCATGTCCGATTGCCCTGACCGCGATCTGCGTGTCGCCGCCGCTCGCCTCTCAGCACTGGGATAACGCCTATCCTGAACTTGGGCTTGCACAAACTAATAAGATTAGTTAATATACTAATATAGTTAGTTTATTAACTAATGACGCTGCGATTGCCACACTTGCTGGCGCTCATGTTGTAAATTCCGAAAGACAGGAAGGAGAAGCCTTATGCTTGCAACCACAGTGGATCAAGTAACCCAGCTTTCATTCATGCCTCGATTGTTTCCGGTCAATGTGTATTTGGTGGAGGAAGAGGATGGTCTTACCCTCATCGATACCGGCATGCCCTTCTCTATCAAGGGCACCCTTGCTGCGGCCTCATCCGCAGGCAAACCGATCCGCCGCATCGTGCTGACTCACGCCCATGGCGATCATGTCGGCGGGTTGGACGGACTGAAGCAGGCATTGCCTGAGGCAAAGGTATATATATCGAAGCGGGACGCGAAGCTTCTGCGGGGCGACGTGAGCCTGGAGTCCGGAGAACCGCAAACGCCCATTCGCGGCAGCATCCCGAAGACCATCCATACTACGCCGGACATTCTGCTCCGGCACGGAGATTTCATCGGCTCGCTGAAAGCCATCGCCACACCGGGGCACACGCCGGGGCATATGGCGTTTCTTGATCAGCGCAGCGGCATTCTGATCGCCGGGGATGCGCTCCAGACCCGCGGCGGATTGGCGGTATCCGGCAAGGTCAACCCCTGGTTTCCTTTCCCGGCATGGGCCACCTGGAACAAGCCGGCCGCAATCGAAAGCGCCAAGGCGCTCACAGAGCTGGAGCCGGCCCTGCTCGCCGTCGGGCACGGGCCGATGCTGGCATCGCCTCGGACCCGCATGCAAGAGGCGATTGCCGCGGCGGAAGCCCGACTGGGGAGGGAGACGCCATGAGCCCAAGACCCGGATTAGACCAGACGGCTGTCGTTCAAGCTGCCGCCAGGCTTGCCGACCGGGACGGATTCCATGCCGTCACGCTGGCATCGCTGGCAGCTGAGCTCGGGGTGCGCTCCCCTTCCCTGTACAATCATATTAACGGTCTTCCCGGCCTGCACGCGGCCCTTACCCTTCATGGCCTTCGCACCCTCCATCAAGGGCTGATGAAGGCGGTTGTCGGGAAGTCCGGCGAGGATGCGTTGCGTCAGGCCTGTCTGGCGTATGTTGAATTTGCCCGAACACACCCCGGACTGTATGAGGCGGCCCTGCAGCCCATCGCCCCCGAGCAGACCGAGGTGATCCAGGCCGGAGACAGCGTGGTGGAGCTGCTTCTGCAAATTTTGACACCCTACAAGCTCACCACCGACGATGCGCTCCATACCGTGCGGTGCATTCGCAGCTTCTGTCACGGCTTCTGTTCGCTGGAGCGTTCCGGCCAATTCGCCATGAATCTTAATCGGGACGATAGCCTGGCCTTTATGATTGATGTGTTCATCCAGGGGATGAACCTGAAAGCCGGCGAAGTCTGAATCGCCGCAGCTTCGTCTGATTTTGCCAGAGCGCGGATTATGCTATAATCGAAGGACAATACTTAATATGTGCTATTTTTTATAGAAAGAGGTCCTGAATTGTGGTAGATCTGAATTCCCCAATTCTTCAAATAGGCTCTACGATTGCCATGCTGGTGATGGCGGTAACGGTCATCATCATTCGCATGAAGGCCAGTCACCGTCCGGTCACGGTCAGGAAGATCATCATTCCTCCCATCGCGATGAGCACCGGTTTTATCATGTTTGTGGAGCCGCAGGTTCATATTCCGCTGTGGTGGGGGGCGGTCGCCTTTTGCGTGGGATGGTTTATATTCTCGTACCCGCTCATCCGCAGCACCAAGTTTGAGAAAGTGGAGGGGCAGGTATTCGTGCAGCGTTCCCGCAGCTTCGTGTATATTCTGATCGGCATTCTTGCCGTCCGGCTGCTCCTGCACGGCTACATCGAACAGCATATTTCCATTCCGCAGACCGCTGCGTTGTTCTTCCTCCTCGCCTACGGCATGATCGTCCATTGGCGGATCTCGATGTATCGTCAGTATCAGAAGATTACAGGTCCGGAAGTGGTGGCCTGAATCCCGATGCTGGTCCTGTTTCGACAGGATCTCCCGGCTTCGGACAATCCCCCAAGCTCCAATCTTCATGAAAGAGTGAATAGCAAGCACACAACCTGGAAGCCGTATTCATACGGCGAAAGCTTAAGCTGTCCGGTTCCTTATCTCCATCCGAAGGATATCCGCCAGCTTCACGTGTGTGCTGATGCTTTCACTCTTTTTTTTGTGCAACCAAACGCTCGTCCAGTTATTTAATTTGCATTAATTTACAGAATATTTGTAATATTACGCATACTACGATACGATAGAAGTGATTGCAAAAAAAAGCAGATGAAGGAGGTCTTCAATGCACGACATAATGTTCGAGGTTGGCACCGCCTTAATTTTGGTTGCCATCGCCTCCGTAATTGCCGGAAAGCTTAAGTTTTCCATCATCCCTTTTTTGATTGTGCTTGGTATGTTGGTTGGGCCCCACGCGCCAACGATCGGTATCTTTGACTTCAAGTTTATTGACAGTCAAGGCATCATTGATTTTCTAGGGCAAATCGGTATCTTATTTCTGCTCTTCTATCTGGGGCTGGAGTTTTCCGTGCAGAAATTAATCAAATCCGGGCGAAATATCGTTGTAGGCGGGACGGTATACGTGACGCTAAACTTTGCGCTGGGGCTGGCTTACGGCTTTATCGTCCAAATGCCGCTTTACGAAACGCTCATTATTGCCGGTATGCTCTCCGTCTCTTCCAGCGCAATTGTCGCCAAAGTGCTCGTCGATTTACGACGAACCGGGAACTCCGAAACCGAGCTGATTCTGGGCATGATTTTGTTCGACGATATTTTTCTTGCCGTGTTTCTATCAATCATGTCCGGCTTGCTGCTCGGTGGCGCTACCTCCATCGGGGCCACGCTGCTGTCGGTATGCATTTCCATCGGCTACATGCTGCTGTTCTTTGTCATTGCCCGCAAGGGCCCGCCGCTATTGAACAAATGGCTGCGAATTACGTCTAACGAGATCTTCATCATCGTTGTATTCTCCGTCATGTTTTTTATTGCTGGCTTCTCGGAGAAATTGCACGTGGCCGAGGCAATCGGCGCGCTTCTCTTTGGCCTGGCGCTCTCCGAAACGGAGCATGGCGAACGCATCGAGCAGCTGGTCGTGCCATTCCGCGATTTCTTCGGCGCTGTCTTCTTCTTCAGCTTCGGGCTGAGCATTGATCCGACCACGCTTGGCGATGCCTTCTGGCTGGCGATCGGCGCTGTGGTACTTACGATTATCGGCAATTTGGTTGCAGGTATGATCGCTGGTCGCAGGGCCGGACTATCGCATAAATCATCCCTTAACATTGGACTGACGATCATGGCGCGCGGAGAGTTCACCATCATCGTGGCCAATCTTGGCGTCGCCGGCGGCCTATCGGCCATGATCAAGCCATTCTCGGCGCTTTACGTATTGATATTGGCCATACTTGGGCCACTGTTGACCAAGGAGTCGAAGCATATTTACCGCGGCATTAACCGGATCTTCCGCTGGAGCTCTCCTGAAGAGAAGGTTAAGAGGCGGCAATCAGAATAGCCACTCGCAAGCTGATGTTCATTGTATGAGAGGAGGAACTTATATGAGTTTTATTCGCGAGTCCGAATTACCGGGTATCGGTAAAAAATTTCTTATTCAGACCCGATCGGGAGACAGGCTCGTTGTGATCATCCACAATGATGGCCGAAGAGAGATGTACCATTTTAACGACGATGATCCTGAAGAAACGATATCGCAAATCTCATTGGATGATGATGAAGCCAGACAAATTGCCGCGATTGTCGGCGGCATGGTCTACAAGCCTCAAGCGCTGGAATCCATCGAGGTGTCGGTGGAAGATTTGATCATCGAATGGATCCGCGTGGAGGCCCATTATGACGGTGCTGGCAAGTCGATTGCCGAACTGGAGATTCGCAAGCGGACGGGAGCCAGCGTCCTTGCGATCGTTGGGCGGCAGAACCGTGTCATTAATCCGGGACCCGAGCACATCTTTGCTGCTGGCGCAACCATTGTACTGGCCGGGGAACGGCAGCAGATCCGGAATTTCAAAGAGCTTCTGATCGGCAAACCGTCTAAAGCGACCGAGGACTAGATATTCGATTTAAATATCCTTCGGGCACGCTTGTGGAAGGGCCGCGAGTCTGTTATATTTTTAGTGAACAGATTTTCCAATCCATAATTTAAAGGCAATGTTATCTTGTTGAAGGTACAACCTCGGCGATTTCAAACCGGGTTGTGCCTTTTTTATTTGCCCGCAGCGGCATTAAGGAGGATTGATCTTATGTTTCTGGAAGCTGTGTATCACCGTCCGCGCAAAAACTGGTCCTATGCGTACAACGGCACCACCGTTCATCTTCGGATCCGCACCAAGAAAGACGACATGACCGCCGTCTATGCTCTCGCCGGTGACAAGTACATGTGGGACCACACGATGGAGTATGTCCCGATGACCAAGCTGGCGACAGACGAGCTGTTCGACTACTGGGAATGCGAGGTGACCCCGCCGTACCGAAGAGTGAAATACGGGTTTCTGCTGCAGCAGGGTCATGAGAAGCGCTGGATGACCGAGTATGATTTTCTGACCGAGCCGCCGGCCAATCCCGACCGACTGTTCGAGTACCCGTTCATCAACCCTGTCGATGTGTTCCAGCCGCCGGCATGGGTGAAGGATGCCATCTTCTATCAAATTTTCCCTGAACGGTTTGCCAACGGGGATACCCGCAATGATCCCGAAGGCACGCTGCCATGGGGGAGTGCCGATCCGACGCCAAGCTGCTTCTTTGGCGGTGATCTGCAAGGCGTCATCGACCACCTCGATCATCTGAGCAAGCTGGGCGTGAACGCCGTATACTTCACCCCGCTCTTTAAGGCAACCACCAACCATAAGTACGATACGGAGGATTATTTTCAGATTGACCCGCAGTTCGGGGACAAGGATACGCTGAAGAAGCTCGTAGATCTGTGCCATGAGCGCGGAATTCGCGTCCTGCTGGACGCCGTGTTCAACCATTCCGGCCGAACCTTCCCTCCCTTCGTTGATGTCCTCAAGAACGGGGAGAAGTCCAAATACAAGGACTGGTTCCATATCCGCTCCCTGCCGCTTGAGGTGGTGGACGGCATTCCGACGTATGATACCTTTGCCTTTGAACCGCTGATGCCCAAGCTCAATACCGAGCATCCGGAAGTGAAGGAATACTTGCTGAAGGCCGCGGAATACTGGATTCGCGAAACGGGGATCGACGGCTGGCGGCTCGATGTTGCCAATGAGGTGAGCCACCAGTTCTGGCGCGAGTTTCGCCGGGTGGTGAAGCAAGCGAACCCCGATGCCTATATTCTGGGCGAGGTATGGCATGAATCGTCCATCTGGCTCGAGGGCGACCAGTTCGATGCGGTGATGAACTATCCGTTCACCAACGCCGTCCTTGATTTCTTCATTCATCAAATCGCCGATGCCGAGAAGTTCTCCTTCATGCTCGGCAAGCAGCTTGCCGGGTATCCGCGCCAGGCCAGCGAAGTCATGTTCAACCTGCTGGACAGCCATGACACCGCCAGATTGCTGACCCAAGCGGACGGCGACAAGCGGAAGATGAAGCTGGCGGTGCTGTTCCAGTTCACCTACTTCGGCACCCCGTGCATCTATTATGGGGACGAGGTCGGCCTTGATGGCGGGCATGACCCGGGATGCCGCAAATGTATGGAATGGGACGAGACGAAGCATGACAAGGATCTGTTCGCGTTCTACCAGACGGTCATCCGGCTCCGCCAAGCTCATGCTGCTCTGCGCACCGGCACCTTCAAGTTCCTCACGGCCGAGAAGAACAGCCGGCAGATTGCTTACCTGCGTGAGGACGACCAAGATACGATCTTGGTCGTCATGAACAACGACAAGGCGGGCCACACGCTTACGCTGCCTGTCCGGCATGCACAGTGGACCCATCTGTGGAACGACGATGTCCTGACCGCTGCTCACGGACAGTTGACCGTGAAGCTCCCGGCTTACGGCTTTGCCGTGCTGAAGGCCTCATCCGATTGATCATCATGAGGGCGCCCTCCGTTCACTGCGATACACGCAGCCGAGCAGCGGGCGCCTCTTTTTGTCGCTCCCCCTCCTTCCCTTGACATGATGACATTGACTTGACCCGGTATGAACGTTATAATGCTCATGAGTTCAGTTATTTAGTAAATTAGTAAATTATAAATTTAGTGAACAATTGAGCTGCATGTCATTGAAATCATGAGAACTGGAAGGTGATCCGCTTGAAAATACCGACAACGTTAAAGCATAAACCTGTCATCGTGTCCGAGAACTATGAGAACATCGATGGCCGATACGCCTATGATTCAGATGCGAAGGGGCTCTCTCTGGGGCTTGCGCAGTGGAACGACCGGGGAAAAGTGGATATTTCCGCGAAAGTATGGAGACATACGGGCGGCAAATGGTCCAGGCAGTCCGAGGAGCTTCCTCTCCACCGGGTGATTGACCTTGCGATTTTGATTTGCAGAGCCAAGCTCCATTTTCAAGAGGCCTACCGATATGATCATTTATATGATCCCGACAATCCCGTCATAGACCGGGTAGGGCTGCAAGGGGATGCCATGACGGTATCCGTATCCACCGATAACGAGCATATCCATGAAGATATCAAGCTGTTCAATCAGGCGCTGAGCGAGGATGGCGAACTGATTGGCGAAAGATTGCGCACACTGTCCCGGATGTTGAAGGAGATGGGGTATTAACACTTAGCGTTACCATCCCCGCGGCTAAACTGTTCATGCTTCTATTGATTCATGCCCTGAATCCGTTATGCTATGAATAATAGACCATGTGAACGCTTATAGGAGGATGACGTCATGACCCTTCACTGGATCAAGCAGGACATCGCCGAGTGCACGCGCAGGGGGATCGTATATTTCACATCCGAGCTGGAAATGATGAGCGGCCTTCCCTGCAAAATGTACCGGATCAACGAGGATTACGGGAGCATGTCGGATCATATGCACGACTATTTTCAAATCTGGTACGTTCGCCGCGGCGAGTTTGATCACACGATGGGCGGGCGTAAATACAGCGTCGTTCAGGGCGATATTGTGGTCGTTCCTCCCTACTGCATCCACCGGGTCGAAATGCTTCCCGGCCGGGAGCTTGAGGTGATCGGGTGTGAGTTCACGCCCGGATTCATCAATGAGCAGCTTGCCAGCCCCGAAGAGGGATCCAGGCTGTTTGACCAAGCCTTTATCGAGGCTTTTGTCGCTCCAGAGCATGAGATTCCGCCGAAAATCCCCCTGTCCGGCAGCAGTGATCTGGCCGCGCAGGAGCTGTTGAATGAAATGCTCGGCGAGTACAGCAGGCGTAGCCCCTGCTTCGAAATGCTGCTGAAGGCCAATCTGCTGAAGCTGATGATGATTGTGAACCGGGAACATGACGCCGCCTCCGCTCACGCCAGACCTGCGGGCGGCCAGTACCATGAGCAGATGCTTGGAGCGATTCAGTTCATCCATCAGCATTACGATCAGCCGCTAAGGCTGGAGGAGCTGTGCAGCATGACGATGATGTCGCGCACGAACTTCTGCCGCCACTTCAAGGAGATCACCGGCCGCACCTTCAGCCAATACGTAGCCAGCTATCGCATTCGCATGGCGATGAAGCTGCTGACCGAGCCGGAGCTGACCGTAACGGAGGTATGTTATAAAGTCGGGTTTAACGAGCTGCCCTACTTCTGCCGCATCTTCAAGAAATATACCGGAACGACCCCGGCCTATTACAAGAAAAATAGCGACCGGAGCAGTCGCTAGCATAACGGAACCATCATCGGGAATCGTCTTCACCCAGATTCGACATAGCAGTGGAAAAAATTCGTCACAGAATGAAACTCAGGCAGAGAGCTGG
Organism: Paenibacillus sp. 7541; assembly: GCF_002276395.1. NCBI lineage: Bacteria > Bacillati > Bacillota > Bacilli > Caryophanales > Paenibacillaceae > Paenibacillus > Paenibacillus sp. 7541. Next base: position 52,021 of record NZ_NQLZ01000036.1, on the reverse strand, counting down.
TATTGACTCCTCTGCCTGATTATATACATGGGCTTAGTAGGAAATTAGCCTAAAGCGACATCTCTATCCCTTCTGATTCAAGGTCAGACTTGAGCCATACCGCCATCTACGAACAATTCGACGCCGTTGAACGTCATCACGCATTCGTTATTTGACTTCCCCATTCGCCCTTCGGCTCTAACCAGCTGACGCTTCTATCCACAATTAAATCGCCCAGTATTCTTTCGTAATTCTTACGGTAGGGTTTAATAAACTCTTCCGCAAGCCAGCTATCTCTGGTGCCCTGCCATGTTTCATAAATGATCAAGTCATCCGGCTGATCCAGATCGTCTGAAACAATGGCGCTAATGAATGCCTTCTCGGATGACATCTCTTCAATAAGGGAATATAGCTCCTTGCGGAATTCCTCTTTCTTCCCTGGTTTAGCTTTGAATCGAATATTCAGTTGAACCTGTTGATTGGACATGGCTACTCCTCCTATAAGTTTCATATTTGCAGGGTTTCCGCTGCGGCATTTATCATAACGCTAGATGAATAATTCGTCAGTAATTTAGATTACGTTGAAAAGCATGCAATCGAAAGGAGATTCATACGGATCATGAATCAAGACAGCTCTTGCATCGCTTTTTCGATATGAATCATGACCATTCTACGGCTGGTCACGATAATACCTTCATTGGATAGCTCCTGTAAGGTAAGCGATACCGCTTCTCTTGTGGCGCCGATCATATTGGCCAATTCTTGATGAGTCAGGGGAATATCGATTTTCTGGTATCCATTTTCTTCTATTCCGAACTTCTTAGATAGTCGGTTGAGAAAGTAGAGCACTTTGCCACGCAAATCTCGAAAAACCAATTTCTCCACCAATTCATCCTGATCTCGCAGGCGTTTGCTTAGCTCCGATAGAAATCGTAAAGACAATTCAGAATACTTGACTAAAAGCGGTTCAAATTGTTCAGCCGGAATCGAAAAAACAATCGAGTCTTCCATCGTCTCCACATAAGTCCCTCTTGTGCTCAAGGAAAACGTTTCAACTTCGCCAAACATACCGCCCTCACTTAGGATGCAAACTGTATGTTGTTTGCCGGCCGAATTGGTTTTGTATAACCGAAGTTTACCGGCGATGACGAAAAACAAGCCATTCTTTTCATTACCGGGCGACTGAAGAATTGTGTTATTTGAAAGTTTATACGTATTTGATCTTGTTACCAATTGTTCGATTTCACGGATAATTTCTGCCGGAAGCGATTCAAATATTTTTATTTGTGGCAAAAATGAGGTTACTCTTTCCATTGTCTCATTCATCGTCTCATCGTGTAACATGGTGCTCCTCCTTTCCATGCTGCGAACGACAATCACTCGACTCGCTGCAATCATTATTCCTCATATAACATAATCTATAGCCGGAATGTTACATTCATCATAAACCACCCTTATTTCCTCTTCTGTAACCCAGATTACAAAAGCTTCTGACATAGAACCCTAAGAAAAACAAGAACCTATACCCCTACAAATACTTACGACAACTTATGCTTTAAATTTGCCACTCCCCCGCCCACCTCTGTACGATAATCCAATAAAAAAACACGATAGTGAAATCGAGACCTATCCGCACCATGATATACTCTTGGCAAAACATAAGCTATATGCATTTTCGAAAGGTATCGTATGTTTTCAACTATTCGTGATGATGGAGGGAATATAATGAACAAAATTACAATCGCTGTCATCGGCTGCGGCACCATCGCCAACAGCGCACACATTCCGGCGTACATCGCCAATCCGGATGCCGAGATCAAGTACTTCTGCGACGTTCAGCTGGACCGGGCGGAGCAAGCTGTTACGAAATATGAGTGCGGACAAGCGATCGCTGACTACCGTGTCATTCTGGAGGACCCGGAAGTAGACGCGGTGTCGATCTGCACGCCGAATGATGTGCATGCCTCGATTACCATCGCTTGTCTTCGCGCCGGCAAGCATGTCCTCTGTGAAAAGCCCGCCGCAAGAACCTACGCCGAAGCGCTCGAAATGCAGAAGATCCAGCATGAAACCGGCAAGATTCTTAACATCGGTGTCGTGAACCGTTACAACGAAAGCGTGAACCGGATTAAGAAAATGATCGAAAACGGCGATCTGGGCGAGCTGTATCATGTGTATGCCAGCTTCCGCGCTCACCGCTCCATCCCAGGACTTGGTGGAGCTTTCACCACCAAAGCGATCGCCGGCGGCGGCGCTCTGATTGACTGGGGTGTGCATTTCCTGGATGTGGTCATGTACTGTACCGGCGACCCGCGCCCTATAACCGTATCCGGTCAGGCATACTCCAAGCTCGGCAAGGATATGGAGAACTATACGTATCTGAAAATGTGGGCCGGCCCGCCGAAGGTTGACGGCACCTATGATGTGGATGACTTTGTTACCGCCCTCATTCGGACCGAAGGGCCGACCATCTCGCTTAACGGTGCCTGGGCCCAGAATATCGGGGTCGAGGAAATGTTCATCGACTTCCTTGGCGACAAAGGCGGCATCCGCCTGAAATACGGGGCGGAATTCACGTTCTACACCGCCCAGGACGGCGCTTTGATTGAAACGACGCCGAAGTTCAACCTCGGCAGCATGTTCCAGAACGAAATCGACGGTTTCATCCGCTCGATCCAGACAGGAGAGAAGCAGCCATCACACATCGACACGGTTATCCTCTCATCGCAAATCATCCAGGCTATCTACGACTCCTCCGACAAAGGAGCGGAAATGTCCCTGCTGTCGGCAACAGCCGAGACCAATCGCTAAGCCAGCTCAAATCGCCAGGGAGGCTATCAGATATGAAGACCATCGGATTTATCGATCTCCATCTTGACCAGTTTCACGCGAACAAGTATCCGGGCTGGATCGAACAGGCCAGCGGCGGGAGCATGAAGGTGGCCTACGCCTATGCCAAGCAGGACAAGGAAGGCGGCAAGACAAACGAAGCCTGGTGCCGGGAATACGGCGTGCAGCAGCTATCCTCCATCGCCGAGGTGGTGGACAGAAGCGACTACCTGATCGTCCTGTCCCCGGACAATCCGGAGTATCATGAGGAGCTGTCCCAGCTTCCGCTCGCTTCCGGCAAGCCAACGTATATTGATAAGACGTTTGCACCTGACCGGGACGCCGCCCTTCGCTTGTTTGATCTGGCAGCAAAGCATGGCACGCCGATGTATTCCACATCCGCCCTCCGCTTTGCCAGCGAATACGCAGAGCTGAAGGCGGGGGACATCCAGACCATTAGCAGCTGGGGCCCCGGGGCTTTCTCCAATTATTCGATTCATCAAATCGAGCCGATTGTTCACCTGATGGGCCCAAGCCCGAAACGGGTCATGTTCACCGGCACGCCGGAGTCCCCGTCCCTGTTGATTGATTTCGGAGAAGGGCGGCAGGCGAATGTGAATCATTTAGGCGACAACTGCCCGTTCACCCTTGGAGTGAGGTACACCACCGGGGATTTCAAGCAAGCTTCAGCGCAGTCCAATTTCTTTACTGCCTTCATCGACAATCTCGTTCACTTCTTCCATACTAGCGAGCCTGCCGTTGATCCGGCAGAGACCGTGGCTATCGTCACGATCATTGAGTACGGTTTAAAGGCTGCTGACACACCGTATCGCTGGGTGGAGCTGCCCGTATAACAGACATTGGACAGCTTGGAAGTCAGCACCTTCTATCATGATCAGGGTTCACAGCAAAAGAGCCGCTCTCCCTGGGACGATCCGTCCCGGGACAGCGGCCTTTGCTATTTCAAGGGGCATATGGCGAATGAACAGGCAGGATCACACACACTATTGTCCCCTATATCTCCTTGCGCTGAAAATATAGAAGCCCCGCCATAAAGAACAGTAGGAATCCGCCGACCACCACCAGCATGAGACTCTCAAACGGCAGGTTGAAGGCTCCGAAATCGGCGCCTCCCGTCGGCATCATAGCCAGCAGCGGCTGGGCCCACGGATAATAAGGCGCATACGTCGCCGAATTGGCAACCAGCATATTCGGAATCGTGAAGACCACATTCAGCGCAAGCGGTGCCGCAAAGCTGCTCCAGGCCGTCGATACGGCAAGCTGAAGAGCTGCCAGCGGCAGGCAGGCGATCCAGCCGCCAGCAAGGCACTGCAGCAGCATCCCCCACGGAATTGGCTCTGCATAGCGATTCACCACGCCAACCAGCAGCAATCCACCCAGGAACAGCAGCTGAATCACCGCCAGCAGAATGCATACGACAGAGAACTTGGACAGATACACCGCCCCCCGGGAGACCGGGAGCACGAGCAGCTGCTTCCATCCGCCGCCGGCATGCTCATATCTGCATACCATCGCACTGAAGACCCCCGTCATAATCGGCAGAAACAGCATCGCGTGGAGAATGCTCATCGTGGTTAAGGTTCTTTCCCAACGAAACGCCCCCACCTCCCTTCCATCAAGGATGCCGAGCAGGGTGGATGCTGCGATGCAGAGCAGGATTTGCAGCCATAGTCTGGACCTGGCCAGCTTCAGCCATTCGGCTGACAAGGCTCGGGTATAGGATGACATATCAGTTCACGTCCCTTCGGTTAAAATGAATCAGGCCCATCAGCGAAATGACGAGACCCAGACACAGACCGGCTCCGACCACCTTCACTTCGCCCGGACCAACATAAGCAAGTACCGGCCATTTCAGCGGCATCCAGTTGGGGAACTGGTACGTGAAGACAGACACAACCGATGCCGTAATCCCTATCCCGACAGGCAGCCCCTGGTTTTTGAGTGTCATCGACATCCAGAGCTGAATTGCCAGCAGCGGGATCGCGGCAAGCATCGGCGCGAAGCCAACTCGCGCCAGATCGACATAGGGTATCTCCTGCGGGGACATGCCGAGCAGAAGTCCAAGGACTGCCGTTCCTGCGGAGAGCAGAATGCAGGATACGGTCAGGAGCAGGAACGCCTGCACGAACTTGGCGCTGAATACCGCCGTTCGGGAAATCGGCAGTGCCAGCAGCTGCTTCCATGAACTGAGCTGGTGCTCTACATTCGCCATCAGCGAGCTGATCAGCGTGATGCCGAGAAACAGCGCAATCGGTACAAAATTCGCAATATTATGAAGCAGCCCGCCCCACGGGTCATCCGCATATTGATTCATCAGGTAATCATACCGCAGGCCAAAATTCAAGCCCTGCATCGCCACCAGCCCGATGGGGCCTAGCGCAGTCAGAAACCAGATCCCTTTGCCGCGGATTTTCATCCAGTCTGCAGACAGTGCGCGGAGCATCATATCCGGTTCCCCTCCCCGACGATCTGCATGAAAATATCCTCCAGCGATCTGCGCTTCTCCTCCACCCGATAAACCGCATGCTGATGCTCGACCAGCCGCTTGACAAGCAGCGCCACCTTCGCATCGCTCATGGCCCCAAGCTCCATCATTCCGCGATTCAGCACGCCGGAGCAGCCGAGCTCAAGCGCGTGCATCAGCGCCGCTTCCGGCTCAGAGACCGACAGGCGGAAGCCGCTCGACGCGGCAGCGGTCAGATTGGTGATCGTATCCTGATACACCAGCCGCCCCTCGCGAATGATGCCTACCTTGTCGGCCATCAGTTCCACCTCGCTGAGCAGGTGGCTGGATACCAGCACTGTGATGCCGAATTGACGCGGCATCTGTTTAATGAGCTCGCGGATTTCCTGAATCCCCGAAGGGTCCAGTCCGTTGGTCGGCTCATCCAGAATGAGCAGCTCTGGATGATTCAGCAGCGCTGCAGCAATGCCGAGCCGCTGCTTCATGCCGAGGGAGTAGCCCTTAACCGGCCGCTTGGCTTCCTTGGTCAGCGAGACGATGTCCAGCACCTCAGCGATGCGAGCTTTGGGCCCGCCCGTAATGCGGCGGATCGTCTCCAAATTTTCAATCGCGGTTAAATGCCCGTAATAGGACGGGTATTCGACCAGCGAGCCTGTCCGCCGCAGAATGTCCATCTTCTCCTTTTTCAAATCCTTGCCGAACAGATGGATGGAGCCGCGCGTGGGCTGAATCAGCCCGAGCAGCATGCGGATTGTCGTTGTTTTGCCCGCTCCGTTCGGTCCGAGAAACCCGTAAATGTCGCCGCGCGCGATTTCCAGGTTGAGATCCTCCACCGCTGCGCGTTTTTTGTACAATTTATACAACCCTTTTGTCTGTATGACCATGTCCGTCACATCAATCACCTCGAGAACTATCCTACCTGCCCCAGGTTAAATGACGGTCGCCCCGAAGTTTAAATTTGATTTAAACAAATAGCTTTCCAAGTCGGGTCACCCCTTCGGGCGCACAAAAAAGGCGACCTATCCCCGGCCCTACCGGGAACAAATCGCCGTATAATGCCCCGCACCGCTGTCCTCATGACATGTTCGAGGACCTCGTGACAGGCTGCTCACTGTGATCTTGATCAGTTACAAGGAAGTGTCATCAGACGCAGCATTCGTCAGAAGGGGATTCGACTTCCGCCACACCCTTACCGCCGAGCCCGCAGCCGAGCTGACGATCTCATAGTCCAGCCCCATCTCTCTGGCAAGATGATCAACGATGGCCAGGCCGATGCCTGTCCCCTTGTGCTCGGAGTCCGCATTCATCCCAGGCCCTCTGTCCGAGATGACCAGCATCCGCTCACCGTCCTCACGCCCGGCCATTCGAATGCCGATATAACCTCCCGCTTTAGCGTGACGCACCACATTTTGGAACAGATTATCCACGATGCGCCGGAACCACAGTTCATCTACATCCCACACGACCGGCTCTCCTTCAAGGTCAATGTCAGGCTCAATCCCCGACTTCTCCCATACCGGATACCAGGCTGCCGCGCTCTCCCTCACCAGCCGCAATATATCCACTGGCGAAAGCTTCAGCTCAATCCGGCCGCTGGTCAGCAGATTATAGGACAACAGATTGTCAATCAGCTCCCCCAGATCCCCGATCTTCGATTCCATCAGCGCCAGTGACTCCTGCCCTTTCTCGCTCAGCTGCTCCTTCCCAATCGAAAAAATATGGCTTCGTATCACAGTGAGCGGCGTCCGCAAATCATGGGACAGATTGGCGATGAGTGCTTTGCGCAGCTCCTCTTCCTCACGCTGGCGGCGCAGGCCAATCTTCAGCTGCTGCACCATATCGTTATACCCTTCCTCCAGCTGGCCGATCTCGTCCCGCTTCGTGAGCTGAACCGGCTGTGGGATGCCCGTCTCAGAGTGCGGCGATGTCATCGCCTTGCGCAAGCGGATCAGCCTCCGCCGGATGCCGACGAAGAACAGCCAGGAGACAAGAATGAACAACAGCGACAAACCGGCCATGAAGGCGGCATAGATGGTCGTCTCACTGGCAAAAGGCTGCTGAACGCTAATATATTGTCTCGGAATCCGCATCACCATGAACCCCTGGCCGCTGCCCTCGTCGCCCCCGATAAAAGCCACCACCGTGAACGGATCGTTGCCCACGGCGGTCTTCATGAACTGCACCGTATACTCGGCACTCCATGTATCAGGGATATCCGGCTGTTCCGGGAGCTCGACCCTTACTTCATTCCGGGCGTCAACCCAGAGGATGGACAACTCCGGATATTCCTCTCGAAGTTCACCAAGCCTCTGACCGATGTGCTCCGCGGACGCGCCGCCGAGCTTCGCCGCTTCGGCATGCCACATCTTGACCAGCGGCTCACCGCTCGTATACTTCGCAGTTGGCACATAGACCGTTCTGGAGAAGGTGTCATTCACGAACCAGTAGAATACGGAGGCCAGCGGCATCACGATCGGCATAAACATCATCGCAGCCATAATCAGCAGCAAATACCGGGAAGTCAGCGAGTTGCGAAATCTCCCCTTGGTTTTCCGCCACTTCATGCTCTCACCCGGTACCCGAGACCGCGGACGGTCTCAATAATGGCCGGAGCTGCCGGATCTCGCTCCAGCTTCTCGCGGAGGTAGCGAATATGCACCATCAGCGTTTTGTCTCCTTCGATGTAGGACTCGTTCCAGACCGCCTCATAGATCTGCTCCTTCGTCATGACCCGCCCCCGGTGCTGCAGCAAATACATGAAGATATGATACTGCTTCCCTGTCAGCACAATATCCTCTCCCGAGTCCATATTCACTATCCGGTTCTCCTTTACATAGATGCGGAGATGTTCGATCTCGACCGCTTCCTCGACGTGGGCCGCCGAACGGCGCAGCAGCACCTCGACCCGCGCTGCCAGCTCGTCAGGATGAAACGGCTTCGTCAAGTAATCGTCGGCAAATTCGAGGCCTTGAAGCTTGTCATCAATCGACGTACGTGCAGACAGCATCAGAATCGGCAGAACCGGACAAGCCTTCTTGATTCGCTGCCCCACCGTGAAGCCGTCAAGCCCCGGCAGCATCACGTCCAGGATGACAACGGCGCAGTTATCCGCTTCCTCCACAGCACGTTCCCCGCTGGTAAGCCACGTGACGCTGTACCCCTTTTCCTTCAGAAACTCACTCACCCATTCGCCTATTTCACGGTCATCCTCAATATATAAAATGCTTGCGCTCAAGTAACCTCTCCCCTTCATCCCAAGCTTGTCCGCCGGGCGTCCCTCCGGCTCCTGTTGGCATTCATTGTATCATGAGCAGACCCGCCCTTAAAACGGGTGCTTCGTTTCACCATTACGTTGTAACCTTGTCACCCAGCCTTTTCACTCAGCTATTCCCTCCAGCTACTTTCTCAAGCCATTTTCTTCGGACTACTTTCTTCGGACTACTTTCTTCGGACTACTTTCTCAGGCTACTTCCTTAAGCTGCATCCTTAGCCATTCCTCAACCCCCTCTCTTACGCCACTCTTTTCCGCCGCTCTCTCTGCTAATTCCCCCCTAATATTGTGCAAACGTTTGACTCCAATCGGGATTTTTGGAGAAAAAGAACCCCCTGATCGTGAATCGTCCCGCCTTCCTGCTGTTGCACAGTATATTTACAAGCACACCGTTTAACGTTAATATAGCAGTTGTAACCGTTTAACTCTATCTGTGCCAAAGGATTGGTTAAACCTTTAACACTATGGATCCGGACCGTATTAAATGGAGCCTGCTTCACGATTTTCTTCCATTTAATCAAGCAAACGGTTCCACAGGAGGTCCTTGTTATGAATGTAACGATTAAAGATGTTGCCAAACGGGCGGGAGTATCCCCCTCCACGGTCTCACGCGTGCTCTCCAATCACCCGAGAATCAGCCGCGAAACATCGCAGAAGGTTCGAGACATTATGGAGGAGATGGGCTATCACCCGAATATGATGGCCAAGAGCCTGGTGTCCAAAACGACGGAAACGATATGTGTCATTCTGCCCAAGCCCGCCGAGGAACTGTTTCTGAATCTGTTCTTCATGGAGCTTATCCGCGGCATCGTCACCCAGGCCAACCGTTCCGGCTATGATGTGCTGATCAGCTCGGGCGGCAGTGAGAAGGAAGAAGTTGAAGCGGTGTCCCGCTTGCTCAATGGCCGCCGTGTGGACGGAGCTATCCTTCTGTATTCCAGGCAGGACGACGCGGTCGTTGACTACCTGAAGGCGAATGAATATCCGTTCGTGCTTATCGGGCGCAGCGAGAAGTATCCGGATCTGCTGTCTGTCGACACGGATAATGTACAGGCCGCTTATGATGCGACCAAACACCTGATTACCTTCGGCCATGAGCGGATCGGCTTTGTCAGCGGGCCACCGAATCTGATGGTGTCCCAGGACCGCCTGAAGGGGTATGGCCAGGCATTGGCAGATGCCGGGCTGACCATGCGCAAGGAGTGGATCGTGGAAGGCGAGTTTCTGCAGGAAAGCGGCTATCGTGCGATGTCCTTTTTTATGAATTTGCCGGAGCGTCCAACAGCGCTTGTCATCGTGGATGACATCGTTGCCTTCGGGGTACTGCGGGGATTAAACGAGCTTGGGTATAAGGTGCCCCAGGATGTATCCATCATCAGCTTCAACAATATTTCGTTGTCCGAATTGTCCAATCCGCCGCTCAGCAGCGTGGACATCGGCATCTATAACCTCGGCTACACCGCTTCCCAGGCATTGATCCAGAGCATTCGCAATCCTAACGAGAAGGGCCGCCCAAGCCGCTATATTATCCCGCACCGGCTCATGATTCGCGAATCTTCGATGCACTCTGCCCCGAAGTAGTGGTGCATCGCTTTATTCAATCGTTTGCACATAAGCCGGTTGCTGCTGGATGCGACCTCTTATACCACCCTGCTGCAAGCTCAGGAGAAGTGCTTCCCTGGGCTTGCTCCCTATAAAGCTTTCAATCACACAACTATCCTGATAAATAAAAACGAAGGGAAGTTTCCTCCCCCTCGATCATTTTCCATATCATATGAATGTTGAATCCCTTAACATAGCATCAGTTGCGACTGGGGTCCCTTGAGCGGTCTTTCCGCCGGTTTCCCAAATAAATAGCCCTGGGCTAGTTCGATGCCGATCTGCCGGCAGTATTGGAACTCCTCACGGCGTTCTATTCCTTCTGCAAGCACCTTGGCCCCGAATTCATGGGCCGTTCGTGTAATCATCTGAAGCTGTTGTTGTTTCACACTGTTCTGCTCGCAATGGTCAATCAGGCTGCGGTCGATTTTGACATAATCGGGCTTCAGCAGCACCATCTGCTCCAATGTGGAGTATCCGGCGCCCACGTCATCCATGGCTAAGGAAATGCCGTGTTTACGATAGGTATCAAAAATCGCCTGGAGATGCTGAATATCATCAATTCTTTCCGTCTCAACAACCTCGAACACGAAATCGCACGGGTCCAGATGATGGCTCTCCAGCACGCGGAACGTCTGCACCAGCGATTTCTTCGGGTCCGAAATCGAGGAAGGCAGAAAGTTGATAAACCGCTTTACACCACTCGGCAGCCACTTGGCGCTGGCCTCAATGGCCGCATTGCGGGCTTCACGGTCCAGAAAATAATGCAGACCTGCACGTCGTGCTGTATCAAAGAGCTTCTGGGGAGGGAATGGCCTGCCGTTCTTAGCCGGACGCAGCAAAAATTCATAAGCCACAATCTGCTCGCAGCGGTCTACAATAGGCTGCATATGGCTCGTAAATTGTTGATCCAGGATAATATTCAGCATATCGCATTGATCATTCTCCGGCCCGAGCTGCTCGGCCATCGTCCACGGATGGTGCTGCTGTGGAGTCGCTCCGTCCATGATGCGGAAGCTGATCTCTTCCCTTGATCCATTCGGAAGTCCCCGAAGCAGCCGGATTAGCGACACCAGCTCATCCCGCCCCTGATAGCTGACAGCACACCCTTCGCGGGTATTGCGCACGGTGCCGCCCCACCCGTCAAGCAGATGAAGAAGCTCTGCGTAAGCTGGTCTGATCTGAACAATTCCCTGGTCCTCAAACGGTTCAAAGGTGCTGCGGTTGTCGCACAACATGTTCATCCCCCTCGGCAAGCTTTCACTAAGCTTCTTATCGGCATTTGGATATGAATTCTTTGTATAATATGCTTTTTTGTAATGAATATGTAAAACAAAACAATCAAAGTTAATCATTTGCATTATGTCTGACAAGCGTTGAAGCAATAAAGAAGAAGGGGAACGCGGCCCGGCCACTTTCGTGATCCCATGATTTATGTAAACCTTGCTGGTGCAAAAGGATTAAAAATCGATCTATAAATCATGATACTTTTCACCCATTAAAATGTAAAGAAAAGTTAAGCGAGAACATATATACCCACTTGACAGGTAGGAATTATATGTTAAGATGTGATTCAAATTGGACGAACAGGAAAGGATGTGGCCAGTATGCCATCTCATAAACGGCTCGATCATGTCGGAGTTATGGTGCGGGATCTTGAGGCGACCATCGACTTCTACACGAAGGTTGTCGGTCTTGAATTGAAGGATCGTGTCAAGCATACGAACGGGGTGATCGAACTTGCCTTCCTCGGCTTTAACGGCAGCGATGAGACCGAAGTGGAGCTTATACAAGGATACAGCGACAGCCTTCCGGCTGAAGGAGCGGTACATCACTTTGCAGTGAGCACAGACCAGATCGAGGCGGAGTACGCCCGGGTTCAGAAGCTCGGCGTGCCGCATCTTGATGAGGAAATTGTGACGCTGCCAAACGGCTACCGTTATTTCTTCCTTCATGGGCCAAACGGAGAATGGATTGAATTTTTCCAGCGCTAAAAATGATTCCCCCGCGCGATCACGACGAGACGAGGCTTTAGTATACGAGTCTCGTCTTTTTCGTATTGCTTCATCGATGCGATATTCAGCGCCCATGCCCATCGAGTCTGGCGAATGCAGCTGTTTGGGGGCTGGATGTGATCAAAGACGAGCATCCCGCCTGGAAATAGTCCGGCTCTCTCTCAGCCCGCACAGGCTGGACAGCTCCAGCCATTAGGTCTATAATAACGGTTAGTTAAGCCTATAACTTCATCATACTTACAGGGGAGCTGGAATCGGCCGGCTGAGAGTGTATCCCATCAAGATACTGACCCTTACACCTGATCTGGGTAATGCCAGCGTAGGAATCCTGACACTGCGGCTCGATATGGATGCCGTGGAATACTTACGCCGTCATGCGCCCCGAGATCCTCGGGGCGTTTCTTATTATTGTGAAGTCACAGGCAGCTAGAATGAAGATGAGGGAGAGAGAAGAACATGATTAAACCGAAATGGACCGCGTTATTGCTCGCATGCATGCTGCTTCTTGTCGCGGCCGGCTGCGGCACAGACAATCAGAAGAGCGGCAGTACGCCGAATCCGAATGATGCTGGCAACAGCGGGGAGACCGCGGAGGCGCCGCGCGATATCCAGCTGATGCTGGATTGGTCAGCCAATACCAATCATACGGGACTGTACGTCGCCAAGGAGCTCGGCTATTACGAAGAAGAAGGACTCAACGTAAGCATTGTGCAGCCGGGCGCCGGCGGCACGGATACGCTGGTCGCCTCGGGGAACGTGCCATTTGGCATCAGCTATCAGGAGGGCGTGACACTTGCACGGACGCAAGGACTTCCGCTCGTGTCGATTGCGGCAGTCATTCAGCATAACACCTCCGGATTTGCCGCTCCGGTCGACCGGAATATCAAGACCGCAGCTGACTTTGAAGGCAAGGCCTACGGCGGCTGGGGCTCGCCGGTGGAAGAAGCCGTCATGAAATCCATAATGGATATCGACGGCGCTGACGTCAGCAAGGTGAACATCGTCAATATCGGGGATGCCGATTATTTTACGGCGGTTAAACGCGACATCGATTTCGCCTGGATCTTCTATGCCTGGACCGGGATCGAGGCAGAGCTTCGGGGAGAGCCGCTGGACATGATCTATGTGAAAGACTACTCGGACAAGCTGGACTACTACACCCCAGTGATTGTAACCAACGAAACGCTGATTCAGGAAGATCCGGAGCTGGTTAAAGCGTTCATGCGCGCCACGGCAAAAGGATATGAATATGCGATCAACCACCCGGAGGAGGCTGCCGATCTGCTGATCAAGGCCGTTCCGGAGCTGGATGCAGAGCTGGTGCTCGCCAGTCAGAAATGGCTGAGTCCGCGCTATCAGGACGATGCCCCTCGCTGGGGAGAGCAGAAGGCCGAGGTATGGTCCGGCTATGCCGAATGGATGTTTGAACGCGGCCTGCTGGACCAGGAGCTGGATGCGGACAGCGCGTTTACGAATGAATTTTTGCCGGATACCCCTTAATTAACGAAAGGAAGATTGCTCATGGCCAACACACTGTTAAGCATTCAAGTCATCCCGAAGACACCGGACGGCGGGGACAGCATCCCCTATGTCGACGAGGCGATCAAGGTCATCCAGGAATCGGGCGTCAAATATGAGGTGCACCCGCTGGAGACGACGATGGAGGGCGAGCTGTCCGAACTGCTGCAAATTGTCGAACGGATGCATGAAGCGCTCGTCAAGGCAGGCAGCCCAGGCATTATATCTCAAGTCAAAATCGCACACTATCCAGACGGCATCAGTATGGACAAGCTAACGGAGAAATACCGTCCATGAGAAGCTGGTGGAGCTTGATATGGCCGCCCGTGGGGGCGGTCCTATTCTTTTTGGTGCTGTGGCAGGGCGCCGTGTGGCTGTGGGATATTGAACCGTATATTCTACCTGCCCCTTCATCCATCGGGCTTGAGATGGTATCCGGCTCACCAGTGCTGCTGAATCATACGCTGGCCACCCTGCGGCTGACCCTGATCGGCTTCCTGATCGGAACAGGCACCGGCATTGTCATTTCCCTGGCGCTGCATCTTATTCCAATGCTTCGAAAGGCACTGTATCCGCTGCTTATTCTCAGTCAGAATGTGCCTACCATCGCGCTGGCCCCGCTGCTCATGATCTGGTTCGGGTTCGGGATGCTGCCCAAAATCATTGTCATCACCCTCGTCTGCTTCTTCCCCGTAGCGGTGGCTGCCCTGGACGGGCTGGCCCGGACAGACCGGACGATGTTGAATTATATGAAGATGACCGGGGCGGGCACCTGGCAAATCTTCACCAAGCTGGAGCTGCCTCACGCCCTCCCTTCGATCTTCTCGGGGCTACGGATCGCCGCCACCTATTCGGTCATGGGCGCGGTCATTGGCGAGTGGATCGGAGCTGACCGGGGCATCGGCTACTATATGATGCTGCAGAGAGCCGGCTACCGCACCGACCGGGTCTTCGTTGCCATTCTGATCATCGTGCTGCTCAGCCTGCTGATGGTGGCGCTGATCGCCCTGTTGGAAAAACGGCTCATTCGCTGGAGCCGCAAGTCATGAAGCCGGCGGGAAGCCCAGTCACTTACATGTCTATAGAAAGGAGATCCACCGCATGCGTGTGAACAACATGAACGACACCCCTTCTAGCTCCCCGGAGTTATCCGGGACATCCACCCCGGCACGGTCTGACTCTACGGATAATCCCGCACTTGAGGTCCGTCATATTCGCAAGGCGTTTCGTCAGCGGCGCGGGGAGATGCAGGTGCTGGACGATCTGTCGCTCGCTGTACAGCCAGGAGAATTCGTCTCCATTATCGGTCCCTCCGGCAGCGGAAAAAGCACGTTGTTCCACATCATCGGCGGGCTGATGCCTCCGGGTGCCGGTTCTGTTCATATGGACGGCCGGGACGTAACGGGCCAGAAGGGCCTCATCGCCTACATGCCCCAGCAGCCCGCACTGTTTCCGTGGCGTACGGTCGAAGACAACGTCATGCTGCCCGAGGAGCTTCGCGGCGTATCCAAAACGCAGGCGCGGGCGAATGCGCGCCAATGGATCGAGCGGGCCGGGCTCGGCGGCTTCGAGAAGGCCTACCCGCATACGCTCTCCGGCGGCATGCAGCAGCGGGCCTCCTTCCTGCGCGCCCTGATGAGCCCGCAGGAGGTCATGTGCCTTGACGAGCCGTTCAGCGCCCTGGATGCGCTGACCCGGAGCGAGATGCAGCACTGGCTGCTGGACATCTGGGAGGATACGAGACGCTCTGTGCTGATGATCACGCACCATATCGAGGAAGCGCTGCTGCTCTCCGACAGCATTTATATATTGTCAGCCCGGCCGGGCACCGTGCTCCAGAAGATCGAGGTGCCGTTCCCCCGCCCAAGGCGGGAGGATATCTTAACCGATCCTGCGTTCCTGGCACTTAAGTCAGACATCTCGTCCATCATGCGACAGGAACAGCAGAAGAGGCAGCAGGTCTCGACGTGACGGGTCTCTTCAGAAATAGAAGCCGAAGGGAATGAGAATATGAGTTCAATCGTGAACCACAAGGGTGGCGGCCCCCTCGCTCCATTGATCGACACGCATATACATCTGGACAGCTACCCGGAAGATATCGGCCTTGCCATTGCGGCCGACCTGGCGAACAGCGAGGTGCAGTCCGTTATCAGCGTGTCGATGAACCTGCCTTCCTGCAAGCGGAATCTGGAGCTGGCTCGCCTGTATAACGGCGGGATCAGACCGGCATTCGGCTATCACCCTGAGCAGCCGCTCCCGTCTGCGACAGAGATTCAGGAACTGCTGCAATGGATGGAGGTCCATAGCGAGGAGATGGTCGCCGTAGGAGAGGTCGGGCTTCCCTACTACACCAGGCTTGAAGCAGCTACCCGAGGCGAAGCATGGGATGATCAGCCCTATGTGGAGTTGCTGGAGACGTTCATTGCGTTTGCCGCAAAGCACAAAAAGCCCGTCATCCTCCATGCGGTCTACGAGGATGCGGAGATGGCCTGCGATCTGCTTGAGCGATACAGCCACCCGCTTGCCCATTTCCACTGGTTCAAGGGAGCGGAGAAGACGCTGCAGCGTATGGCCGAACAAGGCTACTATATCTCCTTCACCCCCGACATTGTATATGAGGAGGAGATCCGCCGCATTGCGCTTGGGTATCCGGAGCATCTGGTCATGTCGGAAACAGACGGCCCCTGGCCGTTCGAAGGCCCCTTCACCGGGCAAACGACCCATCCGCGCATGACGTCGAGCGTGGCCAGCGCCTGGGCCGAGCTGCGCGGGATACCGCTTCTACAGGCCCGCAAGCAGCTGTATGACAATGCCGCCAGGCTATACGGCATATAAGCATGTTCAGAGCAGTTTAGGGCTTACTTGGCAGCAGAGCTTGTGCTCTTCAAGCTTATGAAATATTGATTGATCAGTTCATCAAGCAGCACGGACTGCCGCAGCACGACCGGATGGTTGAAGTCCCGGTAATGTCGTTTCATCTGATGCAGTTTGCTTCTTTCTTGCTCAATGGTATATTGAATCCTCGCCGTGTTCATTATGAATAGCCTCCTTATACAAGGGATTTTATACTTTAATGTAAAATTATAGAATAATAGAGTTATGGCATCAGGAACTAAGACAAAAAAAGGGGCGTCTCCGAATAACGGAGACGCCTGAAGTGGTTTAATCTGAAGCTAGCTATCTATGTATCTATTTGAGTATCGATTAAGTATCAACCAAAACCAAAACCATGACTCAATGGCTTAATTTGACCAGGATCGGCATCCACTGAAGTGACTGGCAGTTGAACAGAGAACACGATCAACACAGAAAAGAGTAATAAAGACAGTTTCTTTTTCATGTTTTACTGAACCTCCCTTATTAGTTTCTGGTATTGATTTATGTCGTTTTTGTCAGCTTTTACACGATATTGCTCGAATAATGCTACACTTTTAATTATATTGCTTTTATTATTAATCGCAATAGAAAAATCCAAACTTTGTAAAAGAATTTCAATTCCTTCTCTTTTTCCATTTCTTAAGTGGTACATAGCTACTTCAACTAATAGGCGAGCATATTCATCTGCGTAAACCTGTTGATTGTACTCCCCAAACAGCTCTTTAAATTTCTCATAAGAGAGATAGACAGAAAACTGGTTGATATATGGATCTACATTCCAATTATGCCGATTCGCAGCTTCGATTATATATAAAAAAGCTTTGAGCTTATAGCTATCGACACCTTGAGCAACAATATACTTTACATACTCCGGCAGCACGTCATAGTGCCCCGTCATTAACCGACATATATATAAGTCAGCCTTTGCCCATTCTTGAAATTGCTCTATGATTGCCTGCACTTCGGAGGACTTCTCCTGTATCCAATCTCCATCTGAATACATCTGTATATAGTGTTTCATTCCCTCATAATCCCCGTTATGCTCACATACGGTAGAGCGGATTAAATAAGAATATAAGATATAATAATATACAGGCTTCTCCGGTGATCGGCTCCCTTCTTGAGGCTTCTGACGACGAAGTTGGTTCTGATTATACAAAATTGTTGCAATTCTGTGCATCTCCTTCGCCATCATATCAACCTTATCCCAGCGATGAAGAGAACCGTATACATGCGCCAAATGCTTGTAAGCATCTAGCTGATACTCCTGATCCAAGCGGTCTACATAACCTTCAAACAGCGTTGCCGCTCTCAGATTCGCATCCTGATCGTTCCCAATCGAAATCAAGAACAGTCTGTACTGGCATATGGCCAGCCGTTCGGAATGCTGATATTTCTCGCTTGTGCTCACATGCTTGTACAATATGGCAGCGGCCGCCTTTTTTCCTTGGTGGAACAGTTCTTCTGCTGTCTCAAACAGCATCGGTGTGTAGGCAAGATTGTCAAGCAACGTAGTAACCACACGTTCAATACAATCCAGGCGATCCGTGTCGGCACAGCGAAACAGAAACGGTCTTAATCTTCTCCAGGTTGGTGTCCCGTTAAAGAAACATTCCTCGATGTACATCTCATAGAAATGATCCGTAGGAAGGTTCAGACCGGATGTAATTCGCTCAAGCTGCCCCATAGAGATCGGCTGCTTCTGACTAAGAATTCTGCTGAGTGTTCCGGAGTTCACACCGGATATATTCGCAAATCGGTTGATGTTCATCCCGTTCTGCTCAATGTAATCTTCTATGTGATCTCGAATCGTCGTTTTTTGCGCCATATTTCCACACCCTCTTCCATATACCAATAAATAGGAAAATATTATAATCTATTCTAAGTTATAATATTACAGCGGTCAATAAAGACGAAAAACTAGAATCCGCCCCTGCCCCCGGGATAAATCTAGAAGTATTAAAACACTTCCCCTAAGAAAAGAACAGTCAGCGATTGTCAAAATCAAAAACCGGACCCTAGGGTAACTATCCCTGCGAATCCGGTTTACTGTTCCAATGGAATATAGAGGCCTATGTCTTTCTTCGCTCCGGTCTCAGCTTCCGCGCTCCCATTCGGGTTTCGGTTAAATAGTATTTGGTTAGCTCGCTCAAAAACTCCTGAGATCCGCAAACTCATCTACACCACAAATATGATTGAGAAACGCTCTATCTGGCCACGATAGATGTGACACGCAAATGGACAGGCCTCGTCCAAAACTGGGGACAGATGCTGCTCCAGCTTTCGGTCTTCTTTCCGGATCGGGTCAGCAACTACTTACGTTGAATGCAATTGATAGCGCCTTAAGAAGTAACTTTTTCAACCTTTAATTTTTAGTTTGAGCCCTTTTTAAATTAAAAAATTTTAATAGCAGAGCAACAAAAAAAATAAAAGTTATCATCGCAAAATATGAACTCAGACCATTCAACCATGTATATTTTTCAATTAAGAAAAACAATTCTGTTATATTCTCTTTAGAGGACACTGAGAGTTTACTTGATAAATTTTCGATTTTGAAGATGCTCCAAATTGCAATTGATGCTAACAAAAGATCTGTCAACAAAATAACAATAATGGAAATTTTAATATTTCGTTTGTTCGAAATAAACTCATTTATATGTTCTGAATATATCCAGAAAGCAATAATAAAAAGCATAACTAAAAGAAATTTAACTAAAGAAGGGAAACTCGTTATGTAAATTATACTGATCACAAAAAAAGAAAAAACAATAAGCAATATTCCATTTTTCACATTAATCACCATACTTTTTGCTCATCATTCTAAATGAATCTGAAATAATTGCAAGAGTAATTTAATTATTTCCATGTTCATCTCTCTCCATTAATTCAATAAAAAAATCATACGTTTCTTTTGAAAGATCCATATCATAATATTTCAATGTAGAATCGTTGCTCGTTCTTCTATTTTACGGAGAGAGAAAAGTGTGTCTCTTTAACATTTAAAGGTCAATTTAACAAGCGATACTGGCATAAAGCCAGCCGCTCGGAGTGCTGATACTTCTCACTCTCGCTAACCAGTTCATACAGCAGAGCTGCTGCCGATTTACTGCCGCGATGATACAAAGCCTCGGCAACCTCGAACAGCTTTGGAACATAACTTAGATTGTCCAAGAGATATCGTGCTGCCTAATCGATGCAATCCAGCCGGCCAAGCTCTGCGCAGCGGAGCAGAAACGGGTGCAGCCTCCTCCAAGAAGAAGCGGAATAATAGAGACATTCGTCAATGTATAAATGAAAGAAATAGTCTTCAGGCAGATTCATGCCAGATGTAATTCGCTCCAGTTGCCCCATCGATATGGACTGCTTATGGTTGATAATTCTGCTAATAGTTCCTGAATTCAAACCTGTCCTGTTAGCAAACTGATTGATCGTCATCCCATTGCACTGCAAGTACTGTGCCAAATGATCGCGAATTGTAGCTGCTGCCTCCATAGGCCGCACCTCCTGACATTACATACAACTTGCTTTCATAGTAAGTAAATATATGGAATCGATCAATAGAAATCTACTTTCTTCCAAAGCTCAGGTTGTCAAAGCATGCGAAAAGAGCTAACTTATTGATAAGGAGTGAGCATCCATATTGAATATAAAGCCGATTCCGTGGTTCATATCGCTTCTCATGATCGGATGAGCTCCAAAAGCGACAGTATTATTAATTTAATGGATAAGGAGATATACGATGACACAACAGGCACTGCTCGTCATTGATGTTCAAAACGGAATGTTCCAGGAAGGAAATGCCGTATACAACGGAGATCAGCTGCTGCACCATGTGAATGAGCTATTAGCTAAAGCGCGTTCCAAGAACATTCCTGTCATCTACGTCCAGCATCAAGAGGCAGCCGGAGAACCTCTGGAATACGGAACCAGGGACTGGGAAATCCACCCTGATATCGCGCCTGCCCCGGATGACATCATCATTCATAAGAAAACGCCGGACTCTTTCCTTCATACTCCACTGGATGAGGAACTCAAGAAGCTTGGCATTGAGCATGTCATTCTCACGGGAATCCAGAGCGATCTCTGTGTGGATACCACCTGCAGAAGAGCATTCAGCATGGGATACAAAGTGACTTTAGCCTCGGATGCGCACAGTACGTGGGGCCATGAAGATATGACGGCAGCTCAAATTATCAGGCATCACAATGAAGTGCTGCGCTGGTTTGCCCGGGTCTGCCCAAGCGAGGAAATTGTGTTCTGATTCCACAATAAAACCGGACGGCAAGGAGGCCACCTCCTTGAATCCGTCCGGTTTCTTTCGTTCACATAAAGCAAGCTTCTCTTGCTCAGCCTCAGCGGCGGCGAAAGGCCTGCTGCCCATCCATCCGCCCGTTTACCTTGCTTCATCCCACATTACCGCTTCATAAACCCTTTCTGCTTCAGAAAATCCTGCATATGCAGTCTGACAGGCTCTGCGAGCCGCTTGGCCATCAACTGGGACCACGGCGCGGTGTTCGCACCATTCGTGCGCTCGGCCAAATAGGCCGAGGAGATCTCGTCATACGTCTTCACTTCCGCAAGCGCCCCCGGATCATAGCGATCCCGATGGAGCACCGCTGGCTGAGGAAGCCGCGGACGAAGTCCCGGTTCCTGGTCCGGATAGCCGAGGCACATGCCGAACACCGGGTAGACAAGCTCCGGCAGCTCCAGCAGCTCCGAGGCTTCGGCAATCGCATTGCGAATTCCGCCGATGTACACGATTCCCATGCCGAGCGACTCGGCGGCAACTGCTGCATTCTGCGCAGCCAGGGCGGCGTCCACCGTCGCCACAATGAAGTTCTCCGTCGAATCTTCATATGTCGGGCTGTCCCCCAGATGCGGCTCCGCACTCTTTTTCAACCGATACAGGTCCGCGCACCATACTAGGAATACCGGGCATTCCACGATATAGGCCTGATTTCCAGCCAGTCTGGACAGCGCCTGCTTCTTATCCGAATCCGTCACCGCAATCACGGTATAGGCCTGCACGTTGCTGGAGGTGGATGCCATTTGCCCCGCGGCCACAACAGCAGCCAGCTGCTCCTCGCTCACCGGCTTGTCCGAATATTTGCGGATCGACCGATGATTCATCAGTAATGCCAGCGTCTCATTCATCGCCAAACTTCCTCCTTCACCATATCACATTTCATATTGTAACAAGGGACACCTGCCGCGCAGGTGATTGTATCTTGCTCTTTGACTTACTCATTTATTATGAAACGCGGGCCCCGCTAGTGCAACTTCCCGCATCTGTCGGAAAGGGCTTTCATATTTCCTGCGCGCCCGGACCCATAGAACTAGGAACGCTGAGCTGCCCCTCCCTCCCCGCCACGTTCCGGAGAACAAAAGCCCCCAAACCGCCATAGAGTCCATGACGTCTTGTTCGTTCCGGGCAAGCCCAAAATAAAATATACTCTGCACTCCCCTGCCCAGCAGAAAGGATCGGAGCTTAAAAAAACGGTGCAAAAAAACCGGCTCGCAGGATCAGCCACGGCCGGTTCATATGTCGAAAACTGGAGTTGTTGATAAATGTCGAAATATCAGGAAACGACGTCGTAGCCTTGTTCTTCGATAGCTTCCTTGAGCGAATCCAGACTCAGCTTCGACTCGTCGTACTCTACGGTTACCGTCCCCGCTGCCAGATCGACCTTGCCGGTTGCCCCCGCTTCCTTCAATGCGCCTTCAACGGAAGCTACACAGTGATTACAAGACATCCCTTCCACAGTCAATGTCACCTGTTGCATGATGGTTTCCTCCTTGTTTCAATGATTTAAGCTACTCCCACTGTACTATACCCCCCATAGGTATGTCAAAAGAAACAAGGACTATAGACTGCCTGTTTCTGAATTCTAAAAACACGAAAAAAGTAGGAAGATTTATCCTTTGTCCATGATATAATGATACATAAATCGCTAGATTTCTTGCTGATTATCCATTTTTTATAATTTTACCCTATCGAAATCCATCTCTATAATCGGATGCTGCTGCAGGAATTGCAAACCCGTTGTCGAACCTTCTATAACGAACACATGAAAGTTGAAAGTAGGAATCGATTATGGTCTTTGACGGCATTATTCTTGGATTATTTGTCGGATTGATCCGAGGCGGCCTCCGCCACGGCTTGCAGCAATTCAGCAGAATTCGCCTTAAGGGCGGCTTCATCTTCCCGATCCTTCTGATCGTACAGCTGCTGATCTTCCGATTCCAAGACAATTACGACTGGCTTGCATTAGCTAGTGGCTATGTTTTTATGCTGATTTACATTTTTGGCATGCTGTTTCTCTGGCTGAACAGAGAGCAGAAAGGCTTCTCCAGCATTCTGGCTGGTGTATTTCTGAATTTTCTGGTTATGGCTGTCAATGGTGGCAGAATGCCCGTATCCATCCAAGCCGTCGAAGCGGTCCTTGATCCGTATTATGTGGAAATCTTGCGCAACGGCTCGACCGTTACCAAGCACTATTTAATGGATGCTTCTACACGCCTGGCCTTTCTTGGTGACATTATCCCTCTGGCTCCGCCCTATCCAAGAAGACAGGTGATCAGCATCGGGGACATCATTATGAATATCGGCATCTTTATCTACATCGTGAACCTGATGACATCCGGCAAGAATGCCGCTGCAAAGACGCTGAGCCGAACCCCTGATCGCTCTGAACATGCTGAACCACAAAATTTATAATACATCATACCAAGTTGAAGGGAGGGAAATACGAATGAAAAAGCTTGACCAGATTAAATATTCCCGCATTGTCATCAATGCGATCATCGTGGCTTCCGTAGTCATCGCACTGACTTCCGGTTACAGATTGGGAGGCGCAATGTGATCCAGGAAGAAACAGGCTGGTCTCTCAGCCTGTTTTTTTACGTCTTTAGCGTTGTCTTGCCGCCCAATATACCTTAAAATGTGGAGAAAAACCATTGCACTTTTTGAGGAGAAATCATTTATGTCCATTCTGAAGCGTCCACAAATCGCAGGACAATTGTACTTCGTTTTTATTTCTCTAATGGGCTGTCTGATATTTGTATTCATGCATCGAGGAGAATTTCTCCACTATACCCCATCTCAGTGGGTCTGGGTATATGCAATGCTGGGCGCTGCCATGATTCTGAACTATTTTACGTTTCAGCTCCCTCCCGAAGGGAATTTGCAGTCCATGGATTCTTCGATCTATCTGGCCTGCATCTTTATATATGGTGCCCCTTTCGCCCTGACCATCATTCTGTTTAATACGGTGGCAATGGCGTTATATGACCGGAAAATTCCCGTTTGGAAGCATTTCGTAAATTTTTCGATATACACGCTCATGATTGCCGGCTCTGCGCTGATCTTTCAGGCTGCAGGCGGAATCACCGGGCCTATGGTCAACGACAAGTTCGGCGCTTATCTCGCAGCGCTGCTCGTATATTTCCTTATTAACGTATTCCTCATCGGATTTTACTACTACTTGCTGTACCGTGGATCTTTATATGACATTCTTAAAAATTTCATGAAAGATACCCTGCTCGTCTATTTGAGCACCCTGATTCTCTCACTTGTATTATCCGTGCTTATTGTGCACAACGGCATCTTCGGGCTTGCGCTGTTCATCGGGCTGAGCGTGATGCTCTCCTATTCCTTCAAGCAGCTGTTCAGCATGTACAACGAAGCCCAGGAAAAAGCCATCAAGGATCAGCGCACGGGCTTATACAACCACAGCTATTTCGAAAGCCTGCTGGATGCGGAGATCAAGAAAGCGACCGCTTCGAATACTGCACTATCGCTGGCTATGATCGATATCGATGACTTCAAAAAATACAACGACCAGTTCGGGCATCTGAAAGGCGACATGCTGCTCGGTTTCCTTGGCAGTTTTCTGAAAAAAGAATGCAAGGTTGCGGAAGTGGTCGCTTCCCGCTTCGGCGGCGAGGAATTTACGATTCTGATGCCGGGATACGATGAGAAGCATGCGGGCTTGTTCATCAATCGGCTGCGCAAAAAGCTCAATGACACTTATTTTGACGGTGTAGAGATTTTTCCTTCGGGATGCCTCTCCTTCTCGGCTGGTGTCGCCACGTATCAGGTCGATATTCATGACAAGTCCCAGTTCGTTGATCTGGCGGACCAAGCGCTCTATTATGCCAAGAAGCAGGGGAAGAACATCGTCCATGTTTACGGCAGCGCATCCAAAAAGGAGTCCGAAATCGACTTCACCGAAGATGTGCGGGACATTGAACAACAGCTGAAGCTGTTCCTGTATAAAGACGTTGACACATTCAAGCATTCGAAAAGGGTGTTCCGCTATGCCATGGATATGAGCGAGGTTCTCGGGCTAACGAATACGGAACGGCGCAATTTTGTGC
Source organism: Paenibacillus sp. 7541 (assembly GCF_002276395.1). NCBI lineage: Bacteria > Bacillati > Bacillota > Bacilli > Caryophanales > Paenibacillaceae > Paenibacillus > Paenibacillus sp. 7541. Next base: position 27,069 of record NZ_NQLZ01000036.1, on the reverse strand, counting down.
TTGGCGCTCTGATCCATGATATCGGCAAATTGGAGATCCCTTGGGGGATTCTGAATAAAAAGGACAAGCTCACGCCGGCGGAATGGGAAACGGTCAAGCGTCATGTAAGCTGGGGCAAACGCATTGCGGAAACCAACGACAGATTTAAAGAACTGGTGCCGTTTATCGAGCTTCATCACGAGCGTTATGATGGCCATGGATACCCGCATGGCTTCAAGGGCAAACAGATTCCGAAGCTGTGCCGGATGCTGACCATTATCGATTCCTTCGACGCCATGACCACCGAGAGACCGTACCAGAAAACGAAGACGTTCGAGGAAGGCATTGCCGAGCTGCGCCTCTGTGCAGGCACCCAGTTCGATCCCGAGCTCGTCGAGCTGTTCATCGCTTATATCGAGCAGCGCAGTTTGGAGCGTCAGGAGCCTGCTGCCGGTGCGGAAGTGTAATCATCTGCTTCCCCCATGTTTGAGCCGCCTCAAAAAAAGGTATAAAGGTAGTATCAACGGTAAATGAGGTGAGATCATGGCTGAGCATAAGAAGGATCTTCCACTGGATAACGGGCCGGGCAACCGGGACCATCCGGAACAGTACCCGACTGAGAAGGAAAGCCTGTTTGACAAATTTGAGAGCGAGCAGCACGTCGATCCGATCCCGATGGAGGATGTCATGCTGGAAATGGAAGAAGAACAGCAGCGCGATGGCACTTCCAAGAACCGTTCTTCCAGTCCTGCCAAGTACAACCGCGGCTTCTGAGGATACACAGCCGACCGTGAAAGCGAATCATTCGGGACTCCGTGTAATGCGGAGTCTTTTTATTTTCTTCATTTTTCATTAATATAGAAGAGCGTAATACCATCAGTTCCATAATCGAAATGTCTTCACGATAAAAATAAAGAGTGGAGTGGAGCAACTTTGTTTTCCATATGGACGCTAAACCGAATGCAGCGAAAAATGCTGTTTTCGCTGATTGCTATTGTCCTTTGCATGTCTTTCCTGCTCGTCCTGACCGGCAGAAACAGCAGCTCCTACGATGTCAGCCGGGTCATGGAACAACGCTATATCGACAGCGCGGCATTGATCAGCCATTCCCATAGCAGCGATATCGATCTTGCGACAAGCGTCATGCCCGGTGTGCCTCTCATCATCGCGGGGCTTACCGCCCTCATTGGCAGCACCAGCAAAGCCCTGGTCGCGTACCAGCTGCTACAGTGTCTCCTGCACGCACTGTCGGTGTACCTGGTCTTTGTACTGTCCAGGTATATGTTCAATCCGAGAATCGCCTTTCTGGCCTGCCTGATCTATGCGCTATACTGGCCTGCCTATGGAGCCGTCCGGCTGATCTTGCCTGACATTACGATGCAGGCGTTGATGCTGCTGCTCGTCTGCGCAGTCATCGGCGCGCTTGAGCTGAAACAGGCGGGCTGGTATGTCGTCGCCGGAGCGCTGACTGCATTCATGGCCTGCTACAACCTGCAGGCGCTGCTCTATCCGGTCCTGTTCGTCGCCTTCTGGATCAGATACAGAAGCCCGCTCAAGGTGGTCGCCGGAGGCACGCTGCTGATTCTCGCCGGGTATGTCATCATCATGTCCCCCTGGCTATTGAACATCCCGCTATTGAATAAGTTGAAGGTTCTTCCAGGTCCGTGGAACCTCGCGCCGCTGTGGGTGGAGGCCCGCTATCTCGGCGAGCACACATTCACCCATCTGTACCGCAGCATCTTCGGTGGCCACACGACCCGCTACGCCAGCTCATTCGGGGATGAAGAAGCCCGCCGCGTCATGCAATCGGCGCTCGATGCCGTACGGCTGCTGCTGCTCTATATCGGCGTGGGCGGCATCGTCTGGACCCTTTGGATGTACCGGCTCAAGCGCCAGCTGCCCGTGCTGCTAACGCTGCTGTATTTTCTGGCAGCCGAGTGGATGGTCCCTAGTCTGGACGGAACCGGGTTTCCGTATGCGGTCTTCCTGCTTCTCTATACCGCTTATTTGGCAGACAAGGCCATTCTGTATGCTCATAAGTCCAGGCTGCTGCGCAGCTGACCGATCCCGGTAGAGAATATTTCTCGCACCGGGATTTCTATGTTATGGTATATTATGGATTCCTTATATTCTGAAATAGATGGAGGTTGGTATTGTGAAGAAAAAATGGACGACCGTTCCTAGCTTTGTGCTAGGTGCCGTGGTCGGAACGGCATTAACGGCAGGAACAGCCGTTGGAGCAGCCTATTATTTGAAAGCGGTTCCGTCAGAAATCGCTGTAGTCGTTGACAACGAAGAGGTCAAGCTGTCTGCCCCGCCGGTTGTCATTGATAACAAGCTGTATGTACCGGTTCGTGAGTATTCGAATGCGCTCGGTTATCGGGTCAGTTCCGTCCAGTCCGATCAGATCGGCATAGTGAAAGAGGAGGGCCCAGAGAGCTCTGTTTCAGCCCCAGCATCCGATTCCCCGCCGCCTTCCTCTTCATCCTCGTATTCCCCTTCCGCGCCAAGCAGCCTTTTTGAAAGACAAATCGTGAGTGATTTAGGAGACCGGTTGAAGGTTAACGGTGAAATCATCATCGAGAAGATCTTTCTGATGGTTGCTGCCGGAGAAATTACGCTCGTGTCCAAGGACGAAGCGACAGGCAACGGTCTGCTGCATTACATCATCATGAGTGAGAACGAATCTCTCTACGAACCTGTCGTGAACCTCGACGGACAGGCTGGCAATCTGGATTATAACCTGCGCAATCTGGAGGGGCAGACGCCGCTTCATATGGCCGTTATCCATCAGAGCGACTTCTATCTGGATAAACTGCTGAACGTGCACCAGGTCGATGCCACCATCAAGGATGCGCACGGCAAGACGCCGCTTGATTATGCCGACAAAGGGAGCGCGATCTACGAGAAGCTGGAGAAATATCTCACCTCCCGCTAAGTTCTTCCCTTCCGGCGCATAATCCGTTACACTGGGTAAGCATGTCTTTGAACAGACCTGTACTCTCGATTTACATATCACTTTTGATTGGTGAGTTTCATGACATCTAACCCTTTTTATAAACGCCCATACGGCAGTATTAGCAGAAGCATCCCTTTTGCGAAGCTGGCTTCGAGCGAAACGAGCAGAACCATCCTTCGCGATGACGAGCCGGACGCTTCTTTCTTCCGCGGTCTGGAGTCGGCGGGCCTGCACCTGAACCGGGCGCAGCTGCAGGCCGTTCGGCATCTGAACGGTCCGCTGCTGACCCTGGCCGGAGCCGGATCTGGCAAAACCTCCGTTCTGGTCAGCCGAACGGGCTATTTAATTGCATGCGGGAACGTGGACCCCGCCTCTATTCTGCTCGTGACCTTCTCCTCCAAGGCAGCTGCCGAGATGAAGGAACGGATTCTGTCCCTGCCCGGGCTGAATTCATCCGACGCCAGCAAGGTGACGGCCAGAACTTTTCATTCCTTCTTCCTGTATTTACTGCGTACACGCGGCTACAGGCAGAAAATACTCAGCAGTTCGCGCCATCAGCAATTCATCATCAAGATGATATTGCGGGAGATGGGGCTGCAGGACAGCTATGATGCCGAAACGCTGCTCTCCCTATGGTCCGCTTATCGCATGAATATGGTCGGTCTGGATGAACTGACTGTGAAGACGCCGGCAGAGGTGGAGCAGAAACAGATTTTTGCCCGCTATGAGGCCTGGAAGCAGGAGCATGAGCACATGGATTTTGACGATATTCTGGTCTGGTCCTACCAGCTGCTGTCCACGGACGATCGGCTTCTCTCTTCCTTGCAGCGGCGTTTCCGGTATGTGATGGTGGACGAGTTCCAGGACACGGGGCTGCTGCCTTATGAGCTGCTCAAACGAATCGTAGCCCAGCACCGCAACCTGATGGTGGTCGGGGACGATGATCAGACGATCTACAGCTTCAACGGGGCGCGCAACGAGTTCATTCTCGAGTTTGACCAAACCTTCCCGGGCGCCAGAATCGTCACGCTGGATACCAACTACCGTTCTCTCTCCTCGATTGTCGGGCTCGGCAACGAGCTGATCCGGTTCAATCAGAAGCGCCGTCCGAAACAGCTGCGCTCCACCCGCAAAAGCAGCAGCGTGCCGTTATATGTGCGTCCGGAGGACCCGGACCGGGAAGCCGAGTTGCTGCTGGCCCATATTACAGACCAGGTCAAGGAGCATGGCCGGTCCTTCCGGGATTTCGCCGTGCTGTACCGGACGGGCAATGACAGCCGCGCCTTCTTCGAGCAGCTGGTGATGCGCGAAATTCCGTTCATTCATTACGAGCACACCGAGCTGTTCTACGAGCAGTGGATCGTCAAGCCGGTGATGGATCATCTGCGCCTGTCGCTTCATCGGCGCAATTTCACCGCGATGGAGGGCCTCATCCATACATTGTACATCAACCGCGATGCCGGGATGTCGTTCATTCGCGAGAAGGACGCGCCAAGGCCGAAGAAAGGGCCGCTCGCCCATCTGCTCTCTTATCCGGGGTTGAAGCCCTATCAGATCGAGTCGATCCGGGCAAGATTGAAGCTCATTCGCACGCTCCATGCTCTCGCTCCGGTGGATGCGATCAAGGAGATCCGGCTGCGATTTTACAACAAGTTTCTGGAGGCGGACGAGCGGCAGGAAGCTACGCTGCATAAAGAATTTATTCAGGAGAGTCTGGACGAGCTGGAGGCATCTGCCAAACGATTTGAGCGTGTGGAGGACTTTGTGGAGTTTGTTGACCGCCTGATCGTGGTGCACCGGGAGATGGCAGCCATGAAACGGGATGAAGACGCCGACGCCATCAAGCTGATGACGATTCATAAGTCCAAGGGGCTCGAGTTCCCGTCCGTCTGTCTGATCGGCGCGTCAGAAGGCATACTCCCCCATTCATCAGCGCTCCATGCCGAGAAGCTGGACGATCATCACCCGCTGGCCAGCAAGGAGGAGAAGGCCGCAGCGGCGCTGGAAGAGGAGCGGCGGCTGGCCTATGTGGCGGTTACCCGGGCCAAGGATGAGCTGATCATCAGCTCCCCGGCTTACTGCCGGGGACGCAAGACTGAGGTATCCCGCTTCTTCCGGGATGTCTTCGCCCGGGATGAGCAGCGTGAAGAATCAGCCGCTGCCGTCCGGCAAACGGCTGCTTCCTCCTCGAAAGCCACACTTTCCACCTGACATAGGAAGAGGAAGACCAATAAGCCCAACAGCGATTGCTGTTGGGCTTATTGATTTCATCCCCGGTATAGGTTGATTAACCAAGGGGGCGAACCATCTAGTGGTGAATGAGGCGCCGGGAGAGCTTCGAGGTCGAGGAAGGACCATCAAACTCTAACGGCTGCGGCCCTGCGGCAGCTACAGCACTTTGGTCATAAACACACTGTTCGGGTCCGCTTCATAGTCTGCAAACGGGTCACAATAGGAAAAGCCGAAGCTTTCATACAATCTGCGCGCCGCGTCAAAAGCCTCCATCGAGCCTGTCTCCAGGCTCACCTGACGGTATCCGCGCTGCCGCGCTTCTTCCAGCAGATGGGCGAGCATATGGCGGGCGACACCTTGTCTGCGATGTGCGTGAGCCGTACGCATCGATTTGACCTCGCCATGCTCGCGACCCAGTTCCTTGAGCGCGCCGCAGCCAGCCAGCTCCCCCTCGATCCAGAGGCTCCAGAACGTGACGTCCGGTTTCTTCAGCCCTTCCAGATCAAGGGCATGCACGCTTTCCGGCGGAGAGGTCTCAAACATATGATGCAGGTGCTCGCTAATAAGGGCCCTGATTTCCGGCCCGCTTAAATCATCCCGTCTGATTTCCATGTCATGTTGGCTCCATTCTATTTCATGTCAGGCTGGGCGCCTGCTGTCTTTCCACCACCCTTAGCACCATTATCCCTTTGGTTCAGGGAGAAGCCTGATCAAACGGCATCATCATCATGCTAAGGCTGAGTCTCCGGAAGCGAGTCCGCGTTCCCGCGCCCTTACTTCGGCTGAATGTAACCTTCCGCCTTCAGCAGCTCGGCAATCAATACCGCACCGCCTGCGGCGCCGCGCAGCGTATTGTGCGACAGCCCGACGAATTTGTAATCATACAGCGTATCTTCGCGCAGACGGCCTACCGAGACGCCCATGCCGCGCTCAATGTCGCGGTCCAGCTTCGTCTGCGGTCTGTTCTCTTCCTCGAAATAGGTGATGAACTGCTTCGGTGCGCTTGGCAGCTCCAGCTCCTGCGGTCTTCCTTTAAACTGGCGCCAGCGATCGATAATCTCATCCTTCGTCGGCTTGTTGTCAAACGAGACAAACACGGTCGCCAGATGGCCATCGGTAACCGGAACCCGAATGCATTGGGTCGTGATAATTGGCGAGCTCGCCTTCACAATCTGGCCGTTGTCAATGCTGCCCCAGATGCGCAGCGGCTCCTGCTCACTCTTCTCTTCCTCGCCGCCGATGTACGGAATTACGTTGTCCAGCATTTCAGGCCAGTCGTTGAAGTTCTTCCCGGCCCCGGAAATCGCCTGGTACGTAGAAGCCACCACATTCACCGGCTGATACTCCCGCAGCGCGTGCAGCGCAGGCACATAGCTTTGAATGGAGCAGTTCGGCTTCACCGCAATGAATCCGGTTTTCGTCCCCAGACGCTTGCGCTGCGCTTCAATGACCTCGATATGGCCGGGGTTGATCTCAGGAACGACCATTGGCACGTCCGGCGTCCAGCGGTGAGCCGAGTTGTTGGAGATCACTGGCGTGCCTGTTTTGGCATAAGCCTCTTCCAGCGCTTGAATCTCATTCTTCTTCATATCGACCGCGCAGAAAATAAAGTCAACGCCTTCAGCGACCTCTTCCACCTTGGAAGCATCCTGAACAACGATCGATTTCACGTTCTCCGGAATCGGTGTATCCAGTTTCCATCTGCCTTGAACAGATTCCTCATACGTTTTGCCCGCCGAGCTGCTGCTGGCAGCAATCGCGGTCACTTCAAACCAAGGGTGGCCGTCCAGCAGCTGGACAAACCGCTGCCCCACCATTCCTGTTCCGCCGACAATTCCGGCTTTTAGCTTTTGAGACATATCAGTTCATTCCTTTCCTCTATGTGTATTTCATGATTCGCCTGTTCCTTCAGCTGTTGTTCGTCTGATCCGACTTCGCACGATTCCTTCTACTAGAACACTATTCCGACGGCAAGCCTGCGGTGTGTGTTCTCTCCTGAAGTGTGCTGCATTTTTCCATTTCATGATCCAAATAAAAAAATCCCCCCCCCAAGACCGCGGTCTTAGGGACGAGATCGGATCCTCGTGGTACCACCCCAGATTTGCCAATATGTCACCATATTGACCTCATCGAGTACGGCATTTCTTCAGCAATGCATAATACTCTAGCTCTGTAACAGGAGCTCCTGTCACACCATCCCTGCTCACAGTTCCGATGTGCTGCTCAGAGGCTTTATTCAATAATGAGTTCTTTACTCCTTCCCAGCTGACCGGAGCTCTCTGCAAAAGAAAATCATTATCTACTCATCTCGTCATCGCATTTATTACAATTATAATATACAAGAAAGCCGTCCGGGGCAAACATTTATTTCTGGATATTGCAAAAATATCGGACCGAACCGCTTCCCGCACAGCCGATCAACAGCGCGCATAAAACACCCTATCTTGCTCCATATTCCCCGCCAGGATACAGTGTGGAGTGGGACAGCCGCTTCGGCTGCGGCAGCGGTGTGCCTGACGGCGGGGCTGCCGGATCGATGGGGCTGCTCGCGTAAATGGCCGCGACCGCATCGGTATAGACAATGACCTGCTCTGTCTCCAGCCCAAAGATCGGACCATGAACGACATATCCATCCAGCGGAAACTCGGCCACCACGTTCATAAACCCGTCATACAGCGAGGGATGGACCCCGCCGCCGCGCCGGTAGGCCAGGATGTAATCCGGTGCATCCGCGCTCCAGCGGCTGAGCGTCTCGGCAATGGTGAGCCAGCCGCTCGTCGATCTCGCTTCCTTCCACAGTTCCCGTCCCTGCTCATCCAGCAGGAAGAGCGCATCCTTGCCCTTCAGCCCTTTGCCGTCATCCTCGCGGGTGATCCGGTCGAGCCCGACAATCTGCAAGCCAGGCAGGTCGGTGCGGAACTTACCAAGCGCAATATGCTGGGATTCCACCGAGCCCTCGTACCGCCACAGCTCGCTGCCGTTTCGGTCGTACATCACCGTCACACTGCCGCCGATCACCAGCTCCGGCTCGCCGTCCCCATTGACGTCGCCAACCCAGATGCAATCCGCATGGTCGTCCAGGTTCCGGCAGGACCAGCGCAGCCTGCCGGTGTGATCCAGCAAATCGTAGCCCGCCATAACCTCGTCGTATCCGTCGCCATCCAGATCGTACACCCAGGGGTAGTGGCCGACATTTCCCTTATGTGTCCACAGCACCTCTCCGTCGCGATTCAGCGCCCACATGCGCTCATAACGGTCCTTCAGCAACAGATCCGAGGCATGCGCTTCGCCAGAAAGATTGGCAACGATAATGCAATCATGGGCGTGCGGATCCGGAAGCAGAAATGACGATTTCACACGCCCGGTGGCGCCATCGAGCATTTGCAGTCGGCCATCCATGACGCAGAGCACCTCCAGCGCGCCGTCTCCGTCAATGTCGTAGATTTGCGCCGGGTAATCCGAGCCCGGGCTGCCGGCCGTTTCGCTCGGCGTCCCGTGCTGCCACAGCTGGCGGCCGCTCAAGTCATAAGCCGTCAGGCACTGCACCTGATGCGGAATATACCGCACATCCTGTCGGTCGTCCGGCTGGACCAGCAGCATCTCCATCCGCCCGTCTCCGTTCAGGTCTCCCAGCAGCATTTTGCATCTGGGCCCGGCGGCGGATATATCCACCTTGGCAATCTCGTAGACTTCCTTCACCTAGCTCATCCTCCTTCATTCGTTGGAATTCGTTGTATGAATCGCATGTGTGTTCGTGGGACCAGAAGTTATGCCTCTCAAGCACCCGCAGTACTTAAACCGTTGAACGCTCAAATACGCCAAGTTCCCCTTACCCTATGCCTCTATGTCACCTCATAGACTGTCAGATTGGCGTATTCCGCTATGAGCGGGGCCATCTGGCGGAACCCGACTCTCCCTCCCGCCAGCGGCGGGCCATAACGGGCCCCGTCATCCATCCAGGAGAACACCTGCAGTCCGTTAACAGAGAACGTCACCTGTGCGCCTTGCTTGAGCGCCAGCAGCCGGTACGGCCCTGCGGCATCGGCCGTGCCCGGGATCGGGTCGGCCCCCTGGGCAACGAGGTGAAAGCCGTAACTTTTGCGGAGATTGCATGTATGAAAGCTTCGCTCCTCCGGCCACCGCCGCCGAAAATAGGAAATATGCAGCGCATGCATCTCTCCATGATGATACTGCTCATACACTCCCGTTCTTGGCGCCAGTACAGGATCGAACAGATCCCGCCCCCCGGCGCCTACAGCCGCCAGAAACATAATAGCAAGCCCGGGCTCGCGGATCGGCCAAAACTCCCATGTAATAGCAATATCAGGCGGGAACTCCTCCGGGCACCAATATACAAAGTTAGCCTTCTGGCCTTCCTCCGCCTGACGGACACTTTCCAGGCGCATCCTCCCCAGCGGAAAAGTAACCGCCCCCGCCCCCTCCATCCGGAAGCCAGCGATGCACTCCGGAGACTGGAGCGGATTATGATACAGGAGCTTCCAATTGTCAGGTACCGCTTGGTGTGCCTGAGATGATGAATGATCCGTTTCGTATGGGGTATCCATGCAGCTCCGCCTCCCTTAACAAGTTGAAACGACCGGCGATACGCATGCGGTGTGATCGGTGATACCCCATGCTGGTGCAGTGGGCGGCACACAGGTTGATGCGACCGGCTGCGTTTATGCCCGGCTAAGCTGATCCGCCAAAGCCGCCGCTTCCTCCAGCTTCTCCGGCAGCGAATTGCCGATCAGCTCCAGGCTGATGATCGTGTTCAGCGACCACTGCGAGGCTTCGTTCGTATTCATCCAGTCAATTTCCCGCAGCTCCCGTACATGGGTTACCAGCTGCTCCTTCTCTTTCAGATCGGTCTGGCCGAACGGATTGCCAAGCAGAATCGACCAGCAGCGCGCCGCCGTTGCGGCATGGTTGCGGTAATAGGCTCCGTAAGCGGCGATGGCCACGCTCAGCACCGGGTGCTCGAACCGCAGCGGCTCGCCGGTGATCACGCCATTGGTCAGCGCTGATTTCTCCTCGGATGGCAGGTTGTAGAATACGCCGAACTCAGCCAGCATATCCTCCCATTCCGGGTCCTCCAGCATTTCGGCCAGCTCGAACCACACCTGCGGTCCGCCCATGCAGATCGCCAGATGGCGGCCCCAGTTGTCATCGCCCATGCCCGTCAGCACTCCCGTCTTCGGATCGTAACCATACGTCGGGCCTGACAGTAGCCGGAAATTCGCCTGCTTGATGCTGTTGATGCCGGTTATGATTTTGTTCCTGTAAGCCGTGTCGCCATGCCGCTCCCACCAGGTCATCCAGTTCGAGCTGAACGCTGCCCAATCCGGCCCCACCCGAATGTGCGTCGGGAATTCATCCTTGGGAAAATAAGCGCGCATCGGGTCCAGCGTGACCGTAGCGTAATCCGCGTCTCTGACTTCGTCCATGATATCGCCGATCCGCTCGTCGGCCGTCAGGTAGTAGTAATAACGGTGCAGGCCTGCCATAGCAATTCTCGCTTCCTTGCAGCCACAGCCCCAGTGCACCACATTATGCCTGGAGCCAAGCCCGGCGTATTCTCCAAAATGGTACACGTCCACCTCGCTCGTATGCCGCGTCATCGCCTCTGCCAGCCGGAACACGTCTTCCCTTCCGGAGCGGAGGAACATGTACCAGAGCCACATATTCGGCGCAAGCTCCGTGTTCTGCCAGGCACAGCCCCCTAAATCGTAATTCCACACATGCCGAACCGGATCATAGCTGTGCATGAAATCGCCATAATCCCAGAAGCCGTACCATCTGCGCTGCTCCACCTCACGCTGGTAGTAAGCGATAATGCCATCGAGCCGGTCCTCCAGATAAGCCTTTACCGGCGTGCTGCGATCCGGCAGGCTCCACGGCCCAAAAGCCCGGGTATCGTGATAATGCTCCGGGGTGCATACCAGCTGCGGCGGACGCGCAGCCGCTTCGGCCATCCGCCGCAGCTCGTCCTCCCCGGGTGTATCGGCCGTGCACCACAGCATTAGCTCGTGGGTATTCGCAATCCCATACGGCGTGGCACGCAGCTCCTCTGCCCCTTCATAGGCGGATTCCACATGCGTCTTCGTATCGTAATGTCGCAGATCCATGCGCGGCGCTTCCGGCGACCAGAACCAGGCGGTGAAGCGGGCGCTGCCACCCGCCGGAACCGTTGCTGCTTCCACTTCCAGCCCGGCCGGATGCTTCTGCCAGAAATCCTTCATCCCGACCGATAGCCCCCCGCCTTCGCCGCCCAGATACCCGATGCCGCATGCCCGCCTTCCTTCCGCTGCCTTCACCGCACTGCAGCCTGCTTGCGTCCGCTTCGAGATCCGGTAATGATCGGCGGAGGCTTGCACTAGGCTGAAGCTGTCCCACTGCGCCGAATCATCCAGCAGCCCGAGGAAGTAGGCATCGTCCTCCGGCGTGAAGCTCACGATGCTCCCTGCCGTCTGATCCCGATACAACGCCAGATAACGGCCTTTGGTACGGCGGGTATGGAGCGACTTCGGTGACTCGCTGAATATCCCCGTATCCCCGCCGAACCGGATATGCCGATTGTACAGTTCACCTCGCATCGGGACGCTAAACACCATCCCGAGCCCCCGAATATAATCCTCCGCCGGGTTGCCGTCATAGTGAAAGGTATGGACCATCCGGATCGAGTCCAGCCCAGCATAGAAATACAGCCGCAGCGAATACGGCAGCCAGGCGCGAGATCCGCTCCGGGAGCGATGCCTTCCCTCCAGCTTGATCACCGCCCGTACGGGCCCTGCCTGCTCCAGCTTCGCCCGCAGCGTCTCCCCTTCAAAGCGCTCCTGCTGCAGCGTCATAAGCCCGGTGACGCCGCTCTCCTTCTCCCGGATCGCGACAAGCCGCCCGCCGCTGCAGATTTCGCGGCCTTCCCGGACGATGCGGTCGATGATCCCCGGCCCCTGCTTAGGCACGCGGCAGGTGATCACCCCGGTATCGACGATGTATACCTCCGGCGTATCGCGCACCAGCACGCCCCGGCGGCCGGCCTCGGGCTTATCCAAGGCCCCTTCCGGCGCTGAAGCCAAGGCCAGCCTGTAGCCGGAGGGAGCCGGGCGCTGGCATACCGCTGCATGCGCCGACCATTTGATGCTGCCGTCAGGCCAGAAGGCAGCCGGCCAGCTCTGCACCTGATGCCGCTCGGGCTCGCCGGACGCCTCCTCCAGCTGCAGGAGTGCAAGCTGCTGCTTAGACAACTCCCCTTTTTTCCATGGAACTCCCCATGTTACACCGGTCGCCACCCCCGGCTGTGTCAGCCAACGCAGATCGATGGATACTGGCGAAACCATTCGTGCCTTCATCCCTATCATCTCCCGTCTCAGAGTCGTACCCCCAGTGTAGAAGGCCCCGGGCTTGCAGGCAATTGGACTTTCTTGCGCATACCGCCGTGCGGTGCGGCCCTTTGCTTGCACATTTTTATCCGCTTTGGACATTATTGTCCGGTGGATTTCGGGATCGTTCAGCCTGACTCCGGACAAAAAAATAACCGGCGCTATGTGCCGGCCATCGCTGCAATCTATGGAGAGGACATACCGTCATACTGGCTCAGCTCCCGGTATTGGGTCGGGGTGATGCCCTCTTGTTTTTTGAATATCCGGTTAAAATAGCTGTGCTGATACCCCACCTGCCCGGCCACGTCGCATATGCGCATCCCCGTGTCCCGAAGCAGCTCCTTCGCTTTGTCCATCCGCAGTCCGGTCAAATAATCGATGAAGTTCTTGCCGGTCACCTGCTTGAAGGCTTTGCTCAGGAAGAACGGGTTCGTCCCGATATGATCGGCACAGCTGTCCAGCGAAATATCCTGCATATAGTGCTGCTGCATGTAAATCATCGCCTGTTCGATGAGCATCTTGACGCCGCCGTCTGCCCGGTCGGCCAGCTCCTGCATATACGGAGACACCACCTTCTCCCGGAACCAGCTTCCGATCAGCTCGGGCTCCCGGATTTCCGACAGCGCCTCGTACATGTTGACGCCCTTGAACAGTCTGCCCGGCTGAATCCCGGACACCATCATCGCATGCTGAACGCTGCCCAGTAGATGCAGCATGCCCTGCTGCACCTCCATCGCTTTCGCACCGCCCGCTCCAAGAACGGCCAGAAATTCGTCCAGAATCCGGAAGGCCTCCTCCCGCTGCCCTGTCCGCAGCGCCTGGATCAGCTCCCGCTCCAGCGTGAAGGAATACCGCGGCTCGGTATCGTAAACCCCGTCCCGGTCCAGCTCGCTCATGTCGATCAGCTGATTGTCGCTCCCGAACAGCCGATGGCTTGCCGCCTGCTGCGCGGCCTCGAATACGAGCGGAATCTCGCTGACCCGGGTCACGGGCGGGCTAAAGGCGGCGGTAACTCTCAGCCTCAGTATGCGGTTGATCGTATCCGTCAGCTCCCCGCCGAAGCGAAGCACCTTCTCCCGGATGGGCGGGCCGCTCGGAAGAATGAGCAATAGACCGGCTGTAAGGTCATGAAAGTTGATCACGTCCGATTGGCCGAACTGCTGCTCTGCCAGCTCGCGGACGATATTCGCGGATGCGTAGGAGACGAGCCCCTCGTCTCCGGTCTGGAACTTGCCGTCCAGCCGGGTCATTCCGGACAGCTGTATATACATCACCACCAGACAGTGGTCATCCAGCGTCCATTTGAAATGCGCCATCCGGCTGCGCAGCTCCTGCTCCGAATAGGCGGACAGATATCCGAGCAGCAGCTGGTGCAAGAAGCTCTCCTTCACATGCGGCAGCTGTTCGGTCAGCTTCCGCTGCAGGTCATGGCTCTCCCAGTGCAGATGCTGCCACTGCCGCTCGATCAGCGTGAATTCGTCGTCCCGGCCGCCGGCGTTCATCTGCTCAGGCAGCAGCTGCTGCAGCAGTCTTCTTACCGGGGAGTACATTTTGCGGGAAGCCAGCCAGGACAGAATGCCGGCCACGATCAGGGCGCTGGCGCTGACGGCGAAGATCAGCTTCGATATGAACACAACCGGCATCGTAATGCTGCTGATCGGCGCGGCCGACACATAGTTCCAGTCCGCCGCAATCCGGGAGAACGAGCCGTAGGTTACCGTATACGTCGCGCCGTCCCAGTTCATGAAGAAGGATGTCCTGCTCCCCGCCTCCCGCGCCGCGATGCTGCTTCGCAGCGCCGTCACCAGCGCCCCATCGCTGCCGCTGCCGCTGGCCGAGGCGAACAGCTCGCCCCCGGTCTCCACCAGGAACGTCTCGCCGTCATTGTACGGCGTCATCGTCCGCAGCATGGCTGCAACCTTCTGCGGGTCCATGCGTATCAGCAGCGCGCCGAACGGCTGCTGGCTTCCGCCGGGGATATGATGGACCAGCGTCAGCTCCTTCACCGCCGGACGCTTCGGGTCAAATACCCACTCGGTCCAGTACATGCTCTGCTCACTCTCCAGCAGCCTGCCGTATTGGCGACTAAGCTCGCCCAAGGCGATCTCCCCGTACTCGGGATTGAACAGAATCGGCTGCTCCTCGGCCAGATACAGCTCCACTTGCTTCACCATCGTATTGGAGCCCTGCATGACCAGCAGCGTCTTCGTAATGTCCCGCGACCGTTCGAAGGCTAGCTTGAAATCAAGACCGCTGAGGCTGTAATCAAACTTGGGATCAAACGCCCAGTGCGCCAGCATCAGTTCCAGATTCGAGAGCTGTTCATTAATGTTGGCCGCCCGCTGTTCAATCTGGTCATGATGCATCTTGAGCAGCTCCGCTTCGAGGCGCCCTCCCGCCATCCAATACAGCAGCCCGGCCGTAATCAGCCCCGGGATGGCAGAGACCACGAGCATCATGATCAGGCTGCTGCGATAATATTTTCCCCCGCGATGGAACAGCCGGCGGGGCTTCAACTGCTGCAGGCTCAGGATTCGCATGCTCTCACCAACCGAAATGATTTTTTGAGGACTTCTATCATCCTAACCAATAATCACCGACTTTTCCTTCTATTGCATAATTAGAATGTAAACGCATTCAATTTGAAATACAAGGTTTTTTCCGCTTCTTTTTTTGTTTGATCGGAGATTTGTCCGGAGATTTAATCAGAGTTTTAATCAGAGATTTGTTCAGGGAACCGAGAAATGACGGTACAGAAAGAAGGCTCTTCCGTACCGTCATGATTCAGCGATATCGATGGCTCAGGCTGCAACAGGGAAAGGCCCCTGCACCTGGCTGGCTGCGAGGCAGACCAGCTGCCCTGCCTGATGCAGCTATGAATGGGTGTATATTTAGGAATATTGGTTAAGGCGCGGCCTGACTGTACAGCTCGTTCATCTCCTCAATCAGCTCGCTTCCGCCGGTGTTGCGCCATACTTGGAATGCCGATTGCAGCCCGGCCTCATCGATCTGTCCGACGATATACTTGATCCGGGCATCATTGATGATGTTATCAAGCTGCGCGCCCTTCTGCGTGTATACGGTGGAGATGAACGGCTCGGCCGGATTGCTGACAATGAACTCCTCGTTAGCCCTCTGCACTTCCTCCTGCTTAATCCGAAGCGGTGTCTGCTTCACCTTCCGCCCCTGGTCCATCGGTATAAAGGTCAGCATCTGGTTCAGCCCCTCCACCTCCGATTCCAGCAGCACCGTATCCTTAACCGGCACAACATGCTCGCCCTCCAGCGTGTAGTGCGTCCCTTCCAGGCCGAAGCCGAGCAAGGTCTGCAGCTCCGGCTCATTCAGCTGGTCCAGGAAGGCCAGCACCCGCTTGAACTCCTCCTCGCTCTTGACCGTCGATTTCGGGATGGCCAGCATGCCGGCGAACCCGGAGGTTGGCAGTGTGCGCAGCTGTCCATCGTTTCCGGCAACAGCGCCCACTACATCCATGTAGTGCTCGCCTTCCGGAAGCTCCTTTCCTTCCTGGGCAGCCGCGGCCTTGATTCGGTCATCAATCCGGGCCGCAGTATCCACGACGTCGACAATGACCCCGGCCGTGCCGTTTACAACCGGATCATTCCACTTGGCGCTGTCCATCACGGCAAAATCCGCATTAATCAGCTTCTCGTCATACAGCTTCTTCATGAATTGAAGCGCTTCCACATACTCCGGGAATTCATGCTCCGGCATAAGCTTGCCGTCCTGAAGACCCCATTTGTTCGGGACACCGAACCACAGCTTCATAATATCGAAGCCGCTGGCCCATTGACCGGTCCATTTGACCAGCACCATGCCGTACGTGTCGTCCTTGCCATTTCCGTCAGGGTCTTGTTCCTTAAAAGCCTTCAGCACATTATAGAAGTCATCGATCGTTTGCGGCGGCTCAAGCCCGACATTCTCCAGCCAGTCCTTGCGGAACACCACCCCGTTACGGCCCAGCACGCGGCCGCGGTAGATGCCGTAATTCTTCCCTTCAATCGAGGAGTTTCGGAGAATGACTTCATTGGCCTGGCTCAGGTTCGGGTAATCCTTCAGATAAGGCCCCACTTCCCAGAAGGCTCCGGATTTGGCCGCGCTGACAAAGCTGGATGCCTTAGCATCCGGAACGTACATAATGGTCGGCAGCTTGCCTGAGGCCAGCGTAATATTAAACTTGTCAGTATAGGATGCATTCGGCACCCATTCCAGATGAATGCGGGTGTTGGTCCGCTGTTCAAGCTCTGCTACGACCGGGCTTCCGTCCTTGGGATAATTCGTCTTGAAGATCGGAAGCATGATCGTCAGGTTCAGCGGTTCCTCCGTCTGCTCACCTTCATTCGGCGTAGGCTCGTTCGCGGAGCCCGGGGTTTCGGTCGCCGCAGGCGCTGATCCGCCGCATCCGGCCACCAGCAGCAGGACCATGGCCAGCAGCATGGCCAGCCAGCTTCTTCTGTTCCATCGTTGCTTCACTTGTCCTTGATACCTCCTTCTTATTTCGGAAAAAGTTGGATATAGTTACACCGACAGCTGTTCCGGCACTCGCAGCCATAAGGCCGGGGCAGGGCACGGACAGGACCGGTGCAGTTCCCTCAAGCTGAATTGATGAAGACGCTGAGCTGCAATACGCTAGCCCTTGATCGACCCGAGCAGCACCCCTTTGGCAAAATGCTTCTGCAAGAACGGATACACACACAGGATCGGCAGCGTACCAACCACGATGACCGCCATCTTGACCGACTGCTCCGGCGGCGGCACAAAGCTCGGGTCCATCGACGTGATGTCCCCGGCCGACTGGGACAGCATGACAATCTGGCGAAGCATGACCTGCAGCGGCCATTTCTCCGGATCATTGATATAGAGCAGCGCCGAGAAGAAGTTGTTCCAGTGGCCCACCGCGTAAAACAGCGTAAAGGTCGCAAGCACGGGCTTCGAGAGCGGAAGCACGATTCTCCACAGCAGCCCCAGCTCGTTGCAGCCGTCAATCCGGGCGGCCTCCTCCAGCCCCGGCGGAAGCTCCTGGAAGAAATTTTTGACAATGATGAGGTTAAAGGCACTGATGGCGCCCGGAATAATTAAGGCGTTCAAGGAGTCGAGCAGATTCAAGTCCCGAATGACCAGATACGTCGGTATCATTCCGCCGCCAAACAGCATCGTGAAGATGACCAGGTTGAGAATGAGATTGCGGCCCATCAAGCCTCGCCGGGCGAGCGGATAAGCCATCGTCACCGTAAAGATCAGGTTGACGATCGTTCCCACCACCGTGACATATACCGACACCCCGATGCTGCGCAGGATCGTGTCTGTGGAGAAGATGAATCGATACGCATCCATGGAGAAGGTGGAGGGAATCAGGAACACGGCTCTTTTGGTAATTTCGGCATCAGTGGCAAAGGAGCCGGACAGGACAAAAATAAACGGAAGCACCGCCAGCAGGCCGAACAAGCCGAGGAAGACGTAGTTAAGCAGATCGAAGACGGTGCCGCCCGCGGTTCTGTAATGCTTCGTCACCGCATTCCCTCCTTTCTAATAGAGTCCAGACTCGCCGAATTTTTTGGCCAGCCAGTTGGTGCCGACCACGAGAATGACGCCGATCACCGATTTAAACAGGCCGACCGCCGTACTGTAGCTGAACGCCCCTTGCGTGATGCCAAGCGTGTACACATAGGTGTCAAACACTTCAGCGACCTCACGGTTGAGCGCATTCATCATCAGGAAGATCTGTTCAAACCCGTTATCGAGAATGGAGCCCATCCGCAAAATGAGCAAAATGACAATCGTGCTTCGGATCGCCGGCAGCGTAATATGCCATATCTGCCTCCAGCGGTTCGCTCCGTCCACAATCGCCGCTTCGTACTGCTCCATATCGACGCCCGCCAGCGCCGCCAGGAAGATGATCGTTCCCCATCCGCTCTCCTTCCAGATCGTCTGGATAATGATCAGCGGCCGGAACCAGTCCGGATCGGACAGAAATTCGATCTTCCTCCCTGTAAACGCATACAACAATTCGTTGATGACGCCGCCTTCGGTGGTCAGCAGCACATAGGTGAGGCTGGCCACGATAACCATCGAGATAAAATGCGGAACATACAGCATCGTCTGGATCGCTCTTTTGTAAAAGGAACGCCGGATTTCGTTCAGAAGAATCGCCAGGATGATCGGGGCAGGAAAGAAAAACACAAGATTGTACAAGGACAGGATCAGCGTGTTGCGCAGCAGCATATAGAAGTCCGGATTTTGAAAGAACACCCGGAAATGCTCGAAGCCTACCCAAGGGCTGTTCCAGAACCCGACAAAGGGCTGATAATCCTTGAAGGCCAGCAGCACGCCCCACATCGGCACATATTTGAATATCAGGAAGTACAGCAGGCCGGGAATTAGCAAAATGTACAGCCATTTATCCCTTCTCAGCCGTCGTAGCTTCACCCCCCGGGGCGTGCCCGGCCCCTTGCTTGTCTTAAAGCGCTCCCCGTTCACAGCGGCCTTCGGCGCTGCGGCTTGATTCACCTCATTCACCTCCGTATTCTAAAAGCGCTGGTTGTTGTTCTGATGTAGATTTTATTATGGGTCAGCAGGCATTTTCCGGCAATTGGACTTTCTTGCTATTCGCAGAAAATGCCGCCGCGCAGGGTCCGCTCAAAAAAGTGCAAACCGGCCAAAACAATGCTAACGGCGAGCAACCTCCAGGGATTGACGTTGTCACTAGAGGCGGTTGTCAAAATGTATTGGAAGCGGATACAGTTAAAGGTACAATAGGAAGCAGGGATATGCCGATGATGGTGTAAACAGCCCTAGCGTTTACCTTTGGGAGGGGATATAGGATGAAGATCAAGCAAATTGCGCACCTGGCCTTTGATGTGGCCGATATGGAGCAGTCGCTGCATTTTTACTGTGATGTGCTGGGGTTCACCCGGGCCTTCGATATTCGGGATGATCAAGGCAATCCATGGATTGAGTATATTAAGGTGACGGAAGGACAGTTTGTGGAGCTGTTTTACGGCGGACGCGACAAACCAGCCGCCCCTCCTCGCCCGGTCGGTTTCTCGCACTTGTGCCTGGAGGTGGAGGATATCCATGAGACGGCAGAACACCTGCGGCGCCATGGCGTGAAGCTGGATGTGGAGCCGGTGAAGGGAAAGGATCACAATTGGCAATGCTGGGCCAAGGACCCGGACGGCAACCGGATCGAATTTATGCAGCTTGATCCCAGCTCACCGCAGATGAACTGCTGAGCAGTAGTTAAACGCCAACTGATCGCACATAGACTGCTGGGCAAGCATTCAAGATCAACGGTTGGCTGAAAGTGGTCAGCACCGGACGCCAGAGATGAACTGCTGAATAGCAGCTCTTACATCGGCGCAGATGGACTGCCGAATAACAGCTCTAACATTGGTCGCTGATGGACTGCTGAATAGCAGCTCTAACACCGGTCGCAGATGAACTGCCGAATAGCAGCTCTAACATTGGTCGCTGATGGGCTGACGAATGTTGGCGGGTTGACGACTGCCACCATGCGGGGTGCCCCCGTGCCCGCTCCCGCGCCTTGAAGAGCGCGTTGAGGGGGCACATTGTCAACCGCCCGTACTAGGAAGTCAATGCAAGAATCCGCTCCTTCGGCTGCGGGTTCTTTTTTACTTCTACGACGGCCTCCCGCCTCCAGCTGCTTGCTGTGCTGCCCTTCGGAACCCACCTTGCCAACATCTGTTAATCGAACTACAATATAAACATCGTGACGTTATGTACGTTTTGAAATATACAACCCTGAGACATTAAAGGAGCATCCATTACATGAATGCACAGCAAAGCAATATTAAGCTTGTCGTTGCCGGGCTATTGCTTGGTATTTTTATGGCCGCCATCGACAATACCATCGTCGCGACGGCCATGCCCACCATCGTTCGGGATCTGCAAGGTTTTGAACAGTTCGTCTGGGTGACATCTGTGTATATGGTAGCCGTGATGGCAGGAACGCCGATCTTCGGCAAGCTATCCGACATGTACGGTCGGAAGCGATTCTTTATATTCGGGCTGATCGTGTTTCTGATCGGTTCGGCGCTGTGCGGAATGGCCGGGAGTATGACACAGCTCATTATATTCCGCGCCATCCAGGGCATCGGGGGCGGAGCGCTCATGCCGATTGCCTTCACGATTGTATTCGACCTGTTTCCGCCAGAGAAGCGCGGGAAGATGACCGGCCTGCTCGGCGCCGTCTTCGGCACCTCCAGCATTATGGGGCCGCTGCTCGGCGCGTTTATTACCGACAGCATTGGCTGGGAGTGGATTTTTTACGTCAATGTGCCGATCGGGATCATCTCTTTCATCCTGATTCTGACCGCATACAAGGAGACGGTCTCGAAACGGAAGCTGCGCATTGACTGGACTGGGGCTACCACGCTTGTCGGCGCTGTCGTCTGCCTGATGTTCGGGCTGGAGCTCGGCGGCCACACGTTTGCATGGGATTCTCCGCAAATTATAGGCCTGTTCGCCGGGTTCGTGCTCCTGTTCCTTGTGTTTCTGTTTGCCGAGACCCGCGCCAGCGAACCGATCATTTCCTTCGAGATGTTCCGCAAGCGGCTGTTCGCTTCCAGCAACCTGGTCGCCTTATGTTACGGTGCAGCCTTTATCGTGGCTACCATCTACATCCCGATCTTCGTCTCCGGCGTCTATGGCGGCTCAGCCACCAATGCCGGACTCATCCTGATGCCGATGATGCTGGGCAGCGTGGCCGGAAGCCAGGGAGGCGGCCTGCTGGCCACCCGAATCCCGTTCCGGAGCATTATGCTCCTGTCGGTGGCCTGCTTTATTGCCGGCATATTCTGCCTCAGCACCATCGGACCGGAAACGCCGAGACTGCTGCTCACCGCCTATATGGTGCTGACCGGCTTCGGCGTCGGCTTCTCGTTCTCTGTCCTGAGCATGGCCGCCATCCATAACTTCGATGCCCGGCAGCGCGGTGCAGCCACATCGGCGAACTCGTTCCTGCGCTCGCTTGGGATGACGGTTGGCATCACCGTCTTCGGCATCATTCAGCGCAACATCCTGAGCGGGACAATGGCCGATGCAGCCGCCGCTGGCAGCTGGCCGGAAGGGCTTAACGTCAGCGCCGATGACGTGCTTACGCCGGAAGTGATGGCGACGATTCCGCCGGACATCCGCCAGCAAATTGTCACCTCGCTCGCCGGCTCGATTGCGGATACGTTTATGTGGGCCCTTGTACCGGCAGTTCTGGCGCTCGTCTTCATTCTGATGATGGGCGGCGAGCGGGTCACGGTGCAGCGTAAAGCCAAGCAGGCCCCGAATTAAACCGAGGGGCTGGCAAAGCCGCATCCCCTGATCAATGTAGAACGGTGCACGTCCCTTATAATAGAAAAGCGAGCGTGACCTGACATCAGGTTGCGCTCGCTTTTTTCTATACATCGATGGTCTTCAATTAGAACAGGAATTCGCTCGGATTCGGACCAAAGCGCTTGTTCTCGTTCAGGCTGTCAATTCGGGCCATATCTTCTGCGGACAGTTCAAAATCGAAAATGTCAGCATTTTCCCGAATCCGATGCTCTTTGATCGATTTCGGAATGACGATGATGCCGTTCTGAATGTCCCAGCGCAGGATGACCTGAGCGATGGTCTTGTTGTACTTCTGGGCGATCTCAGCCAGCACCGGCTGATCCAGGTTGCCCTGCATGAGCGGGCTCCACGCCTCAAGCACAATGTTGTTCTCCTTGGCATACTGCAGCAGTTCCTTCTGGGAAAGCAGCGGATGCAGTTCCACCTGGTTCACCACCGGAACGACGCCGGAATCCTCAATAATATCTTGCAGGTGATGAACATGGAAGTTGCTGACGCCGATAGAACGGACGTAGCCTTCTTGTTGCAGGTGGATCAGCGCCTTCCATGTTTCCTTATATTTATCCTTGCCAGGCCAGTGAATGAGGTACAGATCAATCACATCCAGCCCCAGCTTCTTGCGGCTGGTCTCGAAGGCCTTCAGCGTCTTGTCGTAACCCTGGTCTTCGTTCCACACCTTCGTGGTGATGAACAGCTCATCCCGGGAAACACCGGATTCCCGAATGGCTTGTCCTACGCCTTCTTCATTTCCGTAGATGGCAGCTGTATCGATACTGCGGTATCCGGCAGCAATTGCCGATTTGACGGCATGGATTACCTCTTCTCCCTCTTTGGTCTTCCATACGCCAAGACCCAGCCATGGCATAGCCACCCCGTCATTCAGCGTAGGTCCGGCAGTAAATGGTTGATTGGCCATTCTGAAAATCCCTCCTGGTTTATGTAAATCTCAAGAAAGGCGGCACGAAAGCCGCCTCCTCAAGTATATCAAATTCCTATTATTCCGCTCAAGTTGACATGATATACATTCCAAACCGATACAAGCAAGCCAACACGGCTCCCTGCAGGCTACAGTCTGCGTCTGAATATCCCGAAAGTCAAAAGCCCGCACGCCACCATAAACAGGTACGGTCCTGCCCCGGCTCCCCTGACGGTCTCTCCGAAGAAATCAACCGTCTTGGAATTAACAAACATGGCCGTGAAGATGACGGCTAGAAGGGCAAGTATATATCCGACCAGTTTATTTAATGGCTTGTCACGCAGCACCTGCACAAGCGGATAGATAAAGCACAGAAAAAAGAACACGCCTCCTTGAGCAAAGCCGTTCTCCGTCGCGATCCCAATGTCCAGCCAATTAAAGAACAAGGAAATCAGCGCTATGCCGGACGCAATAAATATGAACTTGCCCCCGAGGTCCCACTCGTTGAATCGAAGCTTCACAAACTACACTCCCCTTGGTATGTCTGTTGCCAACAAGGCGGATGCCTTCCGGCAAAACTTAGGGTTTATTATACCGAAAAGCAGCCGCTAAGGATAGACGGATTACAGATCCGCCGTGCTGTTCAGCCACACCGTTTTGCTGGCGGCGCTTTGTCTGCGCCCCGGCTTCGGCTCCATGTCAGGATAGCCGAGGTAGAGGAAGCCCAGCAGCTTGTCATCCGGCTGCAGCCCGAATGCCTTGTTCATCAGCTCATGGAAGCAAGGCTCCCCTGTTCTCCATACCGCTGCGAGTCCAAGTGCATGGATTTCAAGCAGCATGTTCTGGATAGCGGCAAACACCGCGCCATATTCCTCCAACTCAATCACCTTCGGATCCTTCGACGGCTGGACTGCCACACCGATGACAACCGGTGCCCGGTAAGCCTTAATGCGTCCCGACTCCCTAGCGGCCGCGATCGCTGCTTCGCTTGTGTCGCCGGCATTCGCGGCCTGAATATCGCCGAGTGCATTGCCCAGAATATCGCGTCCTTCCCCTTGCATGACATAAAACTTCCAAGGCTCCGTAAGCTTGTGGTTCGGTGCCCATGTTCCGGCTTCCACAATTTGTTCTATCATCTCTTGAGGCACTTGGTCGGGCTTGACTTTACCAATACTCCGACGCGTGCGGATCGCTTCACTAACGTTCATCTTCCGATTCCTCCTCTATGATCATGGTTCCATTGTACTCCTAATTGAGAGTCTATCTCAATTATAACAAATAGATGGAACGACTGCGCTCTCTCGGAGAAAATAACAGACCCTGATTCGATGCCCGCACCGTAAGATTAGATCTTTGTAATAATTGACCCCTTGATAATTAATCTGCTGAATTTCTTACAGCCTAAATTCTGATATCCCGTAATATGTAAGCATGATGATAGACATAATGAACAAGCGATCGTTTACCCCTGCACTTTTCTCTGGATTTTCGTACCATAATCTAGCATAATGAGATTTAACCTTAACCAAGATTAGGAGGAACCCTTATGACTGCGAAACGACTGATCACCCCAGAAGACTTGTATCGGATGCACTGGGTTAACGACCCCGTCGTCTCTCCCGCTAGTGGAGCGATTGCTTATGTACATAAATCGGTCAAGAAGGAGATTGACGGCTATACCTCCCATATTCGCCTGCTTCACCCGGATAACCATAAGGATACTCCTTTCACTTCCGGCGAGAATGACTCCTCGCCTGCCTGGTCCCCAGACGGATCTCAGCTTGCCTTCCTGCGGAAGAAAGGCGACAAGCCACAAGTATGGACGATCCCTGCTGACGGCGGGGAAGCGCGCCCTGTAACCGATCTGAAATACGGCGTCAGCGCTTTTAAATGGTCGCCGGATGGAACGCAGCTGCTCGTCCGAAGCGAGGTATCCGAATCGGATGGCACCGACCAGGACCAGAACACAAGCAACGCGAATAACAGTAACGACAACAACGGAAATAACGGAAACAACGGGAGCAAGAAGCTGCCTGAAGAGGCGATCTACGACCGGATTAAATATAAAGGCGACGGCATCGGCCTGTGGAATGGCCGCCGCGCTCATCTATTTCTTATTAACCTGGCAACGGAAGAAAGCAAGCAGATCACTTCCGGCGAGTTCCAGGTGGGCAGCTTTGACTGGTCGCTTGATGGCTCCAGCGTCGCTTACACTGCCAGTATTTCGTCCGAGCAATATCCGGACCCGGATCTGCGCCTGACGAACGATGCGTTCATCCTGAATGTCCAGGACGGCTCCGTACGCCAGCTGACCGAAGGCACGCATTCCATCTACACGGTTGCTTATACGCCGGACGGACAGTCGCTGCTTATGCTTGCCAGCGATCTCTCCTGCGGATTCGCCACCTTGGCGCGCATTCATCTCATTGCCCTCGCAGACGGACAAGACCAGGTGCTGTACACCGATATGGATGTGCAGCTCGGACATGCTGCGGTCAGTGATATGAGAGCCAGTGCAGGCACGCCTCCACTGTTCAGCAAGGATGGCACATCGGTATACCTCCAGCTTAACCAGGATGGCGGTGTCCACATCGGCCGGTTCGCTCTGGATGGCTCCTCGTATGAGCTTGTGCTCGGCGGCGAACGTGAAATCTATCAGTTCGCCTTGACGCCGGAGGAGAATATTGTGTTTGCGGCGGCTGACCCGCTGCAGCCAGGCGACTTGTTCGCATATAGTGCATCCCTTAAGCAGGAGCAGCGGCTGACCAACTGCAACGAGGAACTGTGGAACGAGCTGAATTTAAGCGAGCCGGAGGTGTTCACGTTCCAGACCGGGGACGGCTGGACGATCCAAGGCTGGATGATGAAACCGACCGAGTTCACGGAGGGCAGCAAGGTGCCGGCCGTACTGGAGATCCACGGCGGTCCTCAAGCGATGTATGCCCATACATTCATGCATGAATTTCAGCTGCTTGCGGCTGCAGGCTATGCGGTAATCTACACCAACCCGCGCGGCGGGCACGGCTATGGGCAGGTTCATGTCAATACCGTACGCGGCGACTACGGTGGCCGGGATTACCATGATCTGATGGAAGCCGTCGATTATGTACTGAACACCTACTCCTTCGTGGACGCTTCACGCCTTGGCGTAACCGGCGGCAGCTACGGCGGCTTCATGACGAACTGGATCGTAGGCCATACAGATCGCTTCAAAGCTGCAGTAACTCAGCGCTCGATCTCGAACTGGATTTCCTTCTATGGGGTCAGCGACATCGGCTACAACTTTACCGAAGACCAAATTTGGGGCAACCCTTGGGACGATCTGGAGAAGTTGTGGAAGCATTCTCCGCTCGCCTACGTCAAGGAAATCAAGACCCCGCTGCTCATCCTGCACGGGGAGCAAGACCTGCGCTGTCCGATCGAGCAGGCCGAGCAGCTATTCACAGCCCTGAAGCGTCTGGGCAAGGACACCCAGCTGATCCGCTTCCCGGGAGCGGACCACAATCTGTCCCGAAGCGGTCATCCATACCTGCGCGTCAGACGTCTCAGCCATATCGTGCGCTGGTTTGTCGAGCATATTGAAAGATAAATAAGGAACTCATGATTTCATATCTATGATTAAAAGCGCCCCTGCCGAAATGTTCACTGGATGCGAGTTACTTGTCCAATGAGCGCGGCAGGGGCTTTGTCTGTTAGATACTTGCCAACTACTTGTCAACTACTTACCAACCTCAAGCCTTGCACCATTATCCCGTTTGATCAGGGAACGCAAAAAAGACAAAACAGAAGGTAAATACGCTGCCCGACCTATTCACTCGAAAGCTAATCTACAATTCAATACATCTCTCCTATTACAGGTTTGCTGTCGGTAGGATTGTTTGTGGATTTTCGCCGGTACCTTGGCATGCTGCTGTGAGGAAGAGGAAGAACAAAAACAAAAACGAATATACCGTAACTTCTACTTCAATCCAATGTCAAACCATCCAACCCTGTCAACACTTGCACTGTTTAACGCGGAAGTATGCGAATAATGTTCCACGAGCGAAATCCGACAGTCATATTCATCCTCCGCCCCCTCTCGTCAAACTATCCTCTCGCTTCCACCCTCTCGCATCCAGCCTTCGCTCAGGCTGCGGCTAAGGCGTTCTCTAAGGGCCGATCCGGCTGACGGGCGATCAGCTGGCAGTAGGAGAGGCCAGGGATCGCGATGCACATCTGCAGCAACTTCTGCCTCATCGACTCCG